>JAHBVI010000040.1 GCA_019637635.1 Anaerolineae bacterium
CCACCCCGCCCGCCGCAGGAAATCGCCGCCCACATCCCGCAGCGCCTCGGCGACATCATCCTGCGCCTGCTGGCTAAAAATGCCGAAGACCGCTACCAATCCGCCTACGGCCTCAAAGCCGACCTGGAAGAGTGCTGGCGGCAGTGGCAAGAAAACCGCACCATTGCCCTTTTCCCCCTGGCGCAGCACGACGTCGGTTCCCGTTTCCAACTGCCGCAAAAGCTGTACGGCCGTGCCGAACCCACCGAAACCCTCCTGCAAGCCTTCACCCAAATGGCCGACCCGCAGCAAGGCGCGGTGCAGTTAGCCCTGGTCGCCGGCCCCGCCGGCATTGGCAAATCCGCCCTGGTGCAAGAGCTATACCGCCCCATCACCGCCCGGCGTGGTTACTTCATCGCTGGGAAATTTGATCAGCTGCAAAACGCCCCCTACGCCCCGCTTATTGCCGCCTTCAACAACCTGCTCAACCAGATTCTCACCGAAAGCCAGAGCCAGTTAACCACCTGGCGCGAAAAATTGCTGGCTGCCCTGGGCGCCAACGGCCAGGTCATCGTGGACGTGCTGCCCAACCTGGAACTGATTCTCGGCCCACAAGCGCCTGTGCCCGACCTGCCGCCCGCCGAAGCCGAAACCCGCTTCAACCTCACCTTTCAAAACTTCATCCGCGTCTTTGCCCAGGCCAGCCACCCGCTGGTTCTCTTTCTGGATGATTGGCAATGGATGGACGGCGCTTCCCGCCATCTGCTGCAAAGCCTGCTCACCGGCGGCAGCGGCGGCCTGCCCACCGCCCACCTGCTGCTCATCGGCGCCTACCGCGACAACGAAATGACGGCCAACCACCCCGTCTGGTTAACCATCGAAAAGGTAAACACCCTGGGAACGGCCGTTCACACCATCACCCTCACTCCCCTCTCCCTGGCCGACGTGGCCACCTACGTGGCCGACACGCTGCATACCACGCCCGCCGCCGTCCACGCCCTGGCCGAACTCGTCCACGCCAAAACCGGCGGCAACCCCTTCTTCCTGGGCGAATTTATGAAATCGCTGCACGCCGACGGGCTGATCGCCTTTGACCACGCCCACGGCCGTTGGCAATGGGAATTGACCCACATTCGCGCCGCCGCAATCACCGATAACGTCGTCGCCCTGATGACCGCCGCCATCCAAAAACTGGACGTGAAAACGCAAATGACGCTGACCCTGGCCGCCTGCATCGGCAGTCGTTTTGACCTGCACACGCTGGCCCTGGTTTATGGCGCGCCCCCGGCGGACACGGCCGTGACCCTGCGCCCCGCCATCCAAAACGGCCTGCTCATCCCCCTCAGCGACAACTACCGGCTGGCCGAGCAGCCCATTGACCTCAACCCCGCCTACAAATTCGCCCACGACCGCATCCAGCAAGCCGCCTATGACCTGCTGCCCGCCGCCGACCGCCAAAGCGTCCACTGGCAAATTGGGCAGCACCTCAAACAATCCCACCCCGCTGACCAACCCTGGGGCAGCGCCATATTTGAAACGGTCAACCACCTCAACCTGGGGCGCGGTCGGCTCAGCCAGCCCGCCAACCGGCTGGAACTGGCCCGGCTCAATCTGGCCGCCGCCCAAACCGCCAACGAAGCCACCGCCTTCACCACCGCCCTGGAATACGCCCAGATTGGCCTGGAACTGCTGCCGCCCCCTGCCGGGGCAGGCTCCATCTGGCAAACGGAATATGACCTGGCGCTGGGGCTGCACGTCACGGCCGTGTCCGCCGCCACCTTTAGCGCCAACTATCCTCTGGTCGAAAGTTTCAGCCAGGCCGCCCTGCCCCACGCCCGCACCTTGCTCGACCGGGTATCCATCTACCGCCACATCCTCAGCAGCCTGCTGGCCCAAAACAAACTGGCCGAAGACCTGGATTTGTCGCTGCAACTCTTACAGGAATTGGGCATCAACCTGCCACGCCACCCCACCCGCCGCCACCTGCTGGTAGATGTACTCAAAACTCGCCTGGCTCTGCGTGGCAAAAGCACGGACGACCTGCTGCACCAGCCCGTCATCACCGACCCCCAACTGACCGCCACCATCGAGATCATGACCCAATGCGGCGGCCCCGCCTACTTCACCGAGCCGCTGCTCTTTGCCCTGGTGGTGCTGCGCCTCATCCGCCTCTATGCCCAACATGGCAACCACCCCGAAGGAGCGCGCGCCTTTGCCGCCTATGGCCTCATGCTCGCCGGCTACCTCAACGACACCAAAGGCGGCTACGCCTTTGGCGAACTGGGGCTAAATCTGGTTGACCATCTCCACATCCGGGCGCATTACCCCGGCACCGCCCAACTCTTTTACCACTACCTCAACCATTGGAAAAACCACCTGCGCGACTCGCTGGAACCGCTGGCTAACGGCTATCAGATCGGCCTGGAAACGGGCGCGCTGGAATTTGCTATGAACTGCGGCTACAGCCTGGCCACGCATAACTTTTATGCGGGCGCCCCCCTCAGCCAGGTCATCCCGCAGATGGAACAGTTCGCCGCGGCGATGACCCACTTCAACCAGTACAAGCTGCATTATGTGTTGACGATGTTTCTGCAAACGGCCGTCAACCTGTACACCATCCCCGACGCCCCCTGGCAGCTAACCGGCGACAACTTCGACGAAACCACCGGCGAAGCCGCCTACCGCGAAGCCGGCGACCAGCCCGCCCTCTGCTCCTACCTGGTGCAAAAGGCCACCCTGCTCTACCTCTTCGGCCACTACCAGGCCGCCCAACCCATCTTTGCCGAAATTGAAACCGTGCAGGAAAGCATTGCCGCCACCTACATGACCAGCGTCATCATCATGTTAGACGCGCTCAACCATCTGGCGCTCTACCCCACCGCCCCCACCGCCGCACAAAAACAAATCAAAAAACGGGTGGACGCCGGGCTGAAAAAGTTGGCCATCTGGGCCGATATGGCCCCGGTCAATTTCCGCCACAAATACGAACTGGTCGCTGCTGAACGCGAGCGGGTTTACGGCCGTCCGCCTGCCGCCCGCCCTCTCTATGCTCAAGCCATCGCCCATGCCCACGCCAGCGGCTACCTCCAGGAAGAAGCACTGGCTTATGAACTGGCGGGGTGCTACTACGAACAGCGCGGCCTGAGCAGCCTGGCGCAGTTTCATGTGCAGCAGGCCCACCGCACCTACCACCGCTGGGGGGCCAGGGCCAAAGTGCGCCACCTGGAAAGCCGCTTCCCCGGCTATTTTGCCGCCACCGCCACCCAGACCGCCACCATCAGCAGTCCCACCACCTCCTCTACCGGCGTCAGCAGCACGGCCGTACTCGACCTGGGCAGCGTGGTCAAAGCCTCTCAGGCCCTCTCCGGCGAAATCCAGCTAGAGCAACTGCTCAACCGGTTGATGGCCCTGCTCATCGAAAACGCCGGGGCGCAGGCCGGTTGGCTGCTGCTCCCCAACGAAGAAGAATGGCAAATCGTCGCCACCGGCGGTGACATGGATGGCGATACCACCGTATCACCATCCATCCTGAATTACGTCACCCGCACCCGCGAACATCTGGTGCTGGATGACGCCATCGCCGACAGCCAGTTTGCCGCCGATCCCGTTATTGCCCAGCGCCAATCCCGCTCCGTCTTGTGCCTGCCCCTGCTGCACCATGACAACCTGACCGGCGTCCTATACCTGGAAAACAATCTGGCCCCCGGCGCGTTCACCGCCGACCGGCTAAAAGTGCTGAACCTGCTGGCCTCACAGGCGGCCATCTCGTTGGAAAACGCCCGGTTGTATAGCTATTTGCAGGATTACGGCCGTACCCTGGAAGAGCAGGTGGAACAGCGCACCGCCGCCCTGGCCCAGGCCAACCTGGACGCCCAGGCCGCCCGCGCCGCCGCCGAAGCCGCTAACGAAAACAAAAGCATCTTCCTCTCCAACATGAGCCACGAACTGCGCACCCCGCTCAATACCATCACCGGCTTCACCCGCATCGTCAAACAAAACGGCGCGGCCACTCTGCCGGAGAAACAACTAGACAATCTGGACAAAGTGCTGGTCAGCGCCGACCATCTGCTCAGCCTGATCAACACCGTCATAGACATCGCCAAAATCGAAACCGGCCACATGGACGTACACCCGGCCGAATTTGACGCCGCCGCCCTCACCGCCAGTTGCATCGCCACCGTGCAGCCATTACTCAAAGAAAACGTGGCCCTACATACCGAATTCAGCAGCAATCTGCCCATCGTCTATTCCGACCCTGCCAAAGTCAAACAAATCATCATCAACCTGCTCAGCAACGCCGCCAAATTTACCCACCAGGGGCAAATCACCGTGCGCCTGACCGGCCAGGGTAGCACCCTAACGCTGACCGTCAGTGACACCGGCATCGGCATCTCGCCGCAAGCCCTGCCCCGTATTTTTGAAGAGTTTGAACAGGCCGAAAGCACCATCCGCCAACAGTACGGCGGCACCGGCCTGGGCCTGCCCATCAGCCGCAGCCTGGCCCGCCTGCTCGGCGGCGACCTCACCGCCGCCAGCAACCTGAGCGAGGGTTCGGCGTTTACGTTGACTATTCCCGTCTACTACCGTGATGCGTGAAACGTGATGCGTGACAAGAGGTTCACGCATCACGTTTCACACATCACGCATCACTCCCATGACTCCACCCGGCTACACCATCACCGACAAGCTGTATGAGAGCAGCCACACGGCCGTATACCGTGCCCAGAGTGACGCCGGCCAACCCGTCATCCTGAAAGTGTTGCAGCCGGCCCAGGCCACGCCGCAGGGGTTGGCTCGCTTCCGGCGCGAATATGAAATTACCCGCCAGCTTACCGGCGAGGGTATGATCCAGGTCTACGCCCTGGAAAGTTTCCCCAACAGCCAGGCCATCGTCGTCGAAGATTTTGGCGGGCAATCATTGGCGCGGCTGGCTAACGGCCCGCTGCCGTTGGACGCCTTCCTGCCCCTGGCGCTGCACATCACCGACCAGCTAGACGCCATCCACCAGCAAAATCTGGTCCACAAAGACATCAATCCGGCCAACATCATCTGGAACCCGGAAACCGGCGTGGTCAAAATCATAGACTTCGGCCTCTCCACCTCCCTCAGCCGCGAAAACCCGGAAATCCGCAGCCCGCGCGTGTTGGAAGGCACCCTGGCCTACATTTCGCCGGAGCAAACCGGGCGCATGAACCGGGCCATGGATTACCGCTCCGACTATTACTCGTTGGGCGCGGCCTTTTACCAGTTGCTCACCGGGCAGCCCCCCTTCACCGGGCAAGACCCCATCGAACTGGTGCACGCCCACATCGCCCGCCCGCCGCAGCCGCCGCACACGCTGAACACGGCCGTGCCCGCCCCCCTCGGCGACATCATCCTGCGCCTTTTAGCCAAAAACGCCGAAGACCGCTACCAATCCGCCTACGGCCTGAAAGCAGATTTACAGGAATGTTGGCGGCAGTGGCAGATGGACGGCCGTATTACCCCCTTCCCCCTGGCCCAACAAGACGTGCCGTCCCGCTTCCAACTGCCGCAAAATCTGTACGGCCGTGAAGCCGAATTACAAACCCTGCTCACCGCCTTCAGCCGCGTGGCCGACCGGCAGCAAGGCCATGTGGAACTCCTGCTCGTCACCGGCGCGGCCGGCGTGGGCAAATCCTCCCTGGCGCGGGAACTGCACAAAGCCACCGCCATCCAGCGCGGCGCCTTCATCAGCGGCAAATTTGACCAACTGCACCACACCCCCTACGCCGCCCTCATCAACGCCTTTCAGGAATTGGTCAACCAGCTTCTCAGCGAAAGCGAGAGCCGGATCGCCGCCTGGCGCAGCCAACTCTTAGCCGCTTTGGGTGGCAATGGGCAGGTGATCATAGACGTGATCCCGGCGGTGGAATGGATCATCGGCCCACAGCCCACCCCGCCGCCGCTGCCGCCCAGCGAGGCCGAAGCCCGCTTCACCCTGGCCTTCCAAAACTTCATCCGCGTTTTTGCCCAGGCCGATCATCCCCTGGTGCTGTTTCTGGATGACTGGCAGTGGATGGATGCCGGGTCACGCCAGCTCTTGCAGCGGCTCATCACTGCGCCGCACACCCGCCACCTGCTGCTCATCGGCGCCTACCGCGACGCCGAAGTGGGCCAGACCCATCCCGTCTGGCAAATGGTCAACAACCTGCGTCAGAGCGGCATCCCCATCAACGACATCGCCCTGACGCCGCTGACGCTGCCCATCATCAACCAGTATGTGGCCGACGCCCTGCATACCGCCCCCACCGAAACCCGCCTGCTGGCCGAACTGGTGCTGGCGAAAACGGGCGGCAACCCCTTTTTCACCGGCGAATTTTTGAAATCGCTGGTTGCCGCCGACCTGATCGCCTTTGACTACGACGCCGGGCGCTGGCGTTGGGACCTGCCCGGCATCCAGGCTACCGACATCACCGACAATGTGGTAGAACTGATCACCGGGCACATTCAACAGCTATCTGCCGCCGGGCAAACGGTACTCAAGTTGGCCGCCTGCATTGGGGCGCGGTTTGATCTGGCCACGCTGGCATTGGCCTATAACCAATCCGCGCAGGACACGGCCGTAGCCCTTTGGGAAAGTATTGTCGCCGGTCTCATCACCCCGCTCAACGACGAGTACCGGCTGGCCGTTTTTGACGTGCCCACCAACGCTGCCTACAAATTTGCCCACGACCGCATTCAGCAAGCCGCTTACGCCCTGCTAAACGAAGCCGAAAAACAGGCCATCCACCATCAAATTGGCAACTATTTATTGCAAGCCGCCGGGCCAGACAGACGAGACGCCACCATCTTCACCACCCTAAACCACCTCAACCTGGCCCACCCCCTGCTCGCCAATCAAACGGAACGAGACAAACTGGCCGCCCTGAACCTGGCCGCCGGGCAAAAAGCGATGCAATCCGCCGCCTTTTTACCGGCGCTGGAATACCTGGATACCGGCATCCGCCTGTTGGGAGGGGAGGCCGCCTGGACGCGCAATTACGACCTGGCGCTGGCCTTATACACGCAGGCTGCCGCCGCCGCCAATCTGGGTGGGCAGTATACACAGATGGCGCACTGGGCGGAAGCGGTGATCGGTCACGGCCGTACCCTGTTAGACAAAACCCCCGCCTACGAGACCATCATCCAGGCGCAGACCCATCAGAACCAGTTGGAAACAGCATTGGACACGGCCGTAGCCGTTTTGCAGCAATTTGGCCTTAAGCTGCCCCGCCATCCCACGCGCCGCCACCTGTTACCCGCCCTGCTGCAAACCCGGCGCGCCTTGCGCGGCAAAAAACCGGACGACCTGCTCACCCTGCCGCGCATGACCGACCCTGAACAACTGGCTATCACCAGCATCCTGGCGCGGGCCGGCGTCACCGCCTACTTCGTCTCCACGGAACTGTTTGCCCTGATTGTGCTGCACCTGACACAGCGGTACGTGCGATATGGCAACACCCCCTTTGCCTGCCGCGCCTACGCTACCTACGGCCTCATCCTCACCAGCGTCTTGCGCGACTATGACGGCGGCTATGCCTACTGCCAGATGGCGATTAAGCTACTCGACCAATTGCAGGCAGCGGAGATGACCGGCTCCACGCACATGGTCTTTAACGTTTTTGTCCGCCACTGGAAAGAGCATCTACGGGAGACACTGCCCGCCTTGCAAGAGGCATATCAGGCGGCGCTGGCGGCCGGCGACCCCGAATTTGCCACCTACTGCGCCTATGGCTACAGCAAACACGCCCTGCACGTGGGCGAAAATCTGGCCCAACTCACCCCGGAAATGATCCGTTACAGCGAGGTGATGGCCTACTACAAAAAAGAGAAAATCCATTACGTACACAACTTTTATGTGCAAACGGCCGTGAACCTTTCCCATCCCACCCCCCTGCCCTACGTGCTGCAAGGGGAATTTTTTGACGAGGCCGGTACCGTACCCGCCTACCGCGCCGCCAACGACCGCAGCGCCCTATGCGCCTTTGACATCCAAAAAGCGATGTTGTGTTACCTGTTTGGGCAGCCAGAACTGGGACTGCCCTACAGCCAGGAAGCGTCTGAATTACTGGCGCGCATTCCCGGCTCCAACTCCATCCCCCTCTTTTATTTGTACGATTCGCTCATCCGGCTGGCGCTTTACCCCACCTTCACCCCGGCGGAACAAAAAGCGGCCCTGAAAAAAGTGGCCGCCAACCAGAAAAAGCTGGCTAAACTCAGCCCCTTCGCCCCGGTCAACATCGCCCACAAGCGCACCCTGGTCGCCGCCGAACTGGCCCGCATCCAGGGCGACCCTGTGGCCGCCGCCGACCTGTATGACCAGGCCATCCAGCAAGCGACGGCGCACAATTACCCCCACGAGGCGGCGCTGGCGCTGGAACTGGCAGGCAACTTCCACGCCGTCCAGGAAGATGGGCTGGCCCCCTTTTACCACCGGCAGGCGTATGATGCTTACGCCGCCTGGGGGGCGGTGAGCAAAACGGCGGAAATGACTACCCGCCTGCCCCACCTGGCCCCGCCGCCGGAACGCGCCGAGACGATCAGCGTCACCGCCACCACCAAAACGGCCACGATGGCTTCGACGACTGTGAGCAGCACGGCCGTACTCGACCTGACCAGCGTGATTAAAGCGTCCCAAACCATTGCCAGCGAAATTGTACTGCCGCGCCTGACGGAACGGTTGATGACCATTGTCATGGAAAACGCCGGAGCGCAGACGGGCTGCCTGCTGCTGCCCCCGGAAAACGGCGATGCGCCAGACGGCGGCTGGCAGCCTACCGCCTGGTCTGGCGAAGAACTCCCCCTGCCATTGTCCCTGATTCAATATGTGCTGCGGTCGCACACGGCCGTGCTGCTGGAAAATGCCACACATAGCCAGTTTGCCCAGGACCCGGTCATCCGCAGCCGCCGCCCACAGTCAGTGTTGTGCCTGCCCCTGCTGCAACAGGGTAATCTGGCCGGGCTGCTCTATCTCGAAAATAATGTAGCCAGCGGCGCATTTACGGCCAACCACCTGGCGGTGCTGAACATGCTGGCTTCCCAAACAGCCATTTCGCTGGAAAACGCGCAGTTGGTCGGCCGCCTGGAAAAGTACAACAGCGCCCTGGAAGACAAAGTGGCGCAGCGCACCGCCGAACTGGCCCAGGCCACCCATGATGCCGAAGCCGCCCGCGCCATCGCTAACCAGGCCAACGAAGCCAAAAGCGCCTTTCTGGCCAACATGAGCCATGAACTGCGCACACCGCTGAACGCCATTATCGGCTTCACCCGCATTGTGCGCCGCCGCAGCAGCGACGCCCTGCCCGACCGCCAACTGCACAACCTGGATCGGGTGCTGGTCAGCGCCGAGCAATTGTTGAGCATCATCAATACCATCCTGGACATTGCCAAAATTGAGGCCGGGCGCATGGAGGTGCAGACCGCCCAGTTTAATCTGGCGACGGTGGTGGATTTGTGCGTCACGGCCGTGCAGCCCAACGTTCCACCCGGCGTCGCCATCGTCAAGGAACTGCCTGCCAATTTACCGGTCATTTACTCCGACCAGGACAAAATTCGGCAAATTCTGATAAACTTGTTGGGTAATGCGGCCAAATTCACCGCACACGGCCGTATCACTATTCAAGCCGTTCCAGAAGGTGATACGGTCGCCATTACCATTCAGGACACCGGCATCGGCATTCCCGCCGACGCCCTGCCCCGCATTTTTGAAGAGTTTGAACAGGCCAGCCCGGCCATCCGCCAGCAATATAGCGGTGTGGGGTTAGGTCTGGCGCTCAGCCGCAGCCTGGCGCGTTTGCTCGGCGGCCGCATTACGGCCGTGAGTACCCCTGGCGTCGGCTCGGCGTTTACCCTGACAATACCCGTCAACTATCGTCATCCGTAACCCGTAATCCGTGAACCGAAGTCGGATTACGGATGACGGATTACGGATTACTGCTACATGGAAAAACGCCCCAAAATCCTCATCGTTGACGACGAACCGTTCAACGTAGATTACCTGGAACAAGAACTGGAAGACCTGGACTTCGAGACGGTTTCGGCTACCAACGGGCAGGAGGCGCTCATCAAGGTGATGTCTGAGTCGCCAGACGTGATTCTGCTGGACATTATGATGCCCATTATGGATGGTTTTGAAGTGTTGGGGCATTTGAAGTCTGACCCGTATACCCGCGACATTCCCGTCATCGTCATCAGCGCCGCCAACGATTTACCCAGCGTGGTCAGGGGCATCGAAATGGGTGCGGAGGACTTCCTGCCCAAGCCATTTGACCCGGTGCTGCTGCGCGCCCGGCTGAACGCCAGCCTGGAAAAGAAGGAGTGGCATGACCGGGAAAAGATGTACATTCAGCAAATTGAGCGCGAAAAGGCACGCGCCGACGAACTGCTGCGGGTCATCCTGCCGGAAGCAATCATTGACGAATTGAAACGCACCAACCGGGTACGGCCGCGTCTCTTTGAAAATGTGGCCGTGCTGTTCACCGATGTGGTTGGCTTCACACCCTATTGCGACACCCACCCGCTGGTGGACGTGGTGCGCAATTTGCAGGAAATGATTGCCGTCTATGAAAACGCCTCCCTGAAACATGGGCTGCAAAAAATTAAGACGGATGGCGATGCCTTTATGGCCGTCGCCGGGCTGTTTGACCGGCTGGAGAATCCGGTGCTGCGCTCGATTCAATGTGGTTGGGAAATGGTGGAACTGGCGCGGCAGTTACCTGACCCCTGGCAGGTGCGCGTGGGCATTCACGTGGGGCCGGTCTTGGGCGCAATTTTGGGGCGGCGGCAGTATTTGTTTGATGTCTGGGGGGACACAGTAAACACAGCGCAGCGCATTGAAAGCCACGGCACGGCCAACAGCGTCAATTTGAGCCAGGCCGCCTGGGAAAAGGTGGTGGGGTTGGTGGATGGAGAATCGTCGCGCATGATTGAGGTGAAAGGCAAAGGGGTGATGGAGATTTACCGGGTACGGCCGTTGCCCGGTAATGTTTTCAGTTAAACAAAAACGCCGCCTCACCAGAGGCGGCGTTAAATGTGCTAGAAAAATACGGGTTGTAACACCCAGTCGGGAATTGCTTCAGCTTTTTCGCGGTGTTCCATGTCCGAGACAGGCAGTTGCAGCCATTCCGGTACCGGTTTTCCATCATAGAAGATTTGGGGAGACCCCGTGACTTTCAGCACATGCTCGAAAGCGTTGGTTTTGGTTTGCTTTTCGTTTTTCATTGTTTTCTCCTGTGGGTTTTGCCACTATTGAATTGCCGGTATTAAAGCGCAAACAACGGCCGTTTCCTATCAACCATTCGCCACACACCCGGATAATGCAATTGCGCAGACCTTGTTACCGCAGAAAACAAAAAGCATAAATTATTTAACACTCTGCCCCCACATAACACAAAAACCCTTTCAAATACGCTGATTCCGGAAAAGAAAGCAGCACCGGATGATCGGCCGCCTGGTGCAGATAACGGATGATTTGAACATCGCGCCCGGCATCCACGGCCGCGCCAAACAGCACCTTCTGGAACAAATCCGCCGACACCAGCCCGGAACAGGAGAAGGTGGCTAACAGACCGCCCGGATTCAGCAGCCGCAGCGCCAGCCAGTTCAAATCCTTGTATCCACGACAGGCGCGCTCTACATCCTGTTGGCTATGCGCAAACTTGGGCGGGTCAAGGATGACTACATCAAAGGTTTGCCCGGCGTCGCGGTAGTAGCGCAGCACTTCAAAAGCATCACCGGCAATGTATTCGTCCGACGGCCGTGTCCACCCATTCAGGGCCATAGTGGCCTCTGCTTGCTCCAATGCTTCCACGGAACTGTCAATGTGGGTGATGGTCGCCGCGCCCGCCGCCGCCGCATATACGCCAAAACCGCCGGTGTAGGCAAAAACGTTCAGCACCGTTTTCCCGGCCACCAGGTGGGGCTGGCAAACCGCCGCCCGGTTCTCTCGCTGATCCAGATAAAAACCTGTCTTGTGTCCGGCGGTTAACTGCACCTGAAAGCGCAGCCCATTTTCTAAAATCTCCATCGTATCCGGTGGGTTGGCGCCCCATAACAGGCCGGTGGTTAGCGCCAGCCCTTCTTTGCGGCGCACGTCTACGTCGGAGCGTTCGAGGATGCTCTCTGGCAGCAATAAATCGGCCAGCAGTTCGGCCAGCATCGTTTTGCGCCGATCAATACCCAACGTGAGACATTGCATCACCAGAGTACGGCCGTACCGATCCACCACCAGCCCCGGTAGCCCATCGGCTTCGGCATTCACCAGGCGGTACGCTGTCGTTAGTGGTCCCAGGGCCAAAAGCTGCCGCACCGCGACAACCCGCGCCAGGCGACGCCGCCAGAAAGCAACGTCAATCGCTTCGTCCACGTCCCAACTGAGGATGCGGGCGCGAATTTGAGAATGGGGGTTGTAGTAAGCGGAGGCCAGGGCACGGCCGTGACTGTCGGCCACCAACACCAGGTCACCCGGTTCGGGCTGCCCTTCCACCCGCCCTATCGCCCCGGAAAAGACCCAGGGATGGCGCTGCCGCACCGGTTTCTCCCGCCCCGCCTTCAAGATAATTTTGCCGTTGATTGGTTCCATAAGGAGTGACTATAGCGGCAATGAGCGGGCGGAGCAAAGAACGGAGATTGGGAGGTTGAGAGACTGGGAGATTGGCAATCTCTCAATCTCTGATCTCTCCCCTCACCTTATTTTCACCGCTTCTTGATAGCCGCTGCCAGGGGGCGGCGGTAAGCTTGGGCTGGCTGGGGCGCGGTTAGAAATCGGCTACAGCCAATATCTGTCACACAGGGAAGCATATGAATCGTAGAGCCATTGGGATCATTATCTGTCTGGTTGTTTTTAATTTAGTTTTTGTTTCGGCCGCCGTGGCCGGTTTGCGCTTTTATGCGCCGCGACCGAACCGGGAGGCGCCGGTGTCGCTTCAGGGAAATGGGGGGGACACGGCCGTTTACCAGTTCTCCAATCATCTCCCCCAGGGCAGCGGCGGCGGCGAATACTTTTTCCCCGATGACCATATCTCCGACGCCCAACGGCAGCAAATTGAAAGCCAGCTTCAAGCCAGCGTGCAGCAGTTACAAGACCAGGGGACGCTGCCGTTGGCCTTTGCCCCGGAGACCGTTTCTTTCGGTTGGCCGGTGCAGGCAGCGCCGCACCTGGATGATTTTGGCTATCATGGCATGTCCAATTTTGTAGACCATAATCCCAACTACCCTTATCAACGGCTCGACTATGCCTGCGGGCAGCGCACCTACGACACCTACTCCGGCTATAACCACCCCGGATCAGACATCTTCTCCTGGCCCTTCCCCTGGAGCCGCATGGACAATAATGAGATCATGGTAGTGGCCGCCGCTGCCGGTGTCATTGTTCTGCGGCAAGACGGCAATTTTGACCGCAACTGCTCCTTCACCGGCCTGCCCTGGAATGCCATCCACATCCAGCACAGCGATGGCAGCATTGCCTGGTATGGGCATATGAAAAACGGTTCGTTGACGTCCAAACAGGTCGGCCAATGGGTGGCCCAGGGTGAATATCTGGGTGTTGTCGGCAGCTCTGGCAGTTCCACCGGCCCTCATTTACACTTCGAAGTTCAAACAATTACCGGTCAAATCCTGGACCCTTATGCTGGAACGTGCAACAACATGAACCCCAATTCGCTGTGGGTTGAGCAGCCGCCTTATTATGACACGGCCGTGAACAAAATCACCACCGGTTATGCTGCCCCGTTGATCACTGAATGTTCCACACCCGAACAAAGCCACGAAGCCGACAGCTTTAACCCCGGCGATACCATTTACTTCACCACCTATTACCGCGACCAGTTAGCCAGCCTGCCCAGCCAATACACCATTTACCGGCCCAACGGCTCAGTTTACCAAAGCTGGCAGCACAACATCCCCGATCCCCACTATGCCGCTTCCTGGTGGTGGTGGTCGTTTGCTCTGCCAACCAATGCGCCACAAGGCTACTGGCAATTTGCGGTGACGGTGAATAACCAGACGGTTCAACACACCTTCCTGGTGGGCAGCCCACCCCCGCCGACGCCCACACCGATTCCCACCCCCGTGCCCACGCCTGCCCTCATCACCGTGACCGCCCCCAACGGCGGCGAACTATTTGCCCCTGGTGATGTGTTAAGCGTTACCTGGCAGACGGTATTGACCCCGGCCATGCAGGTGGATTTGCTGCCCAACGCGCAGGTCTCACACACCTTAACGATAACGGGGTACAACCCGTTCACCTGGACAATCCCGCTGAGCATGAGTACCAACCTGTACACCATTCGCGTCAGCAACACCCTCAGCCCCACCCAATATGACGAAAGCGATAGCTCCTTCATCATCGGCATCCTCGATCACCATCACTTCCTACCCGTCTTGCTTAAACCCGACCCCTAAAAATTAGACCAACAGCCGGGTTTTTGATACAAACCTGGCTGCTTATGAATACTCGTGACGCCTTTGCCGAACTTAATTTGGAGCTGATAGCCGCTCGCAAAGCAATCCTGGAACGAGACCGCATCCTGGACATGATGGCGGCCCTTGACGTGGAGTTAGCGCAAAAACAAGACGAACTGCCTCTATTGGCCCAGCGACGGCAAAATGAATGGCTGGACGTAGCCGAACTGGAATCGGTGGGCATCGCCACTATTGTTTTTAGCGCCCTGGGACGGCATGAGCAATTATTGGCGCAGCAGCTTCAAGAGTATCTGGAAGCCAAGCTGACCTATGAACAGTGCGAACAGCGCATTGCCTCCTTACAGAACAACCTGGCTCACCTGAACGAACAATTGGTCACACTGGCCGATTGTGAAGAAATCTACCAGGCGCGGCAAGAGCAGCAAAAAGAGTTTCTGCTCAATCTGGACACGGCCGAAGCCCGGCAGTTGCAGACCATCACCGAATCATTGGCCCAAACAGCGGCCATGCTCAAGGAGGTGGAGGAAGCATTGGCGCACGGCCGTGCCGCCCACACCGCCCTTACGACTATCCAGAAACGACTATTCACCATCCAGGTCTCGGCCATCAACTACACCCAACTGCTGGATGCACTGCTGAAGGATTCGCACAACGCCCAACTGTCGTTGGAGTCATTCGAACGCGAACTACAGGATATGTCCCAGCCTTTTTGGCAAGACCATGACCCCCAACGCCCGGAACTGGCCGATTCCCCGTTCTCATTTCTGTCCCTGGCAACCCAACTGTTAACAGCCGCCAACTTTAACGAACGGCTCAAGCTGTGGCAAGAACACATGAACCGGCTGGTGGCGCATGTGGCAGGGCTGGTGGAATTGGTAAACGGCCGTGCCGCCCACCTGCACGCCACCCTCACCCAACGCCGCCAGGAACAGACCGCTCTCATCGAAAGCATGTGGCAGCCAGACAAATTCCTCACAGAATCGCCAGATCGTTAACTCCCGCCTGCCAATCGTATAAATCGCACTCTGAAATAATCGGCATCACGTTGGGTGAACGGGATGGGATATTTTTTATGCTGGTGGTATGAGAATGTCGGTCTGACATTCCAAATCCCTGGCAGATTGGAGATAAACAAATAAACATCATGTTTCGCACTTGTTTTGTTCTTTTATTGACCCTTTTTTTATTATTGGCTGCCTGTACATCCACTGACCCAAGTGGCGATGTTGTTTCGGTGACAGCATCACGCCCGGCGGAAACGGACACAGCAACCGCCACAGCTACGGCAACGGCCGTGTCCACTGTTGTCAGCACAGCTACTCCGGCCACACCCATTGCCGAAAAAACCGTTGTTGACCAAATAATTGCCTCTCTTAGCACATCTGGCGCGACGGTGGAGAATGACGGCCGTGCCCCTGAACAAAGCCTCTTCCCTGGCGACGACATGACCCTCTGGCATCTGAGCATCAACGGGATCAACGTCAATGTTTTTGAGTTTAGTGATACGGCCGCTCGTCAGGCTGTCAGTGACCACATCTCACCCACAGGGTATGAATATGTTGTGACCGACGGAGAAAACGAGACCGTCACCCATTGGGATGGTGAAGGCGTGCCCCACTTTTGGGCGCAGGATAATTTGATTGTGAATTATTGGGGTGAGGATACGGCCGTACTTGCTGTTCTCAACGCCGTCCTGGGCCCACCCTTCGCCGATGGTTCGCAGCCCTACCGGCCTGAACCTGGCAGCGGTAGCATCGCCGGTATTGGCGAACACGGCGTCAGTTTTCAGTATGACCCGTATCTGGCGGCAACTCTCAGCACGGCGGTAGTGGCGGGACGGCCGTCTACCGGCCCCGATGACTTCCTGTTTGACGTGATGCCCGACCACATCGCCTTCACCTTCAGCGACACCTATGCGGACGAGTGGACGCGCTACCATCAAACCGTCAACGTTCCCGACCAGCCACAAATCCCCATCTTCCCGCTGGACGCTTACGCCGCCATGAACCCGATGGCCGCCGCCCAAATCGCCCAGTTGAATGATCTGCTGCGGGATCGCCCCGACCTGCCCAACGGCGCGCTGCCGCACCTGCCGCCCCCCAACGGCCAGCAAGATTTACAGGCACAGATGCGTTTCCTGGCCTTCCAAAACGGCGCAGGTATGCGTTACCTGACGCAGTTCAACCAGGAGCCGCGCCAGATTAACAACCAGGAAATCTACTACACCTTCCAGGGCGTCACGGCCGATCGCGCCTACTACATTGCCGCCTTCTTCCCCGTGCAAAGCAGCAGCCTGCCCGCCGACAACACCATCGCCGATGACGCTGCCTTTGCCCGCGATCGGCAAAACTACCTGGAGCAAACAACGGCCAACCTCAACGCCTTACCCACCACCGCTTTTACGCCTGATCTGGCCTTGCTCGATGCCCTCATCGCCTCGCTGCTGGTTGAACCAACGCTGAAAGTCTCGCCAATCACGGTCACGGCCGTACCGCCAGTGGCTACGCCCACACCGGAAGACACTCTGCCCGACCCGGCCGAATTAGAGATGATGACCACCACGACGGTCTCGCCCGACGGCCGTTGGCAGGCCATCGCCGCTCAATCTGAACCCATCGTCGTGGGCGACCTGGAAAAACTGTACGTTTCCCTGACCGTGAGCGATGGCACGACCACCTGGGCGCCAGTGGCCGAATGGCGCGGTTATGGCCTGGGATACATCTGGCCTGCCGTGTATCAATGGTCGGCGGACGGCCGTTACCTCTATTACACCAACCTCAGTTCACCGGATGGCTGCCTGTATTACAGCAACGGTACCGACCTTTACCGCTTCGACTTCAACGATGGCAGTATCATTGAGATTCTGCCGGATGGCAAAACCCTCAACCTTTCCCTGTCGGCCGATGAATCCACTCTGGCCTATACCGGCTATGACGGCCGTGTCGTCTCGTTTGTTGTCCGTTCTCTGGCAACCGGCGCGGAGCAAAGCGCGGCTATTTCTGCGCCTGGGGAATATGCACAAACGGGCCAAATTCACTGGTCGGCGGATGGGAAGACGGCCGTCCTCACCCTGATCCACAATGCCTGCCAGCCCACCGAAAGCAGCAGCATCGTGCGCGTCAACCTGGACAATATGACTGCCACTACCCTCATCACCCAGGATGACCGCCGCCTGCAAATCCTCGATTGGCCCGACCCCGCGCAGCCAGAAATCCGGTTGGTTGATAAGGACGGCAACACCTGGCGAATGGACATATCTTCCGGTGCGTTGACGCAAGAAGAGTAGCACCCGATCAACCTGGAGTTGAGGAGTTCGCACGCCCTCGTGCGAACGAGCAGCACGAGGGCATGCTGCTCTCCTCACTCCACTTATTACGGTATGAGTGATGAGGCACATTCTAATTTTCCTGTTCATACTTCTAGCAGCCTGTACCGTTGAGCCAGTACCGGTTACAGTAACGCGGGAGGTGGCTACGGCCGTACCTACCCCCACCCACACCGCATCACCGCCAACAGCCATCCCAAACGAGCCATCACCTGCCATGACGCCAACGGCCGTGCCACCCACACCCCTGCCCACTGCCACTCTCCTGCCCACATCAACTGCTACGCTAATCCCCCCACCCGACGCCATTTACCCGCTGCAAACGGACCAGGTACTCTTATTCGCCCGTGACAACGAACTGTGGCGCAGTGACGTTCATGGGGTACGGATTGAGCAGTTGACAACGGGAAACTTCTTAGGGTGGAACCCTGATCAGCCAGATTACCGGGACAGGCGGCCACATATCTCCCCCAACGGCCGTTACATTGCCCAACTCAGTTCATACGACGCCACCCGCGTGTTAGACCTGGCTACCGGTAGTGAAATCACCCTTCCCAGCGCGTGGGAAGTGGCCTGGTCGCCAGACAGCCGCACCCTGGCCTATGCCAGCAATGGCATCAAAATCGTAGATGTAGTCACTGGCATCAGCCAGGAATTAGCCCCCTCGTCCGGCAGAGGCGCTGTCTTCAACCTGCTCTGGTCGCCAGACGGAACAAAGCTGGCTTATGATTGCTGTTTTACAAGCCGGGAGCCATATGATGGTTATTACGATGGCGAAATTCGCGTGATAGACCTGACGACGGGCAGCAACGAGATGGTTGCCGTCACCCAATCTGGCATCGCCAGCAGCGCCTCCGATTTTTGCTGGACAGAAAACGGACAAATCACAATGGATGTCGCCAATTGGATGCCTGTGTGTTCGCTAAACTTCCCTTTTGACGGGTGGCCGAAGATTTCCAAAGACAACCTGGAAGCGCAGTGGAATGCCCATATGACCGCCGATGGAACCTGGTTGAACACCCGTTTATCTGTTACCAATCGGGCAACCGATCAACCGGCCTGGGGGCATACATTTGACGTGCAATCCATGCCCGTACTGGATTGGTCGCCCGACGGCCGTTACCTCTTTTTTGACGATCAATCAGCCGATTCCCCCATCTGGCGGCTCTCGGCGGATGGGGAGGAACTGGTGGAAATTATCCCCAACGCGCAGTTAATCGGCATTGTGCCTCAGTGGGAGGCCCTCTTTCCGCCGCTTACCGTATCACCTGACGGGCAGTGGCTCGTCACCAGCCAATCATCGGAACCGATGCCGTCGGAAGAAGCTGAAAAAGAGCAGTTTCCTGACGGCAAATATCATGTGGCCTTTCAGGTGGCGCGGACGGATGGGAGTGTGATGTGGACGGCCGTTGACGAATGGCGGCCTTATGGTTTAGGTTGGACTCATCCCCTGCCCATCAGGTGGTCGAATGACGGCCGTTACCTTTTCTTCAGCAACGTGCCCTCACCCGATGGCTGCGCCACCTCCGTCAATGGCGGCGATCTATGGCGGCTGGATTTAAGCAGCGGCCAATTGACAGAAATGACCCCCTTCATCGGCCTGGTCATGGACGTATCGCCCGATGGCACACAACTGGCGGTCAACGCTGCCTACGGGCGTGGCTTTCTCATTCGCCATCTGGAAACGGGCGCCGAGCAATCCATCCCCCTGCCCGATCCCGGTTGTAATTGGGATATGGGCAGCCTGCAATGGTCACCCGGTAGTCAACAGCTGCTGCTAACGCAGGTACTCAATCCATGCAACCTGGAGCCGCGGACAACGGCCATCGTCCGCGTAGACATAGATACACTCACCGCCACCACCATCCTGCCCGCCAACGACCACAACTTTACCCTGCTAAGGTGGGAAAGTGACGGTGAGGTGCGGCTGTTGGACGATGAGGGGCGCATCTGGTATTTGGAGGTGTTTTCAGGCGAGATAGCGGGTGGCTATTAGGCATGATAGACATCCAATTTCTTGAAGAAATCGGTTGTTTACCGTGCAGACTAATATCGATTGGAACTGTTCACTAATCCCGGCGAACGGCTGCTTTTTGTGCCCGTTGGCGCGGAGATTGATCTATCACTTGACACACTTTACCCCTGTTGTTAGAGTTTGGTTCTATAAAAGTGGATCGAAGGACGGATAGCAGATGGCTGAAAAAACGATTGCCATAGATTTGCCGGAATCTACCTACCGTAAACTCAAACGGGCAGCTGAACTGACCTACCGCTCGGTAGATGAAGTGCTGCACAGCGCCATTGAATCCAGCCTACCTGCACCGCCCGACGCGCCACCAGAATTGGCCCGCGAATTGGCGGCAATGCACCTCTTTAGTGATGATGCGTTGTGGGCGGCCGCAAAACCTTCTTTCTCATTGGCCGGGCAGACGCGGCTGATGCAGTTAAACCAGCTTGCCGGGCAACGAAAGATGACCGCCGCCGAGATGGCCGAACAGCAAGACCTGCTGGCCGCATATTACCACTCTCTCTTGCGCCGGGCGCAGGCATTAGCTATCCTGGCCCAACGGGGCCATCCGGTTGAATTAGACGCTTTACCTCTGCCAGAACTCCCCTCGTGACAGCTTCTATCATTTCCCCAGAACTACGTACCTTTGTGCGCCAACGCGCCGGTTATCGCTGCGAGTATTGCCAAACCCATGAACGTATCAGCGGCATTGCCGGGGAAATAGACCACATTATCCCGGTTAAGTTGGGCGGCGAAACTGTACTAGAGAATTTGTGTCTGGCCTGTTCAGCCTGCAACGGCCGTAAATGGGCTAAAACTGAAGGGATAGACAACGAAACTGGTGAAACTGTCGCTCTTTACAACCCCCGCCAACAAAGCTGGAACGAACATTTCGCCTGGGATGCGGACGGCCGTTACCTGATTGGTCTGACTCCTTGTGGCCGTGCCACCATTGATGTCTTGCAGATGAACCATGAACTAATTGTGACAGCACGAAGCATCTGGGCACAAGCAGGTCTACATCCACTTTAGGCTATCCCTCACCTGCTTACCCCATCACCCCCTCACCTGTTCACCGCAGCGTCATGTCGGCGATCATCGTCAGGAAGACGGTGTTGGCCAGGTGGTTGTAGCTGGCGGACGGCGCTTCTGCCCAGGCGACGACCTCCTGCCCATCCTGCACCCGCGCCATGATGAAGCCCCATACCGTACCCAATCCGGCCACGTCATAGCTAAACTCCACCCGATGCCAGACGTACCCGGCCAGCGGAAACAGCGCCGGTTCACTAGCGCGGAAATTGTCCACACCCGCACCCGCGTCGCGCACCAGAGCCGCCACCACATCAGCCGTATCCCGGCTGGCGGGCTGGCTGCGCAGGGCGACAAAGGTGTATTGCCCGGCGTTAAACCGCTCCCAGCCTTTGGCCGGCTGGTACACAAAGTTGGCCGGTTGGGCCACGCTAAAGCTGTCCAGGTCAATGGTCGCCCACTGCCCCGGCTGCAAACCGAGCGCCGCCTGCCCAAATTCCCAGGTAGCGGCGATGGTGTGCATATGGGCAAGGGTGTTGGCCTCGTCGCTGCTACGGCCGTCCACATCCACCACATATCCATTCCGGTTAGCGTCAATAAAGGTCAGGAAAATGCCGGTATGGGCGATGCCATCCGCATTGGTGTAGCCATAGGCCGTGCTGAGCGCCTGCCGCCCATCCACCACCCGCGATTCCTCGAAGAGTACATCCACCGCGCCAAATTGCTGCAACGTTTGTTGTTTGAGCGTCTCTACCGTCGCGTCCCCGACCAGGTTGGGGTAGATGGTGATCAGCAGTTGCGTATCGGTGATCTGGCTGGCGGTGTAAAGCAACGTCTCCTGGTAACGGGGTTCGTGCCAGCTTTGTGGGTAAAGGAAGCGGAAACCCAGGTACGGGTCCAGATACGCCTGGAAATCGGCCAGTTCCGGCCGGTTGGCTACGGTGAGGTCGAGGAACTGCACGGCCGTATCCCCGGCCACATTATCCGCCGCCATGCCCAGACTGTAACGGCCGTCGGGCAGCGGCAGCCACTCGTAATACAACCGCCCGTCGCCATCAAACGTCAGGCTGAGACCCGGTTCGCGGCTAAAGGTGGCGTCCGCCTCAAAAAAGTCATAAAGCTGAAATTCGTCGCCTGGCTGCGGCAATATCTCCGCCGGCGCGCCACTTTCGTTGGATTGCACCGCCCACACCTTACTCAGTTGGCCGGTGCTGTGGTCAAAGACCAGATTGGCGTCCACGTACCCCTCTTCATTGGCGCGGCGCAGGCGGCCCTGCACGGTGAATTGGGTGCTGCCCAATACCGTCGGCCACATGACCACGTAATCGCCGTTGCCGTCGGCGTCATACAGATAAGTCACTTCCGTATCCCAGACGAAAAAGTCGTCATGCACCCCATCGCGCCATTCCACAATCTGGCTGCCGTCGGGCAAATAAGTCGGTTCGGGGATGAGATTGTCATACTCCACCAGGCGGCGACGGCCGTCGTCCCCATTCTGCGTCACCAGCAGCCGCACCGCTTCAATATCTCGCCCCGCCACCTGAAACTGGATGAAGGCCGGGTCTTGCACGCCCACCACGTCATTCAATTTGTTAAACAAGCTGATGGTGGGCGGCGACAGCGCCGCCTGCCCCACCTGATGATAACTTTGCAAAAAGGCATTCCAATTGGGCAGACTGGTCGCACCCTCATACATCTCGTCGTAAAACTCGGCGCGGCGGGGAAAGTAGACGGCAATGCCCTGGCTGTTCTTGAAGCCAGCGCCGCGCCCCTGGGCCAGGATGGCATTGGACACGGCCGTCATCACCCCTTCCGCCGCCTCCCTTACCGCCGCTTCCGGGCTGCGCTGGGCCAGAATCGCCGCAAAGTGGTGCAGGTCCACGGCGGCAAAATGGTCTACCTGATCCGGGTAAACGCGGGCAAACGTTTCCGCGCCGCTGCGGGCGTCGCCAATGGCGCTGGCCACAAAGGCTGGCTCCTGCGCCAGCGCCGCCGCCAACTGCTCCACCTGGTACGTCAGCGCCGGTACCTGCGCCAGGTCAACGGCCGCCAGGGTGACAAAATCTTCTCTGGCAACGGCCGTGTAATGGCTGATGAAACTGTCCACCATCTGCCCGGCCAGTGCCCGACCGTCCATCTGCGGGCGGGCATGCAGGGCACGCAGCAGGCTTTCATAATTCCAGCCCAGGCCAGGGGTGAGTTCCGCAGAGGCAACGGCGTATTGGACATACGGCCGTAACACATCCAGCACATCCAACTGCCCCATCAGACAGGCGTCAAAGGCCACAATATCCAATGGCCCTATCCCCGCCAGCGCCAGCGCCCCGTCCAGATCGGCCAGACTGAGATGATCGGGCGCACCGTAGTCGGCGGTGTCATTGTCAAAGGCAAAACCCTGCCACCCCATCCCATGATTCCACAAAATGAGGGCGTAGCGGTTGGCCGGGTAATTGGCCGCCCCCCAACGCAAAAAGTCGGCCAGCACCGCCGGGTCGCCCATATTTTGCTCCCCCAACGTCAGCAGCGGTTCCGCGGTAATGGTGAACGGGTCGGCGTCGCCCAGGATGCGATAGCGGCGCGTGTCCGTCCAATCCCCCCACGCCGCCGATTCCCCCGCCGCCCGGTCAATCTGTACCAACACATGAACCCGTTCGGAACTGCCCGCCGCTTCCATCTCGTTGATGTCCAGCAAGGCAGCCTCCTCCAGGTTATTGTCCGCAGCCATATACACCAGGATTGTCCAATCGGCCAGGGCGCCGTCATAAGTAGCGGTGGGCAAGGGAGCGGCAGTTTCCGGGGGAGTGGGGGTGGCTAAAGCCGACGTGGGGGTCGGCATGGCCTCGTTTTGCGGCGGCAGGGCCAGTGTGGCCAACGGTTGGATGGCGGTAGGCGCCACCACCTCCTCACCCGGCATTTCACACGCCACCAGCAACAGCAACAAACAAAGGGCAGTCAGCACAAACGGCCGATTTCGGCAACGGGTGGTTGCTTGAGAAATCGGCTGTCTCATGGTCAGGCTGTCAGCGGAATTTTTGGGCATCTCTTTCTCCTGCCTGAATGGTAACAGGCAGGAAAAAGATGGGCAATGTTCACATCACAAGACAGAGCAGATAAATCTGCACCAACAGAAGGCAAAGTCGGCCTTCGCCGACTGGCACCCAGCCCACGAAGCGCCTGCCCTGAGCTTTGCGAAAGGTGGGCTTTGCTTTGTGTAGGCGCAATTTTAATCGCCATCTCTGGTAATATTTAGGATTGCTGGTGAAAAATGGGGCGGAGGGCGGGGTACAGTTCACGATAACGGGGGTAAAGCGTCTGGTAAACGGCCGTCTGCGCCCGCGGCGCTGTGGAACCGGTAATCTGGATGGTGGCCTGGCACGCCTCCGCTACAGTGGCAAACGTACCGGCGCCGGTAGCCGCCAGCAGCGCCGCGCCATAGGCCGCGCCTTCGGCCGTGTTCACCGTCACCAGTTCGGCATTAAACACATCGGCCAGGATTTGCCGCCAGAGTGGACTTTTGGCACCGCCGCCAGCGATGCGTACCTGCGTCACGGCCGTCAGCCCCGCCCCCTTCATCAATTCAAAACTGTCCCGCAGGCCAAAGGCCACCCCTTCCAACACGGCGCGGGTCATATGGGCACGGCCGTGCCGCACCGTCAGCCCCACAAACGCCCCCCGCGCCAACGGGTCGGGATGGGGGGTGCGTTCGCCCGTCAGGTAGGGCAAAAAGAGCAGGCCATCGCTGCCAGGGGGGATCGTTTCCGCTTCTTGCACCAGATCGCCAAATTCCATGCCGGGGGCCAGGGCATCGCGGAACCAGCGCAAACTGCCCGCCGCCGAGAGCATGACGCCCATGAAGTGCCATTTACCGGGTACAGCGTGGCAAAAGGCGTGCAGACGGCCGTCCGGTTCAATGGCCGGTGTGTCTGTGGCCGCAAACACCACGCCGGATGTGCCCAGGCTGAGGGCGACAATACCCTCCGCCACCGCGCCAACGCCGACGCCGTTGGCGGCCTGATCGCCGCCGCCACCGACGACGGGAATGCCGGCAGGCAATCCGGTAGCTTCGGCGGCGGTAACTGAGAGATGTCCGGTTACGGCCGTGCCCTCAAACGTCGGCGGCAGCCAGGCGGGATTGATTTCCAGTGCGGCCAGCACCTCCGGCGACCAATCGCGCCGTTTCAGGTCAAACAGGATGGTGCCCGCGCCATCGGCTTTGTCTATGGCAAACTCGCCGGTCAATTGGTAACGGACGTAATCTTTGGGCAGCAGGATGTGGGCAATTTGGCCGTAAATATCCGGCTCTTCCTGCTGCACCCACAAGATTTTGGGGGCGGTGAAGCCGGTGAGGGCGTCATTGCCGGTGATCTGGATGAGCCGTTCCTTGCCCAGGCGGGCGCGGATAGCATCACATTGGGCGGCGGTGCGCTGGTCATTCCAGAGGATGGCCGGACGGAGGACGGCCCCGTGTTTGTCCAGCAGCACCAGCCCGTGCATCTGCCCGGTAAGGCCAATGGCGCGGATGTGGTGGGGGGGTACGGCCGTGTTCGCCACCACCTGCCGGATCGCCGCCACCGTACCCTGCCACCACAACGCCGGGTCTTGTTCGCTCCACAACGGCCGTGGCGTCTCGTAGCCATATTCCGACGAGGCCACCCCCACCACCGCGCCGGATTCATCCATCAACAACGCCTTCGTCGCCGTTGTTGAACTGTCAATGCCTAGAAAATAGTCCATGATTACCACTCTAATATGATGTCCAGGTGGGTCACTCTGCTTCAAACAGCGCACGAGGCAGCCCTGATTGACGAATGATAGAACGTAACATCCCCTGGCGTATTTCTTTATGGTTGGGAACAGGCACAGTAGTTGTCGAGTTCACAATTCGCCTCTGCATAATGATGTGACTGCCCTGCTGTCGCACCTGGACGAAACCTTGTTCTTCGAGAATTTTGCACACTTCTCGCCCGGAAAGGTTTCGTAACTTACCCAATTGGAACCATTACCTGTGTGATAAAAATTTCCGATTGTAGGCGTTGCTGCACTTCAGATGGATCAGCTTCTTCCAGGAAAAGTTCAATGGCTTCAATCAGGTTTTGCCTGGCCTCCTCCACTGTATCCCCCTGGCTGGCAATATCCAGTTCAGGGCAGAGAGCTACAAATCCATCATCTTCTCGTTCGATCACGGCCGTAAACTGCTGAAATTGGTTCATAACCTCTCCTTGGTGCAGTGCCAGGTACAGGGCACTCCCACTCTGGCTAACCAGGAGCATTACGCCCTGTGCCTGGCACTTGATAGGTAGCTTATGTTACCGCACGCCCAACAGGAGTTCAACCGTGAGTTGATCCAGCCGTTCGTAAGGCTGGCCTTTGGCAGCGATGGCCTGGCGGTCAAAGCGGTGGGCTTTGAGGGCGGCGGCTTTGGCGCGGGAATAGGCCCCTTTGAAGCCATCCATGCTGCCGTCGTCGGCCGTGATTTCGGCAACCAGGTCTTGAATTTCGGCGTCTTCGTTCCACTGCGTGGCCTTCTCTTTCAGGATGAGATAGGTGCGCATACAACCCCGCGCAAATGCCTTCACGTCTTCATAATCGGAGGAGCGGTAGGCGTGGGCGTCAAAGTGACGGCTGCCGGCGTAGCCCACATCTTCCAGGAACTTCACCAGGAAGAAGGCGGACTTGAGATTGGCCGCGCCAAAGCGGAAATCCTGGTCGTAACGACCGATCATCTGATCGTTCAGGTCAATGTGGAACAGTTTGCCCATATCCCATGCCTGGGCGATGGCATGGACGAAATTCAGCCCGGCCATGGTGTCATGGGCTACTTCCGGGTTGAGGCCCACCATTTCCGGGTGATCGAGCGTCTCAATGAAGGCCAACATCGCGCCCACGTTGGGCAGGTAAATGTCGCCGCGTGGTTCGTTAGGTTTGGGTTCCAGGGCAAATTTCAGGTCGTACCCCTGGTCGAGGACGTATTCGCAAAGGAAATTGAGCGAATCACGGAACCATTTGGCGGCGTCCAACGGGTTTTTGCCGGCGTCCGTTTCTGTACCTTCACGCCCACCCCAGAAGACGTAAGTGGTGGCGCCAAACTCCACACCCAGGTCAATGGCGTTCATCGTTTTTTGCAGGGCATAGGCGCGTACTTTGGCATCGTTGCTGGTGAAAGCGCCATCACGGAAGATGGGGCTGGCGAAAAGATTGGTCGTGGCCATGGGCACAACCAGGCCGGTATCGTCCAACGCCTGGCGGAACGATTTTTTGATTTCGGCGGCTTCGGCAGGGGTGGCGTCTATGGGGATCAGGTCGTTATCGTGAAAGTTGACGCCATACGCGCCCACTTCGCCCAGGAGGTGGACAATTTCCGCCGGGGATAAGGCGTTGCGCACCGGTTCGCCAAACGGGTCACGGCCCATACTGCCGACCGTCCATAGACCAAATGTAAATTTGTGTTCAGGTTTGGGGGTGTACATGTGTTTCTCCATATAAGGGATTAGAGATTGGAGATTGATCAGTCTCTAATCTCCAATCTTCAATTCTTCATAATCAAACCAATCAAAACTGGCGTAATTGCTGCTGTCACGGCCGTTGCTGCTGGCATACAGTCCAATCCACGCGCCCACAAAGCCGCCTGCCACCGGGGTGCTGAGGATACGGCCGTCTACGCCGCCCGCTACCAGTTCCCATATATCCGGTTCTGAAGCCACATAAAAACTGTAATCCTGTTCCTGCGCCTCCACCTTCAGAAAAAATGTGCCCGGTTGGATGGGCCGTTGGGCGATCACCTCTTCCGCACCGTGCGCCCGTTTGATCAGGCAAATGACCGGCACGTCAGCCTGGATGATAACAAAACGGAAGTGATAGTTGTCGTTTTGCAGCAGCACCAGACCGGCGCATTCGTGTTCATTTTGGGGAGTGAAGGTCACGGCCGTAGCCGCCCTGAAATGGATATGTTGCTGCCGCCGGCCCACAAAACTGGGGTTCACCCATTCACTGAGCCGCTCGGGGCGTAATTGTAACAACAAATGTCCGGGATGCTGGCGCAAATCCCAAAATTCGTCACGCGGCGTGCGTAAAAAATTCCACTCGTCAGCCAATGTTGGCGCGTCAAAATCATCGCGCGTCGAGCGAGACGGCCAGGGATGGGGCAGCAGGTTGGGCAGCGGATACGCCGTTTCCACGCGCCCGGTTCCGGGGCTGACAATGGGCCAGCCCTCTTCCCAGCGCACGGGAACCAGGAACGTTTCCCGGCCCAAATTATAAAAGTAGCCGCCATACGGCCGCATCGCCAGCAGCACCATCCACCATTCACCGTTTTGGGTTTGCACCAGGTCGCCGTGCCCCGCGCCGACGACGGGGTAGTCCAGCCCTAAATGGCGGTGTGTCAGAATAGGATTGCCGGGATTGCCTTCATACGGCCCGGTGATGTGGTCGCTGCGGGCGATGACGACGGCATGATGATGGGCGGTGCCGCCTTCGGCCGTGAGCAAATAGTAACGGCCGTCCACCTTATAAATGTGCGGCGCTTCTGACCAGATGGCCCCTTTCAGCGCGCCATCCCAAATAACCGTTGGCTCGCCAGTTAACTGCATCTGTTTCAGGTCTAGCTCCCGGACGTACACTTCGGTGTGGCCGCGATAATGACCTTCTTCCACCAGATTGGTGCCGCAATACCAGGCACGGCCGTTATCGTCAAAAAGCAGCGAGGGATCAATGCCCGGCGAGGCATCCAGCCAGTATGGTTCAGACCAGGGGCCGGCGGGGTCGGTAGCAGTGACGATGAAGTTGCCGGAGGTGGTACGGCCGTCTACCAGCGTATTGATGACGTAAAACAGCCCATTGGCATGTCGAATAGTGGGGGCGTATAGACCGGCCGACGGCCGTATGCCATCCAGGTCAAGCTGCGACGGCCGATCCAACACATGCCCAATTTGCCGCCAATGCACCAGGTCGCGGCTGTGAAAAATGGGCAGGCCGGGGAAATACTCAAACGTGGACGTAACCAGGTAATAATCTTCCCCCACCCGGCAAATGGACGGGTCGGGGTAACAACCAGAGAGGATAGGATTTTGAAACATCGTGTGCTTTTTTTGAGGTTGGGAGATTGAGAGATTGGGAGATTGGGAGATTCAAGCAGCATCAATCTCCTATTCTCCCAATCTCTTCCCTAAATAACCTGCGCCTCACTAAAGAATTTTTGGTTGGTCAAGGCTACTTGCGTCTCGCCTATGATTTCAATTTCCGCGCGCAGGTGAATGTCGGCGGAGGATGTGCCCACCATCAACTGAATCATACCCGGTTCCACGATTTGCCGCATGGCCCCATCATAAAAGCGCAGTTGATTGGCATGAAGGGTGAAGGTAACGGTACGGCTGGCCCCTGCCGGAACGGTGACACGCTGAAAACCCTGGAGTTCTTTCAACGGCCGTGTTACACGCGCCACCTTATCCCACACGTACAACTGCACCACTTCGTCGCCATCGCGCGCCCCCTTGTTTGTCACCGTCAGGCCGATTTGCACGGCCTCATCAGCAGCGATGGCGCGTTTGTCCACCTGCAAATTGCTCAATTCAAACTGCGTATAACTCAGCCCAAAACCAAACGGCCAGAGTGGTTTGTTGCTTAAGTCCACGTAATCCCCTTTCCAATGCGAACGGCCGCCGGACGGTTTGTGGCCATAAAAGATGGGAATTTGCCCCACGGCGCGGGGGAAGGTGATGGGCAGTTTGCCGCCGGGGTTGGCATCGCCAAACAACACGTCGGCCACCGCTTCCGCCCCTTCTTCGCCGGGCAGCCAGGCTTCAACGATGGCGGGAATGTTTTCGGCGATCCAGTTGATGCTCAGGGGACGGCCGTTCACCAACACCACGATCACCGGTTTACCCGTCGCGGCCACGGCCTGCACCAGTTCTTCCTGCACGCCAGGCAGATTGATGTCCGCCCGATCCCGCGACTCGCCGCAGGTGCAGTCATTCGTCAGGCCGGATTTTTCGCCCACAAATACCAGAGCTACGTCTGACTGCGCCGCCGCTGCTATTGCTTCGGAAAAACCGGAGCGGTCATCGCCGGTCAATTCGCAACCGGGGGCGTAATAGACGGCCGTGCCTGCCGTCACTTTCTCCTTGATTGCCGCCAGAATGGGACGAATGGCCACAAAGTTATCCACCAATTCCACGCTGTCCGGTACGGGGATGTTGAAGCTGTTTTGGCCGGCTTTGGTCATCTCCTGCAAAGATTCGATGTGGCAGGGATAGGCATAGTCGCCTAACAGGTGACGAGCATTGTTGGCCTGCGGCCCGATGACGGCGATGGCGTTTAGGCTTTTGGGCAGTGGCAGCAGGTCGCCTTCGTTTTTTAGCAGGACGATGGATTTTTGGGCGATGGTGCGCGCCAGTTGGCGTTGGGCGGGGGTGTCGAACACGGCCGTAGCCGCCGCCGCATCCACATACGGATTCTCAAACAGCCCCAACTTAAACTTCATCTCCAAGACACGGGTCACGCTCTGGTCAACCAGCGCCTCGTCAATCTTGCCTTCACACACGGCCGTAAGCAGCGGCGCACCATAACAATCGGTACTGGGCAGCTCAATGTCAATCCCGGCGCTCAATGCCAGCCGGGCCGAATCTTGCTTGTTATCGCTTACCCCATGTGCCCGTTCCAGTTGTTCCACCGCAAAATAATCAGATACCACCATGCCGTCAAAGCCCCACTCGTCCCGCAAAATATCAGTCAACAGTTCCTTCGAGGCGGCGCAGGGCACGCCATCCAGTTCATGGTAAGCGTTCATCAGCGATTGCAGATTGGCTTCTTTGACGACGGCTTCAAACGGCCGTAAAAAGACCTCCCGCAGTTCACGCGGGGGAATATGGGCCGGCGTCCAGTTCATGCCCCCTTCTGTCAGCCCATAGCCCACAAAATGTTTGGCGGTGGCGATCACCCCTTCCTGCCAGTTCGTGCCTTGCAGCCCACGCACAAAATGGACGCCCATCTGGGAAATCAGGTACGGATCTTCGCCAAAGGTCTCTTCCACCCGTCCCCAGCGGGGGTCGCGGGTCACGTCCAACACCGGCGACAAACCCTGGTGCGCGCCTGCCGCCCGCATCTGCTGCCGCACCACATCGGCCATGGCCTCTACCAATTCCGGCGCCCACGTGCTGGCCACGCCGATGATTTGCGGGAAACAGGTGGCGTCGCGCGCCATGTAGCCGCTGCAACACTCCTCATGCACCAGCGCCGGAATGCCCAGCCGCGTCTGCTCCACCAGATACCGTTGGATGGCGTTGGCCGCCCTGGCCCCTTCTGCCGGGTTCAGGCTGCTGGCCCCGGCCACGCGGGTTATCTGGCCGATGCCTTCCTGGAACAGGCCATCCGCCTTTTGGGGGGCAAATCGCCCCTCTTTCAACACCTGGTAAACCCAAACGCTGCCCAACTGGGCCACCTTTTCCGCAAGCGTCATTCGAGATAACAAATCGCGCACGCGCACGGCCGTTGGCAGGCCGGCGTCACGATATAGGGCATCCTTCTCTATTGCTTCTGGCATATGGTTGTCTCCAAAAAATTTTTGATGCGTGAAGCGTGATGCGTGAGGGGGTCACGCATCACGTATCACGCGCCCCCCGGCGCATGAATATCAAATCTGCCGCTCACCTGTAAGAGCGCCAGCATGTAGAGCAAGCCATCATAATAACGCCAGCGCCCGGACGGGATTTCCAGGTCCCAGAGCGCCTGCACAAATTCGGCGCGCTGCGGATGGTCGGCCGCCAGGGCCACCACCGCATTCATGGCAATCAGGCCGGGTGAACGGTCGGCGGACAGTGGTTCGCCGTCCAGACTGTATTGATTGACGTAACGGTCTATGCCCTGCTCCAGAAAAAAGTTGAGCCAGCGGTTGCTTTGTTCTACCGCCCATTCATCTTCACCAAACCAGATGTAGTCCACGGCAATGTTCATGCCCGTGCGCCAGGCATCAAAGCGAAAATCCTTATGCGACGCCCCACCGCCAAAATGCAGCGGCGTGCCGTCAAATTCCGCATAATCCGGGAAGAGGCCGGTTTCGGGGTGTACGGCCGTTCGCCAGAATGCCCGGCTCTTCACGGCCGCATCCGCCCACGCCTCATTGTCCTGCGCCGACCATTCCGCCCATAACTGGTAATAGTGCGGCACATGGTAAGACGGGTCGGTAAACTGGCTCACCCGTCCCCGCGTGGGCACAAACACAATCTGGTTTGTCTCCTCATCAAACATGTTGGTGGCCAGGGCGCTGTTGCCTGTGGTGTGGCGCATGGTGTGTAAGATCTCGTTGGCCTGCTGGCTGTAGTTAAAAATACCTTTACCATCCCCCCAGCGGTGCGCCGCAAAAAACAAGGCCATGGCCATCCACACTTCACCATCGCTGGCCGGGTTGGCGTCAATCTGGCTGCCATCCTCCCGGTTGTGCCAGGAGAAATATCCCTTGTACGGCTCCTCCTCGTGGTACATGTACGTCTTGGCCCACTGCCAGATACGGTTAAATTCTTCTTGTTTGTCCAACTGCACGGCAATCATCATGCCGTAGGAAATGCCCTCGGAGCGGATGTCGTCGTTACCAATGTCCTTGATATAGGCCATATCGCTACCCACCGGGTAATAGACTGCCTGCGTCTCCGGGTTTCCGTAAAAAAGCTGCTGCCAGGCGGCCTCAATTTTCGCGTCCACTTCTGCTTCCGATTTGCCCAACAGTTCGGTGAAAAGGTTGGGGGGGCGGCCGTCGGTAAAGACCGGAGTGTGTGGTGGCGGGGTGGGCACGGCCGTGTTCACCGCCGCCTCTTCTCTTGCGCACCCCACCAGGAAAACAAGCCACAACATGCCCCCAAACAATAAAAAACGAATATCAACCTTCACCTCATCACCTCATCACCCAATCACCCATCATCCCTTCAACTCCCCGCCCGTCAAGCCCGTCACAATATACCGCTCCGCCAGCAAGTAAAAAAGAACCGCCGGAATAATCAACAGCGTGATATAGGCCATCACCCTGGCCCACTCCGTGCCATACTGGCCTTGAAATTGCATAATGCCCAACGTCAGCGGCCATTTCTTGGAATCTCCCAGCACCACCAGCGACAGAAAATACTCGTTCCAGGCGTTCACCACCGTCAGCGTGGCAATGGCCGCAATCGCCGGCCGCGCCAGCGGAAACAACACGTGCCGAAAAAACCCAAACGTCGTACACCCATCAATATACGAAGCATCCTCTAATTCAGCCGGTATCGCCCGGAAAAAACCGATCAAGATCACAGTGCTGCCCGGCAGCGAAAACGTCACCAACGGCAAGATAACACCCCAAAAACTGTTGATCAGATTCAAATTCCGAATTTGCAGAAAGACCGGCAAAATAGCCACCACCAGCGGAAAAAGCAGCCCAATCGAAAGAATGTTGAAGAGGATAGAACGCCCCTTAAAACTCACCCGCGCAAAGATGGCCGCCAGCGGAGCAGCCGCCAGAATCACCAGAAAAGTCGTTGTTAGCGTAATGCGCAAACTATTGCCCACCGACCGCCAAAAATCTGGTTTTGTCAAAATGCCGGTGTAGTTTTCCCACTTAATCCCAGTCTTGGGCAGCGCCACCGGGTAGACATAACTCCCCCGTCGTGCGGATGCTGCCCAGAATCACCACCACCACCGGGCTAAACATGAGCAAAGCCACGACAATAACAAACAAATACATCAAAAATCGGCTAAAAGTCATTTTAGGCGCTGATATACTCATCTCTCTGCCTCAATCTGCCATCGTGCGGTGTAAAACCAAACGCTGATATCCAACGGAAAACAACAACGTCATCGCAAACAAAATGACCGCCAACGCACTGCCATACCCTAATTGCATTCGTTGAATGCCAAACTTATACAGATACGTGACGATCAACTCGCTGCGGAAAGCTGGCCCCCCGCCGGTCAAAATCCACACCACAATAAATTGTTGAAATGATCCCAAAATAGACAAAAACACGGTCAGGGCAATCGTATCCCGCATCATCGGCAGGGTCACAAAACGCAACACCTGATACTCATTAGCGCCCGCTACCCGCGCCGAATCCTCCACCTCTCTGGAAATGTTTTGCAAACCCGCCATGTATAGCAACATGTGAAAGCCAAAGAACTTCCAGGTCAGCACCACAAAAATCGCCACCAGCACCGTATCCAGGTCCGTTAACCAGGCTGTGCCCGCATAGGCCGGGTTGAAAATTTCCAAAAACCTGTTCAGCAGCCCACCCCTGGGATTATAAACGTACAACCAGATATAAGCGGCAATAATTTCCGAAAACACGTAAGGCAGAAAAAATATGGTGCGGAAAAACCGCTGAAATCGCAACTGCCCCCTCACCAAAATAAGCGCCAGCGTCATCGCCAGCGGCAGTTGGATAAGCAGCGACAGCCCCATGATGATGAACGAATGTTTAATCGCCCCCCGAAAAACCGGCTCAGAAAAGGCCCGCCGGTAATTGTCTAGCCCCACAAAATTATCTAATGGCCCCAAACCGTTCCAATTATAGGCGCTGTAATACATTGCCTGCGCGATGGGAATCAACAAAAATGTGGTCAACAGCACAAAGCCCGGCAACAAACAAGCCACGATCAATACCGTCTTGTTCCACTGCGCCCGCCTTCTATCCGTGTTCGCCTGTGTCCGGGAGGTCATGCCCGTTAACATCCTGGTCTCATCCATTTCGGTAATCCGTGAATTGTCATTCCGAACCCCTTCGCCCTGCTCAGGGCAGGCTTCTTCGGCGAGGAATCTTCCGCGCTGGCCAGGGCGAAAGATTCCTCACTCCGAAGAGTTCGTTCGGAATGACACGTTTCTAATTAACGTGCCTCACACCTCAATCGCTGTAGCCGGTCTCTGACCGTGCCACCTTCGGTCTAGTTGCCCAACTCCATAGCGGCAGAATCTTCAATTTGCTGTGCCAGTTGCGCGGGGGTGATCACGCCGGCAAACAACTGCTCCACAGCATCATTGACGGCGCCACCAACGGCCGGCGGCAAGAATTGATCATAATAGAGTTGGAAGTAGGCGGCATTATTACGCGCATCCACAATAGACCGCTGGATGGGATCGGTGATGGCGCTTTCCGTGCCCACCATAGTCGGTGGCCCAAAACCAACATCGTTTAATGCCTGTATCTGGTTTTCCGGTCTGGTGAGGAAGCGCAAGAACGCCACTGCTTCTTCTGGCGCGTTTTTACCAACAGCAATCCCATCACCACCACCTAATACGTCACTGGCATTACCAGCGCCACCCTCAACCATGGGGAAGGGGAACCAGCCCAGATTAGCCACGCCCTCGCCGCTTTCGCTGTTGCTGCGCTGCACACTCTGGTGCCATTGCCCCATCAGTTCCATAGCTGCTTCGCCATTACCAAAAGCAGACGCCGAATCACCATAAGAAAAGCCGAGCGCGCCTTCGGGGAAGGGTTCCATATTAATCAACTCCAGCAAATCTTCACCGGCCTTCACAAATGGGGCATCGGTAAAGGACCCTTCGCGGGTAAAGGCTTTCAGGAAGGCATCTTCACCGCCATTGCGAATAGCCAGATAGACCCACCAGAAATGTGCCGGCCATTTGTCGCCCACACCTACCGTGATGGGGGTAATGCCCGCATCTTTCAAGGTCTGTACAGTGTCCAGAAACTCAGTCCAGGTCTTGGGCGGATTTTCGGGATCAAGCCCGGCCTGCTCAAAGAGGTCTTTATTGTAATACATACCCACAGCGCCCCACTGCCAGGGCACGCCATAGTATGCGCCATCTTTGCTATACAAGTCCAAAGCCGCTTTGGCGGCGACGGAATCCTGCCATTCACCCCGGAGAGCCGGCGAAATATCTTTCACCAGCCCGGCATCGGCGTAAGCCCAAAGGACGCCACCGCCCCAGCTTTGGAAGAGGTCGGGCGGTTGACCCGATTGCATGACGGTCGTCAGACGTGATTTGAAGGCCTCGTTTTCCAGGACGGTGATGTTGATCTGGACGCAGGGGTTTTCGGCCATGAATTCATCGGCTTTGGATTGCCAGTAAGCCTGTTCGGCTTCGGCCGTAGAGATGTGCCACCATTCGATTTCTACAGTTTCAGTGCAAGTATCGGCGGTTTGAGCCGGGGCATCCGCCGGCTCTTCTGCCGCCTGTTCCTGGGCGGGTGCAGTGGTGGGCGCGGTGGTGGACACGGCCGTGCTGCCTCCCCCACCGCAAGCCACCAGGCTCATGCCTAATGCCAATAAACATAACAATAATGCAACTTTTACCTTGTTCATGGTTCTCCTCGCTTATGGGTTAACTATCGTTTTTAGAAGATCAACTTTTCCAATTCAGTTGAACTTTTGCACTAAGAATGGATGAAGGTATTAACAGGTGCATCTGATCAATAATCGCCTCCTCTTTTGCTAAAGTTCTACAAGCGTTTTGCAAACGTTTGCAAAAATGATGATAAAAATCGTCCTCACCCATTCTTTATGAACGAGGCGAGGACGTTGATTCACGCAGGATTAGCTCGGTGGGCAAGATGACGCTGGACGGTTTTTGCTCCGGGTCGCTGATCCAGTCAAGTAACATTTGGGTAGCCAACCGCCCCATCTCGACCATCGGCTGGCGCAGGGTGGTTAATGGGGGGTTTAAGATGGCGGCTATGGGAATATCGTCAAAGCCCACCAGCGAGATGTCCTGGGGTATCTGCATGTTGCGCTCACGGAATAGCTCGAGTGCGCCCTGGGCCATTACGTCGTTGGAGGCGAACACGGCCGTTGGCGGTTCCGCCAGATCTAGCAAGGTGGCCGCTCCCTGGTAGCCGCTGATCTTTTCAAAATCGCCGATGACGATCAATTCCGGGTCTACGGGGATGCCGTGGTCGGCCAACGCGGCTTTGTAGCCTTCCAACCGGTCGCGGGCGCTGACCATATCCATCCAACCGGTAATTTTGCCAATGCGCCGGTGGCCCAACTCGATGAGGTGAGTGGTGGCATCATATCCCCCCTGGAAGTTGGTGGCGGTGACCGCCACGTCGTTTTCATCAATCCCTACCTGATCAATGAGAACATAGGGGAAGTCGCGGGCGCGCAAGGATTCGATGTAGGCCTCTGGCTGGCGGGGCAGAACGATGAGCAGGCCATCGGCCAGGCCACGCGCCATCATATTGACATAAGCTGATTCTTTGGTGCGGCGGCGGTGGGTGGTGTAGAGCATGACTTCGTAATTGTGCGTGGCGAGTACGTCATCAATGCCCCGGAATATCTCCCCCATGTATTGGGTGGACATGTTGTGTACCAGTAAACCAATGACGTGGGAATGGCCACCGGCCAGGGAACGCGCCTGCAAATTGGCCTGGTAGCCCAGGCGATGCATGGCCTGGGTAACGCGCTCGCGGGTTTCGGGTTTGACGTAGGTTTTGTTGTTGACCACACGGGAAACAGTGGAATAGGAAACGCCTGCCTCTCTGGCGACATCAATAATGGTAATGTCGGTGAGCGTTTTTTTGTGTGCCATCTTCCCTACGTAAATTATGGGGCAGCGGATGGGAAACTGATAAGCGGACAAATGAGCTGGGTTGTGCCTATTATTCGCTTGTATACACTGCCGCAAGAATCTGCTGCATCCGCGATTTTCCGCATACTATTCAAAAGCGTTGTAACGAACTATGCAAACGCTTGCAAAGAAGATAACAAAAATGGGCCGGGTTGTCAATGATTTTTTGCAAGCGTTTGCAAAATTGGGGTAAATTGATGGGCAGTTGGGGATTCAGGAAGCGGCGTGATGCCTCTCTGGACACGCATCACTCGTCAAGCATCACGCCCGTTGCGGCTGTTTTTGATCAGGCGAGGAGGGTTTGGGCCAGTTGTTTGATCTGGTTGGCGATGAAGTGATCGGGATAGGCCAGGACGAACACTTTCTGGCTGCCCAGGGCCATCATGGAATCGGAATGGGGCAGCAGCGCGCCTACCGGGCAGGCATACTGGCTTTGCAGTTGGCTGCGCAGGTCGCTGAGGGGGATGGATTTGGGGATTTTATTGGCGACGAGGACCAGGTTGGGCACACCTAATTTGCGGGAGATGCTGACGATCACGGCCGTGCCCTGATAATCCTGGTAGTCCGGGCGCAAAATAATCGCTTCCGCGTCGGACACGCTGACAGACATGAGCGTCTCGTTGTTCAGGCCAGGGTGGGTATCAATGAGCAGCACATCCAGATTGAGGGAGTCTACCAGTCGCTCGTAGCCATCTACCAGCAAGCCCACATCGTAACCCCGGATCACTTTGGCAATTTCGCTGGCCTGGGTGCGCGAGGGCACCAGGTACAGTTTTCCGGTGAGGTTGGGGTTGAGTTGGGCGGTGATGTCCATGGCCGCCTGTTCGATGTCACAGTTGCCGTGCAGGTAGTCATTGAGGGCATAAACAGGCGGTGGCGCGTCTTCACCCAGGCCCAAAATCATATGGATGCCGGGGGATTGGATGTCGGTATCTACCACAGCGACACGTTTGCCCAGGGCGGCATAAGTAGCCGCCAGGTTGGCGGTTGTATTCGATTTACCGGTACCGCCGCGATAGGAGTGAATGGAGATGATTTTTCCCATTATGTTTTCCAGAGTAATTGAGTAATTGGGTAAATACCAAATTGCTCAATTTCTACGGTGCTTTATTTTATTCAAGAATCCCTGCGCTCTTGAACGTCTTGAGCAGTTTTTGATGAATCCCTTTGCTTAATTGTTTACTGCCCGATTTTAGGCTCTTTTTCCCCCATGCTCTACCTCATCGTCACCTATTTCGGTATCTTCGTATTTTTTGTGCGTCATGGTCAGAGCAGCCAGGCCATCATGTTGTTCCACGTAGTCAATGATGACATCGAGTAAACCCTCAAAAAAATCGTCAGCTACACTATTTTCTGGGAGTTCAATCACACCATCTATCGTCACATAATACTCAATGGTTTCGGTTTCTGTTAATTCAACAGGTTTGGTTGCCAGTTTAACGGTCATTACTCGCTCTCCTTAAACGAAGGTATCTACCATTGCCTTGATTTCCTGGCTGATGCGGTGGTCGGGGTGGCGAAGAACGAAGATGTCCTGGCTGGCCAGGGTCATCATTTCCTCGGCATGGGGCAGGATGGCGGCAACCTGGCAGCGATATTTGCTCTCCACCAGGGTGCGCACCTGGTTGAAGTCGTACACTTCGGGCATTTTGTTGATGACCAGGCGCATGTCCGGCACCTGTAATTTGCGCGCCACTTCGACGGTCACGGCCGTGCCCTGGTAATCCTGGTGGTCGGGCCGCAGCGTGATCAACAGGGTGTCGGTGATGGCAATAGAGAGCAGCGTTTCATTGCTCAGGCCGGGGTGCGTATCCACCAGCAGCACATCCAACTGTAATTTATCAATCAGGTCATCAAAGCCATCATTCAGCAGCCCCACGTCATACCCTTCACGCAGCAGCCGGGAGATTTCGGCCGTTTTGATGCTGCCCGGCAGCAAATAGACCTGTCCGGGGATGTCTGACCCCAATCGGGCGGTCACGTCATAGGCCGCTTCTTGGATTTCGCAGTCGCCCCACAAAAAGTGGTTAAGGACAAAACCAAGATCAGGGCTTTCCAGGTCAAAACCAAACAACATATGGATGCCAGGCGAGTTCAAGTCCGTGTCTACTACGGCGATGCGTTTGCCCTTCATCGCCAGCGCCGCCGCCACATTGGCCGTTGTATTGGATTTGCCCGTGCCCCCCCGAAATGAATGTATGGATATGATTCGAGACATAACTCTCCTGTGCCCGGTAAACGGTAATCGGTAATCAGTAATCGGTAAGAGACGCCAACAACCGATTACCGATAACGGATAACCGATTACCGCTCTTCCTCTCTACCAGACTGCCGGCGGCGGCGAATATCGGCGGCGCGGGCCTGTAAATCCTGGAAGAAGTCCGAATCCACCGTTTCGCTGACCGTCTTCTGTAATTTTGCCTCATCAATTTCAATGCGCAACTGTTGGATTTCCTGGCGCAACGCCTGTTCGCGGATGTAGGCTTCCAGGGCGGCGACGGCCAGTGAGGAGAAGGACTCCATCATCTGCTGCAAATTGGGGTCGAAGGGAATAATCTGCCCGGTCTGTGGGTCGGTGGCATTGAGCAGTTGCAGCACCCCTTTCACGTCGCCCAGGCTGTTTTTGAGGGGGATGGTGAGCAGGGATTGGGTGCGGTAGCCGGTTTGCGCGTCAAAGCGGCGCGGGCCACTAAAGTCAAATTCGGCGGCGGTATACACATCGGGGATATTGACGGCCTGACCGGTGTGGGTGACGTGGGCGGCGACGTTTTGGTGGTTGGCACGGCCGTGTTCGTCATACAGGTTCAACGGCGGAAAAGTGACCGCGTTGCCCGTCGTGCCGCCTAAGGCGATGTCCAGCGAATTGTTGCGCATGATGACAAATTGCAATTTTTCATCTTCGGTGCGCAGGTAGAGGCTGCCGGCGTCGGCATGGCAAAAGGTCTTGGCCTCTACCAGCATCTTTTCCAACATACGGTCAAAATCCTGTTCGGATGACAGTTCCACGCCAATGGGGATGACCACGTGCAGCAGATTGTCGGCGCGGTCCCGTTCGCGGCGCACCTGGCCCAGGGTGGCCCGCAGTTGCCCGGTCATGCGGTTAAAAGTGACGGCCAGGATGCCAATTTCGTCGGCCGATTCTACCGCGGCCTGCGCCTGCAAATCACCACCACGAATGCGTTCGGACACGGCCGTGAGCCGTCCCACCGGCCCCACGATATTACGCCGGAACAAATACGCCAGCATCACCCCAATCACAATGGCAATCGCCCCAATCGTCAACGTCAATTGGCGCGACTGCAACAGGCTGAGCGTGCCTGCGCCCAGTTCCCGTTGCAACTCCAACTGCTGGCTGGCGGTGATATTTTCCAGCAGCCGCAGCATATTATCAGCCAACGGCAGCACCTGTTCCCGGAACAACAGTAAATCCTGCCGCCACTGGTCGCTTTCCAAAACAGGGAACACCTGCTCCTCCGGCAGCAGCAAAAACGCCGCCCGGTTTTCGCCCATCGCCGCCAGCAAGGCTGCCTGCTCCTCATTAAATTCCCCCCGCCCCATCCGCTCTTGCAGCGCCGTCCACGCCTGGTCATTGATCAGGCTATTGGCAATATATTCGCTTCGGTAGCTGCGGTTGCGGGTGGTGGTGTAGCTGCGCAAACCGGACAACATCGCCAGGAAGGAGCTTTGAAAGCGGGCCAGGTCTCGTAGAACGGCCACATCTTCTACGGCCGCTTCGCGGGCCACGCTGTCAATCACTTTTTGCGTATCCAACAGCACATTACCGGCCAGCGTCGTACCCTCGGTAGCCACAATTTTGTAAGCCGGTTCCCGCGCCAGTTGGTCATCACGCAGCACAAACGATTCTTCAGCCCACTCATCATAGGTCAGCAGCGCCGTGCGCAGTTGCCCCAACATGGCTAACTGCTCCTGGCTGCCGCCACCGGTCGCCGCCAGCAGCGGCTCCAGATTATCCAGGTTCGACTCAAAGGCGATTTGCGACACCTGATAATCAAGCAAGAAGCGTTCATCCCCCAACGCCAGATAACCGCGTGTGTTGGAAAGCATGCGCAACAGGTTGGATTCGGCGGCAGCCGCTTCCAGGGCAATGGGCACCCGCAGTTGGTTGGTATCTTCGATCTTCTGGCTGGCGTCATCACTGCTAAAGTAGCTGAGCGCAGCCACCAACAGCGTCAGCAGCACCAGGATGGAAAAGCCAATGGTCAGCTTACGGCTGATGGGAATGCGGCGAAAGATAGAAAAAGTTTGCGGGCTGGTTGTTTCCGTATGCACCTCCGCCGCCATCACTTCCAGCACCGGCGTATTGGGCGTCATTTGTTGTTCGCTCATGGTTTACGCCTCCACTCGTGTATGTTCCACAGGTGCGAATCCCAATCGGTGAGTTCCACTCCCTCAATCTGGTTGCTAACGCCGGAGACCCGCGCCCGGCTGATGAGGGGGATGACGATGCCGTTTTGCACCAGCATATCATTCATTTGCTTAAAAAGCTGTTCGCGCATGGCCGGGTCTGTTTCCGCCACCACCTGGGTATAGAGGGTGTCATAGGCGTCGCTGCACCAGCGGGCCACATTCACGCCCACCCAACTACCATCGGTAGCCTGCGGGATACGGGCGCACGTCCATTCGCGCATGTAGGAGGTGGGGTCGGGCGTCTGGTTGCCATTGGTGAACATGGGCATATCGGCCGTACCCGCCCACAGGCTGTTGGGGATGGCGGTGCTGGTACTGAAAAACTGGCCGCTCACGTCCAATTTCAGGTCTATACCGATTTCCCCCAGGGATTGCTGGATCAGGCGCTGCGTGGCCTGGCGCAAGGCGTTGGGGCCGGTGCGCAAGGTGAGGGAGAGGTCACGGCCGTTCTTGTCCACAATCCCATTGCCATTTGTATCCGCCCAGCCGGCCTGCGCCAGCAATTGCCTGGCCCTGTCTAAATCGTAGGGGTAAAAATCCTGCTCAGAGCGAAAATTGGCCGGGGCAAACAAGATGGCGTTGGCCTCCGCGCCGGTCGGCCCATACAGAGCGGCAATCGCTTCCTTGTCAATAGCATGGGCGATGGCCTGAGCCACCAGCAGGTTGCTCTCGTCGGCGACCACGTTCAGGATAGGATGGGGGGTGGTGAAGGTGGTGTCGTTGGGGTCATTCTGAATGAGGGAAATGAACTCCACCCGGCCACCCAAACTGTTCATCAGCCGCCCGACGCCATTGCCCTCCTCTACCATTCTGTCCAGCACATCCCCCTCGAGCTGCAAGTTGTAGGCAAAGTCTACGTCGCCAAATTGTAAGACAGCGCCGGCCGCTTCTACGGCCGTGCCGCCCCCCTGCATCTCCACCCGCCGAAAATACAAATCTTCTTTGCCCCGATAATAGGGGTTCACCTCATAAATCAGCTTCACCGTCGTCACCAGTTCACTGCCCAGGAACAACACCTCTTCCGTATTGGCCGAAAGCAACTGGTACGGCCCCGTCCCCACCGAGGGCACAGGCGCTTCACTGGCTTCAGAATAGATGTGCCCCGGTATGATCATGCCTTCCGTACCTACAAAGGGCAGCGCCCAGGCGGGGTTGGTGTCCTTAAAATTGACCTGCACCGTTTGCATATCCACCACGTCCACGCTCTCCACGGCGTTATAGGTGCTGGCCGTGACCGCGCCCTCACTTTGGATGAAGTCATAGGTGAATTTTATGTCGTGGGCGGTAAAGGCTTTGCCGTCTGACCAGCGCAGCCCCGCCGGAATTTGCCAGCGCACCCATTTCAAATCGGGGTCAAGCAGGCCGTTCTCAAAAGTGGGGATTTCGGCCGCCAGTACCGGTACCAGTTCACCGTCGGCGTTGAAGCTGGCCAGCGGTTCATAGATCAGCCGCGCCGCGTCCCGGTCAGCGGTGGCGCTGGTCAGGTGGGGGTTCACCACTTTGGGCGCCTGCCACCAAAAGAGGCGCAAGGTGCGGTCTTTTAGCTCTGACGTGGGAATGACAATGGGGGTAGCAGTAGGCCGGAGCGTGGGTTCGTTCACGGCCGTGCAGCCGACCAGTAGCGCCAGATAAAAAATGAGCAACCAGTTTCGCATCATAGCAAATCCTGAAAATAGGAGATTGGAGATTGGCTCAATCTCCAATCTTTAATCTCTAATCTCTACCTTATCATGCCGCCTTCTCTCCCCAAATCATCAAATAATACGAATGGCATAACAACGGGCCATTTTGTAAATCTGCTTCCAGACGGGCCAGGCCACGCCGCCAGGCAGCTTCGTCAATCAGGTGCAGCGACGAGTACGCCTTGTTGCGGTATCCGGCGGGGTCATAGAGCATATAGGGATATTCGGCCATCTTTTCCACAATGTTCACAAACCCGGCAGCCGCCGTCTCTTCCAATAACTCGTGGGTGGTAGGATACCGCGCCAGGTTAACGGCTATCGTCTCCGGGAAATAGGTAGCCAGCGGCTCGCGGTGGCTGATGATCCACTCTGAATCGGTGACGGTGCAGACCTTACCACCTGGTTTCAGCACCCGCATCGCCTCTTGAAAATAGGTCAGGCGATGCTGAATGTGGTGGCTGACGTCCACCGTGTACACCAGGTCAAACATCTCGTCGGGGAAATCCAGGTGGCGGGCGTAGCCCATGAGCCACTGAATGCCATTGGCGCGGAGATTGGCTCTGGCCTGGGACAGCATCTTCTCCGCCGGGTCAAGGCCATAACAGGCGGCGTGGGTACGGGCGGAAATCTCCGTCAGATAATTGCCCGTGCCGCAGCCCACTTCCAGCACCACGCTTTCAGCATTGATATTGCCGCGCACTAACAAATCCTCCAACACGGGTGGGTCAATTTTGCGGAACTGCGCATACTCGTCCGCAAAGGTGTTGAAGTCTTGTCGGGATCGTTGGTTCTCTTCTTGATTGGTCAAGGGTGTTGTTTTGAGATTAGAGATTGGAGATTAGAGATTGTGCAATCTCCAATCTCTAATCTCCAATCTCTGACCTCATATGCTGCACTAAATACACATCCAGCCACTCATCAAATTTGTAACCTACTTCTTGCAGCAGGCCGACGGTGCGGAAGCCGATGGATTCCACCATGCGGCGGCTGACTTCGTTGCCGGCATACACGTTGCCCATGACGGTATGATACCCGGCGGCGTAGGCAGCCTCTAACAAAGCTACCAACAAAGCCTTGCCAATCCCCTGACCGCGATAATCCTGGCGGATATATTCAGAGGCGATGACGGTACGGCCGTAGGCCGGCCGATCTGACCATTTACTCACCGAGGCAAACCCGACCACCTCGCCGTTATCCTCCGCTACCAAAATGGGATAGGCGGGCATGTGCTGGTGGTACCACTCTTCCCGGTCGGCCACCGTCTTGGGTACAGTATCAAACGTATTGCGCGTGTACACAATGGCCTCATTGTATATCTCCGTAATGGCCAGGATGTCGTTGGGGGTAGCGGGGCGGATGGTGGGCATATTGTCAAAGTAGTGCCAGGCACGCCGTTAACCGTTTCGGTCGTCCAGGTTGGTTGTCGGCGTGCCTGGCACTTCTAGTAAGTTACTCAAGCTGGTCAAACACCTTATGCAGGGCGCGGGGGTGCGATTTGGTGAGGCTGGCCACCTGGTCGGTGGTTTCGCGCAGGCGTTGGCTGAGGACGTTGATCAGTTCCAACGACAGGTCGGGATATTGCCGCGCCAGAGCAATCAGCGGTTCGCGGCGCAGGGTGAGGGTGACGGTGTCTTGCAGGGCTACGGCCGTGTCTGTGCGCGGGCTGGCGTCGAACAAATTCATCTCGCCAAAATAGGAGTACGCCTCAATGGTCGCCAGCCGGGCCACCACCCCTTTGCGTGATTCCCGCTCAATGCTCACCCGGCCCTGCACCACCACATACAATTGGCCGCCGGGGTGGCCTTCTTTATAAATCAGCGTATCTTCCGTGTAAAACGCCTCTTCACAAACCGAGGCCAGCACCTTGAGTTGGTCAACCGTCATCTCGCGGAAAAAGAGGACTTCCTTCAGGAAAATAATACGTTCAATGGTAGATAACATCGTGACCTCCTGTGGCTGTGTACGCCGCCGGGAAAGGGCATCACCCTTACCGGCCATGCGCTCATTGGCCCGCTGCACCGCCAGCCGCACCTCTTCCTCCGGGGCCAGATTAGCCATCTGCAACCAGGCCAATATGCGCGTCACGGGAATGGTTTTGGCCACGGCCGGCGGCGGGTAATAGACCGTTTCCAGGGCGGTCGGTGTGGGGGCCGGCGCGGGAGCGGGTTCGTCGGCGGCCAGAGCATCCAACAGACCGCTGGCGCGGGCGGCCCGTTCGCGGCGCGATTGGCGGGCATCGGCCGGTTTTGTTTCGGCGGGTGGCGCATCCTTCGCCGCGGGCGGCGTTTCCCCTTCTTCGGTGAGCATGTTCAACAGATCGGCGCTGCTGCGGCGGCGGGGCGCACGGCCGTCGGCGGCGGTATCATTGGGTTTAGGCGATGGGACTGTTTGTTGCGGGGCCGTTTGTTGCGGGGCCGTTTGTTGCGGGGCCGTTTGTTGCGGGGCAACAATGGCCTGCCCAATTTCGCCCAGCGCGTGAACGGCAATCGAGCGCGGCCAGGGGTCTACGGCCATATCCGTGGCCAGCTTTCCCATGGCTTCGGCCGTGCTGGGGAACTTCATATCCCATAATTCCTGGCTGATCTGTCTGATCTCTACCAGCGATGGTTCCGTCTGGGCCAGGGGGGCAATCATCTCGGCCGTTTGCGCCGAGGTGAGTGATTCCAACGCTTCCACTGCGTTGACGCGCACGCGCTCCACGTCGCTGGCCAACGATTCCCGAATGACGGCTACTGATTCTGGCTTTTGCACGGCCGTGAGCAAAAAGAAAATCTCGTCCAGCAAACGGCCGTTTTCGTTCCGAAACAGCGTCAGCAACACGTTCACGGTGGCATAACTTTGGATGGCGGTCAACGCCTCGATGTAGCCCACGTTTTCGGCAATTTGCAGCAGGTTGGCCTGAATTTGCGCCGTCACCAGGGGGCCATATTCGCGCCGGTTGATGCGCCCCAGGATCACGGTTGCCATTTTGCGCAATTGCGGATCGGGCGAATCGAGCAGGGGGTGAATGGTGGGGATCACTTTTTTGCCCAGACCGGCCAGGACGGTCACGGCCGTAGCCCGCAGTTGGGGGCTGTTATCCCGCAGCGTCTCCGCCAACAAGGGATAAACACGTTGGTCGCCCAGCCGCGCCAGCGTCACCAATGACGCCTCGCGGGTGCGCTCTACCGGGTCATGCAGCCGGTCGCTCATCGCCTGCGTCACCTGTTCCACCACCGGCGGGGACATTTTCTGCGTGGAGAACCGTTCCAAAATCAGCGCCGCTTCCAGCCGCACCCGGTCAGACGGATCGGGCAGCATCCCGGTGACGTTGCCCACAAAACCCATATCTTCGGTTTGCCCCAACGCCCGCAGCGCCGCCGCCCGCTCGGCCGATTCTTCGCTGCCGAGCATGGTTTGTACCAGCCGCAAAGCCCGTTCCCGCTGGGCCAGGTCGCCATAACGCAGTAGACCGGGGAGTGCTTGCAGGCGCACGGCCGTGTCCGCATCGTCCAACATGCGCGCCGCCGCCGCCAGATAATGGGTATCCTGCGCCCCATCCACCCGTTCCAACCCGGCCAAAGCCGAGCGGCGTACCTGTGGGTCTTCGTCACCCAAAAATTCGGCGAAAAAATCATGCACGGCGGGCACCGGGGCCGCCACCGCCGCCAGAATATCCAGCACCGCCGCCCGCATATGGGCGTCCCGGCTGCGGGCCACGTCGGCCAGAATGGGTACCGCCTTGTCGCCACCCGCCTCGCTGATCAGCGTCACCATAAACAGGGTCATCTCGTCGCTCTGGCTTTGCTCCAGCCGCTCGCGCAGCCAATCCAGCGCCGCCGGGTCTGTCACCGTCACGTCCGCCGCCTCCTGTCCCAACAAAAAGGAGTAATCTTCCTGTTCCAACATAGTCACTAACGCATTGGTATATTGTCGGCTCACCCGCCAGGCTGCCCCCAGATAAACGATGGCCACCAGCAGCAGCAGCACGGGCAATACCCAATCAACACGGGTGATAAAAGGCAGCAGCAGCAACAACCCGCCAAGCAACGACGCGGTAGGCACCAGCAGGCCATTGACAAACGCCCGCGCCCGCCCCTTCATGCGCAGGGGCACGGCGTTGTAGAGCAAATTGTCAATGGGGTTGCGGAAAGTGGTGTTCAGCACATTGGCCGAAAGATAAGCCAGAGAGCCAAAAAGCACAATGCCGGGCGTCAGGGAGAGAAGGATGACTATGAGCAACCCACCGGCAATGCCGGCCGTGCCCACCGGAAAGATGAGGTTGGCATTGTGCAGGCCGATTTTGTTGATGAGGCGGCTGAGCAGGAAGATTTGCACCGGCAGCAGCAGCAAATTGGCCCAGCCTTCCAGATTGCCCAGGAAGGCGGTGGCGGCCACGTGGCTGCCAAATGCGCCATCAATGATGCGGCTGCTTTCAAATTTCATCAGGATGAGCAGCAGGGAAACGAGCAGGGTGGCCAGGGCCAGCCAGCGCAGGTAGGGTGAATCCATGACGTAGCGGTAGCCTTCGCGCAGGCTTTGGGTGAAGGAGATGGCGGCGGGGGCGGATGGGGCGGCTTCCGCTACAACTGTGCCCTTCTCGCGCAATATGACGGGCGAGAGCCAGACCAGCGCGGACATCACCAGCAGTGCCAGCGCCCACAGGGCGATCACGGCCTCGGATGACCCCAACCAGCGGGTGAGAAAGCCGACGCTGAAACCGGCAAATGCGCCGGCCAGCCGGGCATTGGAGGCCAGCACGGGCACAATACGTTTGGCGGCGCGGGCGTCATAAAAACCGGTGACATATGTCCACCAATGCAGGTTGAGGATGAAGGGGATGACGGTGAAGAGGGGATAGAGCAAAAATGCGCCGGCCGCCTGATAATCGGCGATGAGCAGATACCAGCCAATGAGTACGGCCGTGGCGCTGCCCAACGCGATAATCCATAGGAGACGGCCGTGATTCAACCGGTCCGCAAAAGGGGAGTAAACCATCACCAGCAGGATGGCCGCCACCCCTTCGACGATGAAACTGAAACCGAGCCGGTCTACCCCCACTACCTGCCAGAACAAGGGCTGCACCGTCAGTTTGCCCCATGTGATGCCCGTGACGGCCAGGAAAGCCATCAAAAACAGCAGCAAAACACGCGGCCACTCCTCACGGCGAATGTTAAACAGGCGGCTGATGAAGGCGGGCATGGCGTGTAGTATACACGAAAGGGATGGAGCAAGTAAGAGGTGGGATAAGGGGGTGTACGGTCGTTCGCCCCCTCACCCCCTCACCCATTCTCCACAGGTTGATACCGCCGCAGGAACACATCCTCCGCATTGGCCGCGCCAATCAGCACCATCTCCATTTGCGAAAACAACAGCGTTTGGGGATCCGGGTTGATGATGGTGTCGTCGTGATGTTTCAGGGCAATGACCGTACAACCCGTCTCCTGGCGGATGGCCGCCGCCGCAATGCTTTTGCCGTGCAACGCTTTGGGCGTTTTCACTTTGAAAATGCCCAACCCCTCGGCCACCATCAAAATATCTCCCCGATCCAGGAAACGCATGATCTCATTGGTGCCCATCGAGGCATAGGACATCACAAAATCGGCCCCGGCGCGGTGCAGCGTTTCTACATTCCGCTCCAACGTCGCCCGGCTGATGATCTGAATATCGGGCCGCAGACGGCGGCAGTAAATGGTCAGGTAAATGTTGGTGTTATCGTCATTTGTGGTCACCACTACCGTATCCGTCTCCCGGATACCTGCCTTTTCCAGAACGGACAGGTCGGCCGCGTCACCCAGCACATATTTCTCCGGGTCGCGGATGCGTTCCGGTAATCTGTCCACGATCCGGTAATCCAGGCCACGTTCTAGCAGCGCGCGCGCCGTGGCCCGCCCCACCCGGCCGCCGCCCAAAATAACCACCGGCTTTTCGTGATTACGCTGATGGTAATACAGCTCGTTATACCGCTGCATTTGCTCTGCCGCACCGGCCAACACCAGAATGGTATCGGCCGTGATCAGCGTATCCGGGCCGGCGTTTTCATATTGACCACGCACCCACACCCCTAAGACCAAAATACCCGTGTCTTCGCGCAGGCGGCTGTGGCGCAACTGTTTACCCACCAATGGCGTGTCGCGCACGGCCGCTTCCGCAATCACCAGGTCCTCAAATTCGCCAATGACGTGCGCCAATGTATCCCCGCCCGAAACCCGCCGCGACAATGCCTGGCCCATCATCTCCCCCAAACGAAACACGTAGTTACAGCCGGCCAGATACAAAATGTCTATCGAAGCCGAGGCATTGGCCGTGGCCACAATAGGCACATGTTCAGACACTTCCCGCACCGTAAAGGCCACATTGGTATTCATCATGTCGTTGTTGCTGGTGGCAACCAGGGCCGCATTTTCCACGTGGATACGGCGATACGTATCCGGGCTATCCAAATCTCCCCGCACCACCGCATACCCCAGGTCATGCAGCCGCAGCGCCTCGTCTAAATCAGGCACCAGCAACACATAAGGGTAATGGAACAACTCCAGCCGCTTGATCAGCGCCCTGGTCACGGCATCCAGCGACGTAATGATGACGTGGCCATGACTTTTTTCCGGCAATCGCGTAGGCGCGCGGGCTTCCGATTGGGCTTTGACCCAGGGGGCGTAGAAAAATTCGATGAAGGTGAACGGCAGCAGCACCAGCAGTAAAACGATGCCCGTCAGCAGCACGATGATGGAAAACAGCCGCCCCAGGTCTGAGTGAAAGGTAATATCCCCAAAACCCAGGGTAGACATAACGGTCAGCGTCCAGTAAAAGCCAGTGATCCAGCTAAAGCTGCGCCCCTCCCAGGCCATGATGTAGTGGAACAACACGCTATAAAGAGCAACCACCCCGGCCAGGATGAGCAGAAAGCGAAACAGGCTCAACAACTGCACCCGGCTAGGCCGGTGGCGCAGGAAATAATACAGTTGGGAGGGCAGGAATTTCATGTGCCAATTGTAGCCTGCAATTTTTTAGGCGGCAGTTACCCCCAATCAACAAGAAACCAGCGGGTATTATGTGACCACAATGGGTTCTGACACAGGTGAGGCTCAACGTGTGATTTGATCCCGAAAGACGGCAATCTGGGCGCAGTGTTCCCGCTTGTGGCCGTAGTAGGTGTACACCAGAAAATCTTCCAGATCATATGCCGCACCGTACCAGGGCAAGATGCCATTTTCGCGCCGCCGTATATCGGGAAATTGTGCCAGCCATGCCATCGTTTGCGCCTGAAGGGTTTCATATTCGGCCATTGTTTGCGCCGCGCTCATCCCGTCGCGGGCAGCTACCTCGACATCATTAAAAGCCAGATGATCGGCCATATACCGCGCCAACGTGGGGCCGGCTTCACTGCCGGACAGGTTTTCCAAAATCTCTACCAACAGTTGCTCAAACGAGGCCAGATGGGCAATGATCTGTTTGACCGACCAGACGCCGCAGACGCCGCCTGTTTCCCAGTCTGCTTCTGGCAAGTCTTTGACCGCGCCCAAAACAGTAAAGTGACCATATTTGAGAATGTCTGATGCGTTCATTTTGTATCCTCCTGGCGAGTTGCCGCCTGCTGTCGTGGGGAAATAAGTGGCATTGTACTCGATGGAAGCGCAACGCGATAGGGAGGTGGAAAATCGGGCAGCAATGGGCAAACCAGGCGACAAAAATTGCGGTAACAGAAGGCAAGGTCGGCTTTGCTTTTTGTGGGCACAGAGTGATTTGCCGCTTTGCCACCCATCGGTAGGCGTATACAATCAGGTCTATGGAACGACACATTTATCTGGAAGACATACCGTTGGATGAGGCATGGGCAGCCTGGCAGACCGCCTTGAAGGGGGCGGGTTTGTGGCAGCCACTTGGGTCAGAGGAGGTACCGCTGGCGGAGGCCAACGGCCGTACCACCGCCGCCGCCATCTGGGCCAGACTCTCCTCCCCGCACTACCACGCCAGCGCCATGGATGGCTTTGCCGTGCGCGCCCAGGACAGCCACACTGCCACCGAAACCAACCCCGTGCGCCTGACTCTGGTGGAAGATTTCGATCCCGCCAACGACCCCAACCTGCACCCGGCCAAAGCGGTCAACACCGGCCATCCCTTACCTGCCTGGGCCAACAGCGTGGTGATGATTGAACACACGCAGCCAGTGACGGACGAACACGGCCGTGCCGCCATCGAAATTCGCGCCTCCCTGCCCCCCTGGCAGCATGTCCGGGCTATGGGCGAAGACATGGTGGCGACCGAACTGGTGCTGCCCGCCAACCACACCTTGCGCCCGGTGGATTTGGGGGCGCTGGCCGGGTCGGGGCACACGGCCGTAGCCGTTTACCGCCATCCCCGTGTGGCCATCATCCCCACCGGCTCGGAACTCATCTCCCCCGAAGACGCCGACCGCGACGGCGTTCGTCCCGGCCAGATCATCGAGTACAACAGTCTGGTGCTGGCCGCGCAGGTAGAAAATTGGGGCGGTCTGCCTACTCGCTGGCCGATAGTGCCCGACGAATTTGCAGCGATTCAAACGGCCGTGCGCACTGCCGCCGCCACCCACGACCTCATCTTGCTCAACGCCGGCTCCTCCGCCGGTTCCGAAGATTACACCGCCCACGTAGTGCAATCGTTGGGTACATTATTGGTTCACGGCGTCGCCGTTCGCCCCGGCCATCCCGTTATTTTAGGCATGATAGAGATGGGAGATTGGAGATGAGAGATTGACCGGCAATCGCCAAT
>JAHBVI010000041.1 GCA_019637635.1 Anaerolineae bacterium
CGGCCATAACAACGATAAACCAACCAACCGGTTTAGAGGTGGCAGGGCAGGCAGCAAATGAGGCAGCAGGTACGGCCGTGTTTGCCGATTACCTTTCCCGAAAGGCAGATAACACTATTTCCAACCAGGCGACGGCGTTAGGCGTCTTTGCCGCGTACCTGACGGCCGTTGGGGTGACGTTGCCTTGTGTGGACTTCCAACATGACCCGGCTTGCTGGCAGGGCGTGACCTGGGGGATTGTTGAAGGGTTTGTGAAGTGGCAGCTTACCCAGGGGTACAGTATTGCCAGCATTAACAACCGGCTGGCCCACGTGAAAACTTACGCAAAGCTGGCGACAAAGGCGGGCGCCATTCCTGCCCAGGAATACGCTATGATACGCCTGGTGCAAGGATATGGGGGCAAAGAGGCCAAACGGATAGATGAGCGCCGGCCGGTCACGCGCATTGGGCACAAGAAGGGGGCACATGTGCCCCTCACGGCCGTGCAAGCCCGGCAATTGAAAACTTACCCAGATACACCCCAGGGGCGACGGGACACGTTGCTTATGTGCCTGCTGTTGGATCATGGGTTACGGGTGGGGGAAGTGGCCGGGCTGAACGTGGCCGATTTTGACCTTGCCGCCGGGGAACTGCGATTTTACCGGCCCAAAGTGGATAAGCTGCAAACGCATAAGTTGACGGCCGATACGTTGCGGGCGGCCGTGAGCTATTTTGAGCATGACGCGCCCAAAGACGGCCGTGTCTTACGGGGCAGCGCGAAGGGCGGGGCGTTGACGGGCGGCATGTCCATGCAGGCAATCAAGCAGCGGGTGGCTTACCTGGGGCAGCAGGCGGGGATTGACGGCCTGTCACCCCATGATTGCCGCCATTATTGGGCAACGTATTGGGCGGATAAGGTGTCACCCTTTCGATTGCAAGAGGCGGGCGGGTGGGCGTCTTTGGAAATGCCCCGGCGCTATGTAGAAGCGGCGGCCGTTGCCAATGAGGGCATGGCCTGAACGTGATAAAATGGGGTTGAAAACACAAACGGCCGTCTTGCCGGGGGAAGGTTTGGACGGCTGTTTGTGCGAATTTATCAATCATGGACATTATAACACAAACACAAACGACAGAAGCAGCAGATACGGCCGTACCGGTGGGGGCCTTACCGGTGGGTGCCGTACCGGGGCAACCTGAACCGGCCAATGGTGAGGACACGGCCGTATCACGTCCTGAGCAGCAGCAGGCCCAGGACACGGCCGTACCGGGGCAACTTGAAGCAAACAAGGTGTTGCGTGAGTTGTACCTTCAGCAAGACCGAAGGCCCGCGCTTACCAGAAAATTTTACCGCGCCGTCACACAGGCAGGGCTTGTTTCGGGTGTTTGGGTAGACGTGGAAGCGGCTATTGAGAAACTGGGATTCACCATATGGGGTGAACATATCATAGAGAACCTGGAGACAGATGGTATGATCACCATTGATGCAATCGTTGGTTTTGAGGGGGAACCTGCACGTCGGTACCATTTAACGAATAGGGCGCTTACCTTCATGGATGAGATTTTCGAGCAGGAAGAACAGGCGCGGCGGGGGCAGGGCACGGCCATTACCGATGAAGAGTTGGCATTGGCGCGCAGAGCCAAACAGTATGGTGTCAGTCCTGCCAGGTTGAAACGGTGGGATAAAATACACATATTGAATGGGTTAACAAATGCACAAATAGCAGAAAGGGAAGGGGTTGAGGAGCAAACAATCAAGAAGGATAAAAAGGCGATGCGAGATAAGGGATACACATACCCCTAAATATACCCCTCCCCGCACCTTTCAGCATACCCCTAAAGCCGGTTACTGTTATATCAGTAACCGGCTTTTTATTATCCAAGAGGTGCAATATGCGGATCACTCTAACGTTACGTGAAGACGAGCAGCACGCCCTGGTTGCCGTGTCCAAAGCGGACAGGCGTCACCCACGCCAGCAGGCGGCCGTACTCATTCGTGAATCGTTGGCACAGCGCGGCCTGCTGCAAAATGAACCGTGTCACACGGCCGTACCCACCCACACGGCCGTACCCCAGGGGGTGAACGATGACGCCCAATAACCCAACCCATGATCCACTATTGGCCGTCTACGGCCGTTTGATTGCATTGGCCGAAAATGCCCGGCGGGAACGCCAACGCCAACAGCGGGCGGCGGAAACGGCCGTTAACCAACCAGACACGGCCGTCAACGGCCGTGACCACCAGGGGGCAGCGCATGAACACGGCCGTTAACCAACAAATTTTTGGGCAATTATCGAATGATGACCAGGCACGGCTGTTAGCACTGTTGGCCCAGGAACGGGCGGCCGGCGCGAATGGGCACGGGCCACAATCGCCACTGGTGACGGTTGACGCTAACCTGGGGTTGCAGATACGGCCGTTAACTGACCTGCTGGCCCAGAATTTCCCCCCTTTGCATTTTTTGGTTGATGGCCTATTGGCCAAAGGCCACTTGGCAATGTTGGGCGGGCGGCCAAAATCTGGCAAGTCCTGGCTGACGCTCCAGCTTGCCCAGGCCATTGACCAGGGGCGGGCGTTCCTGGGACGTGAAACCCGGCGCGGCCGTGTCCTGCTCATTGCCCTGGAAGATGGTCGGCGACGGGTTTACCAACGGTGCCAGATTCTCAAATGGCAACCCAGGGACACGGCCGTGTGCTTTGATATTGCCCATTTCAATGGGGACGGGAAAACGGTTGACATTGGCCCCGGCCTAAAGCAACTTGAGGCGGCGGCGGCTGACTATGACCTGGTTATTATTGACACCCTGATTGCCACGCTAAACGGCCGTGCCAATGAAAACGATAATGCCAGCATGGGGGCAGTGGTCAACGAACTGGCGCGGATTGCCCATGATACGGAAACGGCCATTTTGCTGGTGCATCATACCGGCAAGGGCAGCGCCGAAAATATCTTTGACCTGCTACGGGGCGCGTCAGCATTACGCGGCGGTTACGACGTGGGCATGGTGTTGGCACGTAAACAGGAGGAACGGGAGGCCATTCTACACGTTGAATCACGGGATTTTGACGCTGAATCATTGACCATCCGGCAAGCTGATGGCGGCGCGGGTTGGGAATGCCTGGGTAACGGCCGTGTCTTGGAAGAGGTGCGGGCCGGGCGGGAAATTGTGGCTGCCATTATACGATATGGGGAGGGATTGACCGTCAAGGAATTGGCAGATGGTAGCGGCAAAAGTGAGCAGACCATCAGAGACCAGCTAAAAAGGGCTTTTGCGCGTGGCCTTGTGAGACAAGAGAAGGAGGAGCGGGAAAATTCACTCAAACCGGTTGCCGTGTGGTACCTGACAGAGGCAGGGGGTGTCAATATATAGTTGTTTTGATTGTTTTGATTGTTTTCTTAGTCAGAACAAAACAATCAAAACAATCAAAACAACCCCAAACAGCCAAAACAATGGACGCGCAAACGATTAACCAGACAACCCGGTTAGCTGATTTGGTTGGCAATCTAAAACCGCACGGCCGTTACTACATTGGCCCGTGCCCATTTTGTGGTGGCCGGGATAGGTTCAATGTCAAACGTACCGATTATGGGGATCGCTGGCTTTGCCGAAAATGCACGGGCGGCCGTTACCAGGACGCCATAGCGTTTTTGATGCAACGTGACGGCCGTACCTTCCCACAGGTATTGGCGGCATATGGACATGGGGACACGGCCGTGTCTGCTCCCACCAGAGCGGCGCGGCGGTCGGCATTGGACTGCCCACCTGATGAGGATTGGCAGGCGGCGGCGCTGGCGGCCCTGGGTCATTGTTGCGCGGTTTTGCAGCAGCAGACCACGCCGGTAGCGGCGGCCACTTACCGCTACCTGGTGAACCGGCGGGGATTAACGCCGGAAACGATTGGCGCGGCCTCATTGGGTTTTAACCATGTCTGGTGTGACGTTCCCGGCGTGGGGCGGCTGGCACCAGGCATAACCATACCGGGCATGATAAACGGCCAACTGTGGTATGTGCAGGTAAGGACAAACGGCCGTGTGGTGGGGAAATATCACGCCCTGGCAGGCAGCAGGTTAAAGGCGCTGTTTGGGGCTGATACCCTGTTAACCGCTCACACGGCCGTTGTCACCGAAGGGGAGTTTGACGCCCTGTTGTTGGGTCAATTCCTGCCCGATGGCGCGGCGGCCGTGACAATGGGCAGCGCGGGCAGCTTGCCCGATAACCCGGCCTGGTTGCGTTATTTTGCGGCCGTGCGGCGCGTTTTCCTGGTGATGGATAACGACCAGGCCGGGCAAACGGCCGTGAGCAAATGGCGCAATCTGCTGCCCTGGGTAGACCTGCTGCCCGTTCCCGATGGGTACAAAGACGTTACCGATTATTGGCGCGTAGGCGGCAATTTGGCGGCCTGGGTAGGTGGATTATGACCGGCGGCAGTGAAAACGCCACGGGCCGGTATCGGCGGCAAGACGGCCGTCTCATCGGCCGTACACGGCCGTATGAAAACATCAGTTAAAGGAGATTTTTTTTATGGAACAGCAAGATGACCAACAATTTTTATTTGCAAATTTGCAACATGACCACGTGCGGGCGGCCGTGTGGCGGGCCTGGGAACGATTACCAGAGATGGATCGCGCCTGGTTACGTATTTGCAACCTGACGGTGCATGACGAACCGTGTCACCGGACGGATAGCGGCGGTTTTGCCATATCGTTGCCGCCGGGCGCGGCTGAAATCAAAAAGCGGCGTATCTGGCTGAATCCAGAATTGGGTGAAGACGACCTGGTGAACGTCGCCGGGCACGAATTTGCTCACACGGTTTTACGTCATTCAGAGATGAAAGACGGCCGTGCCGGGGCCTGGCAGCTTGACGCCTTCATGGAGCAACAGGGGCATTGGCTGGCTGTTGAGGTGTGGGGTTTTACGCGGGCGGGGTGATTGTACGGCCGTTGTCACTGTCATTTAGTGACAGTGACAACGGCCGTGTCTGAGGGTGCATGTGTGACGAAGAGCGAATACGCTGGCCAGACCTGACACCCCAGGCGCGGGCAGCGAGGGCGGTTTATTTACTGATGATTCACCGGGAAATGAGGTCAAGCGAACTGGCGGAGGCGTTGGGTTACGCCAACACCAACGGCGTGGCCTATCTCATGGACGCCCTGACGTTGGGCGGGGTCCCGGTCTGGCGGCCACAAGCAGGCGTGTGGGCGATTTTACAAGGGAATGATGAGGGCGATGGCTGAAAATGACCTGGATTCTGTCTTTTCCAACCTGAACGCCAAACAGCGCCGGGCAATTGAGAAGCTGGCGGCGGGCGGCGACAAGGCAGCAGCAGCGAAAGCGGCCGGGGTGAGTATCCGAACCCTTGACCGGTATCTGGGTGAACCAACCGTAAGGGCGGCATTGGACAGGGCCACGGGGCAGGTGCTAAACGACGCCACACGGCGCATGATCGCCGGTCTGGACACGGCCGTGTCTACCATGCTTGACCTGGTGGAAAATGCCAAAACGCCGGCGGCGGTGAAGCTGCGGGCGGCCGTGGCCATTGTGGAATGTGCCCTGAAACTGCAAGACGCCCACGATCTTGCCCAGAGAGTTGCCCGGCTAGAGGAATTGTTACATGAGCAAAACAAGAACCAGAGTTGAAAAGTTAGAAGGGCAGGTGCAGGCGGTGAAACCGCCGGTTGATTATGCGGCCGTTCACGCGGAAATAGGCGCGTCAATCATGCAGAAATGGCAGCAGGCCATGGATGGCGAATTGCCACCCACCCCACCACCGGCGCGGCCGGGTAGGGTGCAGGAAACGGCCGTATTGCTGATGGAACGATTGGAAAGTATACGGGCGCGGCTGGCCGGTAGTACGGCCGTGCCAAAAGGAAAAAGCTGATGGCTGTTTTTATTGCCCCAAGCGACTTGGGGCCGGGGAAAAATGACGCTGACGTTGAAAAAATGGTGCTGGCTTTGCGGGCGCGGGGTTTTGATGTCCATGCCGCGCCCAGCCGTGACCACTACGGCCGTCCACAAGAACAGCGGTTTGGCGTGATGGTTGATCTGGTACGCCATTACCTGGAGATTGTGGGAACCGGCGGGGAAATGGCAGATACGGCCGTTAAGGGTGACGGCCGTTAACGGCCGTCTTTGCGTTACTGCGAACCGTTCGCAGTATAAACACGTTGGGACACGGCCGTTATTGGCTTTTCTTGTGTGGGTTGATGCTAACGCCAGCCTCACGGGGAATCTTCTTAAAAGATTCCAGCTCTTCACGGGTGATGACCCATTGACGCCCTACCCGACGGCCCAAGCGCCCATCCCGGCAAAACTGGCGTACCCGCTGGGGCGTTAACTCTAATTCTGCTGCTGCCTCATCTACTGTCATCAGTTCCATACCTCCGAAATTATATGGCTACTATATTAACACGGAAATTGTTCGCTAAGGAAATAGCATATTGACGAAACGTTTCCTTAACGCTATATTCTATGAATATGCCCCCCCAAAACCCATAGCGGGCAAATTTGGGGCAATAGAGACGAAGATAACCCGCCGGTCTGACAACAGGCGGATGGCACAAATAAAACTCCCTCGCTTGCTTCTTTTGTCGGTGTAGTCAGACCCACCGGCAAGAGGGGCAAGCCAGGGAGTTTTGATTTTAACAACATGAGGTGACACGGCCGTTGACAGGCTGGCAACCTGAACCCAGGAAAGGCAAACGCCCGGCCTATCCTGGGGGATAAACCGGGCGCAAACCATAGGACGGCCGTCTACTCTTTGCAGGGGTGAGACGGCCGTCACAAGAGGATTTTAACCTAATGAGCAACATAACAAAATGGATTTTAGGTATTTTCGGCGCATTGGTCATTGTACTTAATGCGGCTGAAACGGCCTTGTTTGGGGCCACTTACTTACCGGCTGCCTTTGGCAACCCTTCCAATGGTATGAGCGCATTATTGGCGGCGGCTTACTGCCTGCTCATGTTGGACGTGGCTTACCTGGTTTGGTTCAAAGTCTGGTTATCTGGTGAGCAGGCGACGGCGCAACGGGACATGGCTATATCGCTGGCGGTTGTCGCCCTGATTGGTTCAATCATGGCAACGGTTACGCAATTGGCGACTAATACCGGCCTGGCTGCCTTTCTTGTGCCCTACCGTGACACCATTGGCACAATTGCCTTTTTTGTGGTGGTAGGGGTGACGGTGGCGCATATTGTCGGGCTGGCAGTCTACAAATACAAAGAACCAGAGCAGCAGATAGCTAACAAGACGGCCAAAATTCAGGGTGATGTGATTGATTCTGCCTTGAAAGAATTAGAGACGCGGGCCAATGCCGATAAGGATATTTTGGTAGACATTCTGGCGCGTGAATTCAGGGTGGATATGTTGAACGCTTTGGGCTTTAGCCAGGAATTGAAGCGGGTGGGCAAACAGGTGCCGGCATTACCGGCACCAACCCAGGACACGGCCGTACCTGCTCAGGATGATTATGAGGACAGCGACGGGGACCCCGTCACGGCCACGTATGATGACCTGCAAGCCCTGGTTGATGACCTGGTACGGGAACGGCTGGCACAAGAGCGGGCAGCAGGGCATACGGCCGTACAAGGGATTACGGCTGACGACGTGGCCGGGCGTGCCTTTCACCGGGGGCATGATGAGCTTTACCGGCTGGCGGCGCGGCTGCTGTTAGGTGGAGCAACCCAGAACGATGCCTTCAGGCAGATAAAACAACATCCCGCCGCTTTCCGTGAAATAGATACAACCCTGTTATCAATTGTGGACGACGCGGCCGGGGTTATTGACCAGCTGCGCAAAGAGCGCGAATCTGATGAGCGGGTTAAACAGGCGTTGGAAGCCGTACCAGCTTCACCCAATGGACACGGCGCAAATTTTACGAACCGGCCCGGCGGCCGGACTTTGTAACAGAGGATAGCAGCAATGGAAACCGTAAACAGCGCCGGGAACGTGAAGATACCTACTGTGAGCATTGTGGCAAGCGAATGTCACCAGGCAGAAACGGCCGGCGGCGATTCTGCACCACGGCTTGTAAACAGGCAGCTTATCGGGAACGGGCCGGCGGTTTACCTGTTGATGTGTGACGCTGTTGGCCGGGTGAAGATCGGCTATACGCGCAATATGGCAAACCGCTGGCACAGGTTGGGGGATGATTCCCCCTTCCCTATCCGGTTGATAGCCATGATTCATACGCCCTACTTTCGGGAACTGGAAGCGCGGATACATCAAGACCTGGCCCACCGGCGGGTACATGGTGAATGGTTTGACCTGACAGAAGTAGAAGCATTGGCCTACCTGGAAGAAAACGGGATACACGACGGGGCAGACCTGTCAAAGTTTGCCGTCATTCACTGTAACCAATGTGGTGAACCAATGACCGGGGCACGGGGTAAGTTGTACTGTTCGGATAGTTGCAGGCAAAAGAACTACCGTAGCAGAAAACAGGGCTTGTTACCGTCAGGAATTGCGCCGCCAGTTTCTTCTACTACTGCTAAACGTAACGTTACGGCTATCGCCACGTGTCAACAATGCGGCCGGGAAATGGTCGTAAAACGGCCGTCTAAACGGTTTTGCGGGGCAGCTTGCAGGCGGGCGGCCTGGCTGGTACGCAACCCTGAGAAGGCGGCGGCGCTGGCAATCAGTGACAAGGCGCGGCTACGTGACCACCTGGCAAGTAGGGGTATAGCTTGGGTGGAAATAACAACATAGGACACGGCCGTTACCTGGGGTAACGGCCGTGCCTGATAGGAGATATGAACCATGAATGAGCAAACAGCACACGAACTTTTTGAAAGCCTCATGGAGGCCATAACGCCATTGGCAGCAACGCGGATTTTGTTGGAACTGGCGCATAACGCCAACCCGGAAGATGAAGACATTGCCGGGGCTTTGCGAAGTTGCATCAGGACGGGGGAGCAAATTAGCGAGATTAGAAAGAAGTGGACAGCGGCAATAGATTTTAGATTGCCTTTCGAGTTGATCATGTAGCCAGACGGCCGTGTTTACCAGGTGGGTGACACGGCCGTGTGCCTGATAGGGAGATATGAACCATGAAGAAAACGAATGAGACCTTACAAACGGCCGTCTTGCTGCTGCTGGCGGCCATGTTGATTGTGATTTTCTGGCAGATAGTCGCGCCCACATTGGGCGGGCGGCCACAATTGGTAGTAGGGGATACATCGGCGACGGCCGTACCCCAACAGCCTATTAGTATCCAAATTGTGATGCCAACAGCAGCGCCGGGCATGGCGGCCCCGGCGACGGCCGTACCGGGTGACACGGTTGTCATTGTTGCCCCGGCCACGTGGACGGCCGTACCTGCTCCTATGGCTACGGCCGTGCCTGCATTCCGGGCCAATTGCCTGCCCCGGCAAAGATGCGCGCCATAGGAGGGTAGGGGGATGGTGACATTCAACGCAACGGCCGTTTTGCTTTGGGTTATCGCCTTGCTTGTGGGCGGCCTGATTGCTGCCATTTTGACAAGCGATGAGTTCCCTGACGAATGGGGCAACCCAGGGCGGCGCGGCATTAAGCTGCCGCCAAAGCTGCTCATGTGGCTGGCGGTGGGGTTGTCGGCGCTGGCGGTTTTGGTGGCAATGTATAAGTGATGACACGGCCGTATCTCCCAGGGGTTGATACGGCCGTGTCACAAGGAATTGTGAGATGAGCAAAAGAGCGGTTTTGTACGCCAGAGTGAGCAGCGATGATACCAAAAAGGACGGCCTGAACCTGGCCGGGCAGCTTGATATGTGCCGGGAATATGCCCAGTCCCATGGCTGGCCGGTGATAGCGGAACTGGCAGAGGATGAAAGAGGGGTAAGCGGGGCGCGGTGGGACGCGCCCGAACTAGGCAAAGCATTGGAAATGGCCCAGGGCGGGCAGCTTGACGTTTTGATAGTACGGGAAATGGACAGATTCGCCCGTAAGCTGGCAAAGCAGCTTGTCATAGAAGAACAGTTTAAGCGGGCGGGGGTGGGGGTGGTCTACGTTTTGGAAGAATACGCCGATTCACCAGAGGGGCGGCTAAGTAAGCATATCCGGGCCACCATTGCAGAGTATGAAAGGGAGAAAATCAAAGAGCGAACGTCAAGAGGGCGGCGGCGAAGTATCACACAAGGTAATGTCCTGGTGTATGGGTATGGTGCGCCCTACGGCTATCGCCTGGTTAAAGATAACGGCCGTGCAACACTGATAATATGTGAAGATGAGGCGCGTATCATCCGGCTGATTTTTGAATGGTACACGGTTGAGGGGTTGACCATGCGGGCTATTGCTCGGCGACTTACGGATATGCGAGTGCCCACGCCAGCGGACGTTAACAGCTACCCAGACGGACGAAAAAAACGGGGCGCGGGGGAATGGGTTGGGGGAAGCGTAGCTAATATCTTGAATAATGAGACTTACGCGGGAACCTGGTGGTATGGCAAACGTAACGGGCGGACAGGGGTAATAAACTCACAGGAAAGCCTGCTATCTGTAACCGTACCGGCAATCATTAGCCGGGAAACCTGGGAACTTGCCCAGGGGCGCAAGGTTGAAAACAAAGCGAAGGCAGCGCGTAACACACGCCATGATTATTTGCTTCGGGGCCTGCTAAGGTGTGGGCATTGTGGCGCACCTTTCCGGGTTTTGACTATGACAAAGCCTAATGGAACGGCACATCGTTATTATCGTTGCGGTGCCGCCAAAGGGGGATGTTACTTGCATAATTGCGAAATGCCCTATTTCCGGGCGGATAAGGTAGACGCGGCCGTGTGGCAATGGCTACGAGATTTACTCAAAGACCCGGAAACGATGCGGGCAAAGGCGGAAGCGTACCGGGTACAACGGGCGGAAGCTGTACGGCCGTTACGGGATAGGCTGACGGTGATTGACAAACTTCTAGCAGACCGGCAGCAAGAATTAAGGCTGGCGGCTAATGCCTACTTGAAGGGCGGCTTATTGGGTGAGATGTTACAAGAGCAAGCTAACCAGCTTGAGACGGCAATTGCCGGCCTGGAAAATGACCGGACGGAACTGGTGCAGCAGATAGAAGCGGAAACCCTGACAGATGAGCAGATATACACTCTGGAACATCTTGCCAGCCTGGTAGGGGAGGGGTTAGGGATAGCGGATGAAGATTTTGCCGAACGTCGCTATACTGTGGAAACTTTGCAGTTAAAGGGGAAAACGCTATTGATAGACGGGCGGCAGTACGTGGAAGCAAGCATTTCCCTGGGGGATAAGGCGGTTATTAACTGTGTCCATAATGAGCTATGATTCATTTTGGCTACGAATACAGGAGACCTGACAGGTTTTTGGAAACCTGTCAGGTCTGAGACGTTATGCAAACACCTGAAAATCAAAACAGCGGGTTTTCTTTTAGCAATATCCCCATGGGCTGGCTGGTGGTCGGGTTGGGCGCGTTGGTGTTGTGCTGCACGGCCGTCACCCTCACAAGTGCCGTCATCATCTTTACCACCGGCACGGATCGTGGCGAGCAGACCGAACTATTACCGTTGCCAGCCACCCTCACCCCCACAACCATACCCACTACCACACCGGTTCCCGCCGCCACCGTCACCTTAGCCGCCACCAACCCGGACGGCCGTGTCACGGCCGTGCGCCTGAACACACCCCCTACCATTGACGGCAACCTGGACGAATGGGGCAGCATCCCGCCCTTCACCGCGCCCCACATCGTGGAGCAAGAGAGTACATGGGATGGTACGATGGATGTGGAATCCCTCTGGCGCGTTGGCTGGGATGACCAAAATTTGTATTTGGCGGTGGCTGTTACCGACAACGTGCATGTGCAAACCCGCGAAACGAAGTTTGCCTACCTGGGTGACAGTCTGGAACTGCAATTCGACACCAACCGCCAGGCTAATTTCGGCCCTGGCGTCAACAGCGCCCATTACCAATACGTCGTCTCGCCCGGCAACTTTGCCGGCCGGGCGCCGGGCAGTTTTCGTTTTCGCGGCGACGCGGAGGGGGCGATGAGTGATTTTATTGGCTCCGGGGCGCAGGTGGCGGCAGTGCAAACGGCCGTTGGCTACACCATCGAAATGGCGATTCCCTGGTCTGACCTGGCGCTGCAACCGGCTACCGGGCTGGTATTGGGCGCGGCGTTTAGCGTGAATGACCTGGACACACCGGGCACGGCCGTGCAAGAATTGATGCTCTCCCACGTCCCCACCCGCCGCTGGCTGGACCCACGCAGTTGGGGGACGTTGGAACTGGAGCCGTGAGGCATGACGGGTGACGAGTGACAAGAGGTCTCACTCGTCACCCGTCACTCGTCACAATAATTGGAGGTTCGTCCACAATGAAAAAACGGGTGTTTCTGATATTGCTGGTCACGGCCGTGACGCTGCTGCTGGCCGGTTGTTCGGCTGAAACCACAGTCGAACCGGTTGATCTCTCCTCACCGGAAGCCATCTCCACCGCGCTGCAAAGCATCCTGGTAGGCTTCTTCCTCTTTTTGCCCAAAATGCTGGCGGCCATGGTGCTGTTTGTCATCACCCTCTACCTGGCGGCCTGGATCAGCAAGTTCGTGCGCTACCTCATGGAAAAACGGCGGATGGACCCCGGCGTCACCCTGCTGGTCTATTACATCACCCGGTACACCATTGTGATCGTGGGCACCATTACGGCATTGCGCCAGGTTAATTTTGAAGTGACGGCGTTTCTGGCCGGTCTGGGCATCCTCGGCTTCACCCTGGGGTTTGCCTTGCAAGACATCAGCCAGAACGTCATTGCCGGGCTGCTGCTGCTGATTCAAAAGCCGTTTGAATTAGGCGATCTCATTCAAATTGACGATTTCACCGGCACCGTTCTCTCTGTAGATTTGCGCACCACCGAACTGCGCACCCGCGATGGGCAAAATGTGTTGATCCCCAATGCCCATGTGTTCACCAAACCCATTACCAACTTCAGCCGCCAGGCTACCTGGCGCGTCAGCCTGCCTATGGGCGTGGCCTATGACAGTGACCTGGAACTGGTACAGCGGGTGACACTGCGCACCATCCAAAGCCTGCCCGATGTGTTAGACGACCCGGCGCCGGTCTTTCATTTCCACACCTTTGGCGACTACTCGATAGATTTTAACCTGCATTTCTGGATAGACAGCCGCATAACCAACCCTGTCACCGCCACCCACCCGGCCATCATCGCCCTACAAAAAGCATATGCCGAGGCCAATATTGAGATTCCCTACCCCATTCAGACAGAGATTCAGGTGGAGGGGGAGCGTAGACCGTAATTCGTAATCCGTTATCCGTTATCCGAATCACGGCTCACGGATTACGGCTCACGGATTACGGCTCACGGCTCACGGTTCACGGCTCACGGCTCACGGCTCGCTGCCGCCATACGGCGCAAGTCGCGGAGGTAGTCGTTTAGCCCGGCGGCGTAGGTGTCCAGGTAATGCTGCGCCAGGCGGGTGGCTAACGCTTTGTAGCCAATGCCGGTGAGCGCGGCCACGTGGGGGCGGAAGTCGCGCAGGCTGACGCGCATTACCCCCTGGGCGTCGGTCAGTACGCCCCAGGCCAGACCCCTCTTTTCGCTGTCCGCTTTGGCCGTGCTAAAGCGGGTCAGGCTGCTGTTGGCGGCCAATGGCTCCAGGTGGGCAAACAGTTCTTGCCCTTGCATCAGGTTATGCAATGGGTCGAACTGTTTGGGCATCGCTTCCAGGAAGCGCAGCACCGGCGTGGGCATGGTGGCCCACCGTTGCAGGGCGTCGGCGCGGGCGCCGGCGCCATGGACGCTAATTTCCTGGGCGTGGTGGAGGATTTGCCCAAACCCGGCCAGGGCCGCCAGATAGGCGCGCCGCTGCTGGTCAAATTCGGCAAAGGGGAGTGTGCCCTGTCTCGTAGCCGCCAGAGCATCCAGGGTACGGCCGTGCAGCCCCCACACATCCAATTCCCGCAGCGGCGCTTCAAACACCAGCGGATACAGCCGGTCACGCGGGCTGCTGTTGGCCGCATCCAGGGGAATAAGCACAGCCGGGATCGCCTGACCGGCGATGAAAGCGGCCTGGGCCAACGCCGCCGCTGCTTCGTAACGCGGCGTTTGGGCCAGGGCGGCCACTTCCGCCGCCAGCGTGGGGTCAGGCTGGTAGGTGAGCGCATGGATGGCCCGGTAGAGGATGAGCCAATCCGTCACCGCCAGGTTCAGCCATCCGCTGCGCTGCTGGCAAAGCTGGCGTACAGTTTGCAGCAGAGAGAGGTTGATCTGGTCGGTCTCGGCGCTGACCTCCGGCGTCAGGCGCGGCGACTGCTCAATGTAACGCTGCTCGGCCGCTTCCAGGGGGAAGGTCAGCGGTTTGATCATGAGGTCGCCAGTGGTGGGCGGCGGCAGCCCGCGCAGATAAACGGCCCAGGACATGGCTTCACGGGTGAAAATTTCGGCCAGGGCCGCGCCCCAGGCGGCGTCGAAGAAGATTTGCGATTGGTCAAAAACAATGCTCTGGCCGGTATCAAAGAGCGTCAGCGGATGGTCGCCCAGGCCGCGTTCTGTCTGGCGGATGTCATTGAGGGTGAGGTGTGACGGCCGTTGGTCGGCATTAAACAGAATGGGCGCATGTTGTAAACGGGTCAGGCTGGCGGTCAGCGTCTGGTTCCAACTGCGGCGCAGTTCGGCCAACACCGCCCGTTTGAGCGCAGCCAGGGTGGCCAACTTCACGGCCGTCAGGCCCGTGGGCAAGGCATAAATAGCCGCCACCTGTTCCCGCACGGCCGTGACCGGCGACGGCCGTCCACTTTCCGGGTCGCTCGCCGGAATCAGGTAATACCGCCCCTGGACAATGAGACCCACGTGCAATTGTTCCCAGGGTAACGGCCGTCGGTTTTCGCCATAAACATCCGGTTCCAGGTAGGCCCAAATGGAGAGCTGCTGCTGGTACTCCTTCAGCGCCTGGCGCATCGTTTGCAGCCGCTCCGTCCACGCCTGGTAAGCGGCGGCGCTGAGGTGGCGGGTGGCCTCGGCCAGGAATTGGTCAAATTTGTGACGGCGGTAAGTGACAAAGTTGTGGTTGGGGTCGGCGTCGCGGTCACGGCCGTAGGGTCGTTGTTTTTCCCAGGCGGGGTACAGGTTGGCATAATGGGCGGCGTCGGGCTGCACGGCCACTTCGCCTCCGCTCAGTGCATGCGTGACCTCTTGCAACGTCGCCAGGTAGACCCGCTCGCGCCACTCATTGGCCAGCAGGTCGGGGTATTGGTGCAGCAGGTGAATGGCGGCCATCAGCCAGGCAGTGATGCGGTCTACCGGGTGCAGGGCAATCTGGTGTTTGGACAGCATGGCGTCAAAACCGCCCGTCTCCAGGGTATGGCGGGCGCTGTCTTCACGGCCGGCGTATTGCACGTAAAACTGCCAGACCCCTTCCGGGAAAGCGGTTTCCGGCTCCTTGCCCGCCAGTTTGAGCAACTGCTGGTAGCCGCGCATGACGGCCGCCGGCCCGGCATAAAAGGCGCCATATGCTGCTTTGTCCAGCGCCGCCTCCACCCCTTTGAACAGCAAATTGACGTCCCGCTGGACGTTGGCGGCGGGTGGACGACGCCCCGGCAGCCGCGCCAGCCCATTCAAAATGACGCCGGGCACGTTCCCGGCGGGGGCCAGGCGGGCGATGGCGTCTACGGCCGTGTCAATCTCCGGCAGGGAAAGTTGGGAGAGGTCACGCACGGCCGTAGAATGGGCGATGGAACGCAAGTTATCGGCCGTTTTGATCGAAGCCTGAGCATATGGGTCAGGAGAAACCATATCGCAAGATTAACACATTTTTCTTCTTTGATAATAGTGGCCGGTGATTGGCGGCTGGTGGTCAGCCATCGGCTACCATTTGCCTCTTTGCCTCTTTGCGTTACATTTAGATAAAGGTGTGCGATGGCTTATCTGGAATGGTTACGAGCGCGGGTGGGGCCGCGCAAGGTTGTGAAAATGGATAATGCGCTATGAGTTTTCCGACGATCTTTGATTGGTTAGAACGTTTTGCCTTTTTGCGCGGCTATCCGGCGGCGCTGGGGGTGTTGGCCACGGCCGTGATCATCGTCCTGGCCTGGGAGTGGCGCGTGGCCATCCTGGCGTTGGCCGCCCAATATCTGCTGCTGGGGCTGCTGTATGTGGATGTGTTAGACCCACGCCTGGCGGTGGTCAAGATGTTGGTAGGGCTGTTTGTCTGCCTCATTCTGACGATTACCGCCGGGCAGGTGAGTTGGGGCCGCCTGCCGGTGGATGTGCTGCCGTCCGAGGCCGAGCAAATTAAAGCGGAACAGCGGGTGCAGTTGGGGCCGCTGGCTGTGCCCGTTTCCGGCCTGCTGCGGTTAGCGGCGGCGGCGGTTATGTTTCTGGTGGTGTGGGCGCTGGTGGAGCGGGCCGGTGGGCTGCCCTTGTTGGCGGGCACGGCCGTACCCGCCACACCGGTCTACTTTGAATTGGCCGTCGTGGGGCTGCTGGCTTTTGGTTTGCTGGCCATGACCATCAGCCCGGAACCCATGCGCATCGGCATGGGCGTCCTCATGTTTCTGTCCGGTTTTGAACTGTATTTTAGCGCGCTGGATCAATCGGCAGCCACGCTGGCGGCGCTGGCGGCGCTCAATTTGCTGGCGGCGGTGGTGATTTCTTACCTGGTGCAGCGGCGGTACGCGATTCCGGCGTTGTTGGATTAGAGATTAGAGATTAGAGATTAGAGATTAGAGATTGGAGATTGGAGATTGGAGATTGGAGATTGATTCCACCTTTGTATCTATCCAGATATACTGACCCCCATCCTGACCTCCCCCCTGAGAGGGAAAGGAATTAGCCCCCTCTCCCTTGAGGGAGAGGGGTGGGGCGAGGGTGTAAATAGTCACTCACCTTTAACCTCTAATCTCTAATCTCCAATCTCTACCACCTTACTATGAACCTCATTCTCTTTGGCCCATTTATTAGCGCGGTGATTGTGGCGCTGTTGAGCCGGTGGCGGCGGGTTACGGCCGTGTGCGGCCTGCTGGCGGCGCTTGTATTGTGGCTGCTGCTGCGGGCAGAACCGGCCATCACGCAAAGCAGGGCGCTGTTTGGCGCGGCGCTGGTATTGACGCCGGGCACACGGACGCTGCTCTTGTTTTTGTATGCGGGGCTGGTGGTGTTGTTTGGGCTGGCGCTGCTGTTCCCCCAGGGCGGCAAGCTGGTTCCGGCGGCATTGGCGGCGTATGGTTTTCTGGCGCTGGCACTGCTGGCACGGCCGTCCCTCTGGGGCGCGTTTTTTCTGGCGGCCGGGCTGGCGCTGCTGGCAGCAGCCGTGCAGGACGACCGCGCCGGACTGGTGCAGGGCGGGATGCGTTATCTGGCGATGGCGGCCTTAGCCCTGCCGTTTTTGCTGGTAGCCGGGTGGCTGCTGGATACACAAACGGCCGGCGCCGGGGAATTGGTGGGCCGGGTGGCGCTGTGGGGTGGGCTGATTCTATTGGCCGCGTTTCCCTTTCACGTGTGGGCAACCACCATTATCCGGGAATTGTCCCCTTTGGCCTGGCTGCTGTTGTTTGGGTTGGCGCAACTGGTGGTGACGGTCTTTGTGTTTGGCTTGCTGCCGGAGGGGGTGCATGGGGAGATGGTGCGGCTGGTGGAGTTTACGGCCGTGCTGACGCTGTTGGTGGCGCTGCTGCTGCTGCTGACGGCCGTGACCCTACCCCGGCTCGTCAGTGGTCTGCTGCTGGCCGATATGGCCGCGGTGGCGCTGCTGCTCGTTTTTGATCCGGCGGCGGATGGGCGCACGGCCGTGACGGTGCAAACGACCCGTTTTTTTAGCCTGCTGGTGTTGGGGAGCGGGCTGTTGTTGTGGTCACGTTTTGGCGGCGGCGCGCTGACGCCTGCCGGGGAAACCGGGGCACAGCCACGCAGCCAGGGCATTGCCCGGCGCGCCCCCTTCACCACCACAGGTTTGCTGTTGGGTTGTTTGTCATTGGCCGGGCTGCCGCTGACGATAGGGTTTGCCGGTCGGTGGCCGGTCATTCAACTGCTGCTGCGCGGGGAGGGAACCATTTTAGCCCTGTTGTTGTTGGCGACTATGGGCGCCGGAGGCATGGCGCTGCTGCGCGCCATGCCTTACTGGTTAACACCGGCCGATAAAACTCTTTCACAGCACCTTGAACCTCGCTGGCTGCAAATTTTATGGGTCATTGGCCTCCTGCTGGCCCTCTATCTAGCCTGGCAGCCACCCATCTGGCTGGCGATTTTGAATCCGTAGTCCGTGAGCCGTAATCCGTGAACCGTAATCCGTGAGCCGTAGTCCGTGAACCGTAATCCGTGAACCGTAGTCCGTGAACCGTAATCCGTGAACCGTAATCGGATTACCGATTACCGATTACCGATTACGGATTACCGATTACCGATTACGGATTACCGATTACCGATTACGGATTACCGATTACCTACCCCCCAACAGGTTGCCAAACAGGGGGGCATTGGCTAGACTTCTGACTGTGACTGAGGGATGTATGACAACACATTGGTACGCTTTGCGCGTTAAGCCCCACAAAGAGCGAACCGTTTACGAATTATTGCAGGCAAAACGGGAATCGGTATTTTTCCCTACTGTATCAGTAAAGCCGGTGAACCCACGCGCCGCCAGGATACGGCCGTATTTCCCCGGCTATTTGTTTGTCCAGGCCGATCTGGATGACGCCGGCATCAACGTCTTTAGCTGGTTGCCGGGCACACGCGGTCTGGTGACGTTTGGCGATATACCGGCGGTGGTGCCGGAAAATCTGATTACCGAACTCCGTCGCCGTTTACGCCAGATTGAAGCGGATGGGGGTCTGTTGAACGGCCGTTACCGTCAGGGCGACCGGGTGCGTATTATCAGCGGCCCCTTTGCCGATTATGAGGCCATCTTCGACGCCTACTTGCCGGGATCAGAAAGAGTGCGGGTCTTATTAGCCTTTTTGAGCCATCATCCCCAACCTGTAAAACTCACCATTGCCCACATTTCCAAAGTGAACTAGGTATCAGGCACTATACTTTATTGATGCTGTTTTTGTTATGAACAGGGATTTGCCATGTGATTGGGCATGGGGAATTTCTACGCAACGGCGTAAACTGGCCGGTGACGGGCATAACGGGCACTCAGGTTGCCCGTTAAAGCAACCGTAAGCCCCAGGGTTACAATCCTTCACCGGGCAGTTTATCTGTTTATCACCCTGTTTTTTTCGGACTGAAAGATGTCGGAAGGGTGGAACGTGCCTGAATAGAGCGGGTAATTGGGTGATTGGGTAATTGAGTAATTACCCAATTACCCAATTACCCAATTACAAATTAAATATGAACGTCAAAGCTGAATTACTGCAAAAAATTGCCGACCGCCGCGCCAAAATCGCGGTCATTGGCATGGGGTATGTGGGGCTGCCGCTGATGGTGGCTTTTGCCGAAGCCGGTTTCCCGGTGGTGGGGGTGGATGTAGACCGCCAGAAAGTGACCATGCTGAACCGGGGCGAGAGTTATATTGAAGATGTGGCCGATGAGGTGTTACGGCCGTTGGTGCAAAAAAGGCTACTGTGGGCCAGTTCCGATTATGCCGCCGTGGCCGACGTAGACGCCATCTCCATCTGTGTGCCCACCCCCCTGCGCAAAACCAAAGACCCAGACATCTCTTACATCATCAATGCCGCCGACAACATTGCCGCGCATGATGGCGCGGGTAAGTTGATCGTCCTGGAAAGCACCACCTACCCCGGCACCACCGAAGAGGTCATTTTGCCCCGGCTTACCGAAAATGGGCGGCAGGTGGGGCGGGATTTCTTCCTGGCCTTCTCGCCGGAACGCATTGACCCCGGTCGTACCGATTACAACGTGTGGACGACGCCCAAGGTGATCGGCGGCATGACCTCAGACTGTTTGGAAGTGTCGCTGGCTTTGTATGGCACGATTGTAGAAAAGCCGGTGCCCGTTTCCAGCCCGGCAGCGGCGGAAATGGTGAAATTGCTGGAAAACACCTTCCGCGCCGTCAACATTGGCCTGGTGAATGAAGTGGCGCTGATGTGTGACAAACTGGGGCTGAACGTGTGGGAGGTGGTAGACGCCGCCGCCACCAAACCCTACGGCTTTATGAAATTCACGCCCGGCCCCGGCCTGGGCGGGCACTGCATTCCCATTGACCCCCATTATCTGAGTTGGAAACTAAAAACGCTCAATTACACGGCCCGGTTCATTGAACTGGCGGCTGAGGTAAACGGGTATATGCCGGAGTATGTGGTGAGCAAAGTGGCGGCGGCCCTGAATGGCGAGCGGAAAGCAGTGAATGGCAGCCACATTCTGGTATTGGGCGTGGCCTACAAACCCAATGTGAGCGATATGCGCGAAAGCCCAGCGCTGGACATTATCCACCTGTTGCAAGGGCGGGGCGCGGCCGTGAGCTACCATGATCCCTTTGTGCCCGACCTGACGCATGAGGGCTTTGATTTGCAATCGGTGACGCTGACCCCGGCGGCGCTGCGGGCAGCAGATTGTGTGGTCATCGTCACCGACCACCGGGATGTTGACTGGCGCTGTGTGGCCGAGGAGTCGGCGGTGCTGGTGGATGCCCGGAATGCGCTGAAGGAGTTGCCGGGCAACGGCCGTGTGGTGAGCCTGTGATTGGTAATCCGTAATCCGTAATCGGGCTTCGGACTTCGACTTAGGGGTTATATGATGAACGAGTGGCGCAAGTGGGTTTTGGTGGTAGTCATTTTATTGGCGGGGGTGGCGCTGGCCTGGAGCCGGGTTAATGACGCCGCCTCTTTGAACGAGGCCGGGGCGGGCGGGGGCGTTACGCCCAGGGCTTACCTGCCCCTGATTCTGAATGACTGTGACGATTTCTATGATGGGTTTGGGGATCCGGCGTCAGGCTGGCAGGTGTTGGATGATGCGTTGGTGCGGCTGGCCTATGTGAATGGCGAATATCAGATTCTTTCCAGGGAGGCCGGATATGTATTCCGGCCGTTAGCGCCCACCTATGGCCGCGAAAATTATGTGGTGGAAGTGGACGCCCGTTTTGCGGCATCGCCAACCGATGGTTTGTATGGCCTGGTGTTTGGCGCTGTCACCAACCAGACGGAAGTGCCCCGCTATTACCTGTTTGTCGTTGAGCCAGATGATCAAGAATTTCGCCTGTATAGCCGGGAAACGGATGGCGCCTTTACCACCTTAATCGGTTCGACGTTTTCGGCGGCCATTAACCAGGGCACGGCCGTGAATCGTCTGACGGCCGTGCGCGATGGCCATGAGATCACCCTGGCCGTGAACGGCACAACGTTGGCCGCAACCACCGATGCGGCCATCACCGGCCCCACCTTTACCGGGCTGGCGCTGAGTCCCCGCCCGGCCAATCCACAGGCGGACGGCCGTTTCGATAATTTCCACGTTTCAGTCTGTGTGCCGGGCGGCAGCAGCCCGTCGGCCACAATGTCTGGTCTCACCAACCACCTACCAACCGGCGTGTATGACGCCTTTGCCCCTGAGGAGTAAGGTGAAAGTTGCCATTCTGAGTCTGTGCCTGATTTTTGGGCTGATGCTGCTGGCCACTCGTGGGCCACTGTTGTGGGATGCGGCCGGGCTGGCACTGGCAGATGCCGTCACAGCGGCGCCGCTTACGGCCTGGGGGGAATGTGAGCGGGCGCATCAGACGGGGCGGGCGCTGCTTTTGAACGAGAACTATGACGCGGCGCTGCCCTATCTGCACACGGCCGTGACCTGTGATGATGACCGCTGGGCCTGGTTTGACCTGGGCCGGGCGCAGTATGCGTTAGGACAGGATGAAGCCGCCGCCCAAAGCTGGCAAAAAGCGAACGCCTACGGGTATGTAGCCCGGCTAGGCGCTACCGCCGGGCAAAATGGCGACGTGGCCGAGGCGCAGCGGGCGTGGCAAACGGCCGTGCAAATTGACCCGCAACAAGGACAGGCTTATGTGCAGTTAGGCCGCCTGCTGCAAGAGAGTGACCCGGAACAGGCGCGGCAGTTTTACGAACAGGCGCTTGCCGTGAATGCCGATTTCGCGCCCGCTTATTATGCGCTGGCCAATTTGCACCTGCGCCAGTTCCAATCCGCCGCGGACGCCCTGCCTTATTTTGAGCAGGCGCACCGCCTGGCCCCACAAAACATCGAATATCTGGTGGTATTGGCCCGGCAAATGGGCGGGGTTGACCCGGCGCAGGCGATGGCTTACTGGCAGAAGTTGGCGGATCTGGCCGAACGGCAACGGCCGTTAGCCTACCATGAAATGGGTAATTTGTACCTGCGGCAGGGGGATGCGGCGACGGCCGTACACTACCGGCAAATGGCCGTAGACCTGCGCCCGGAGAATGCCGAGTTCTGGCAGGGGCTGGGGCAAGCATATGAAACCGCCGGCTGCCCAGCCGAAGCACGCCAGGCATATGAACAGGTGATGACCTTGCAGCCAGATTCACGCCTGGCGCAAAACGCAAAAGAGCGCCTGGCGGAATTAGAGACGGCGGTGGGGGCGTGTTCCGTAACCGGTAATCGGTAATCGGTTCACGCATCACGCATCACACATCACGCATCACACATCACGCATCACACATCACACGTCACGCACTATGAAAGTATTAACCACAACATCCTCCTTTGGCAAAATGAGCGCACGGCCGTTGCAACTGCTGGCGGCGGCGGGTTGTGAGGTGGTGCTGAATCCTTACGGCCGTACCCTGAAACCGGAAGAATCCATGCAACTGTTGGCTGATGTGGACGGCTTGCTGGCCGGGACGGAGAAACTCAGCAGCGAGGTGTTACAACACGCGCCACGCCTGAAGGTGATTTCCCGTGTGGGCACGGGCATGGATGGCATTGACCATGCCGCCGCCGCCGAGTTGGGCATTCAGGTGCGCAATACGCCCGATGCCCATGTAGACGCGGTGGCCGAATTGACGCTGGCGGGCATATTGGACATGCTGCGCCAGGTGCCACAGGCGCACCACCGGCTGCACCAGGGGGAATGGAAAAAGCCGATGGGTCGGCTACTGCGTGGCAAGACGGTGGGCATCATTGGCCTGGGGCGAACGGGCAAGGCATTAGTGGAATTGTTACGGCCGTTTGCCGTCACCCTCCTGGCCTATGATCCCATCCAGGACGCCGCCTTTGCCCAGGCCCACAACATCACCTACTTGCCGTTGGCAGAACTCCTGGCCCAGGCTGATATTGTCACCTTGCACCTGTCTTACAGCGCGGACAGTTACCATCTGCTGAACCGGGCGCGGCTGGCGCAGATGAAGGCCGGGGCGTATGTGGTGAACTGTGCGCGAGGTGGTCTGGTAGATGAGGATGCCTTGTTCGACCGGCTGCAATCCGGCCATCTGGCGGGCGCGTATCTGGACACCTTTGAACGTGAACCGTACAGCGGCCCGTTGACCACCCTGGACAACGTTGTCTTAACCCCCCACATCGGCTCTTATGCCGCCGAGTGCCGCATCCGCATGGAGGTGGAGGCGGTGGAAAATCTATTAAGGTGTTTAGACGCTTAAGTCTATAGGTGTTCAAGTGAACACTTTACCACTTGACAACTTGGGCACTTGAGTACTTGAATACATTCCAAACCGATGGCACAAAAAGTATTGGTGACTGGTGGGGCCGGGTTCCTGGGCAGCCACATTGCCGACGTGCTGACGGCGCGGGGGTATGGGGTGACGGTGTTTGATGTACGGCCGTCGCCTTACCTGCAACCGGGGCAGCAAATGGTGGTGGCGGACATGCGGGATGGCACGGCCGTGGCCGAAGCCGTCGCCGGGCAGGACGCCATTTTCCACCTGGCGGCGCTGGCCGATTTGAACGCCGCCAAAAGCCAGCCCCTTGTTACCGCCGAATTGAACATCATGGGCACGCTGAACTTTTTGGAGGCGGCGCGGATGAGTGGGGTCAGGCGATTTGTTTTTGCCAGTACGGTCTATGTATACAGCCGCGCCGGCGGCTTTTACCGGTGCAGCAAACAGGCGTGTGAGGCGTTCATTGAGGAGTACCAGCAGCAGTATGGGCTGGATTACACCATTTTGCGGTATGGTAGTTTGTATGGCCCGCGCGCTGATGCCAGCAATGGCGTCTACCGGCTGCTGCGGCAGGCGGCGGCGACGGGGCAGATTGACCATGTGGGCACGCCAGAAGACAGCCGCGAATATATTCACGTGGAAGACGCGGCCCGATTGAGCGCCGACGCGCTGGCAGACGAGTTTGCCAACCAGCATGTGGTCTTGACCGGACATCACCCCATTCGTCTGCGCGATTTGTTTACGATGTTTAGCGAGATGTTGGGACGGCCGTTGCACATCCAGTATCAACCCACCACCGGCCCGGAAAACAGCCATTACCAGATGACGCCCTACGCCTTCCATCCTCGCGTGGGGCGCAAACTGACCACCAATTATTACGTGGACATGGGGCAGGGGCTTTTACAGATGTTGGAGCAGTTGTTTGAGGAAGGGCAGATTTCCGTGATGCGTGATGCGTGACCCGTGATGGGGTCACGCATCACGCATCACGCATCACGAGAAAAATATGCACGCAGCAATCATCACCGCCCGCGCGGGCAGTAAATCTATCATTGACAAGAATGTCTTTCTGGTAGGGGGGAAGCCGATGGTGGCGTACCCCATTCAGGCGGCGTTGGATGCGGCCAAAATTAGCCGGGTGTTTATCTCTACGGATGGTGATTCGATTGCCAATGTGGGGCTGGAAATGGGTTGCGAGATTATCTGGCGGCCGGAGGAACTGTGCGGCGACCATGTGAATCATGGCGAGGTGATTAAACAGGCGGTGGAATGGGTAGACGGCCGTTACCCTGACCTGGAAAACGTGGTGCTGCTGCTGGGCAATACGGTGATGGTGGATGGCGAATTGATTGACCACAGCCTGACGATTCTGGAGGAACGGCCGGAACTGGACTCGTGCATGACGGTGTGGCCGGCAGCGGACGACCATCCGTTGCGGGCGATGCAGATTACGGAAGAGGGATTGTTACGGCCGTATGGCGACCCCAACCGCAAAGTCTCCACCGAACGCCAATCGTATGCCCCCGCGTATTACTATGACCAGGGGGTGTGGACGTTCCGCAAGCAGACGGTGCAAAGCCAGGATGGGCCAAACCCCTGGTGGTGGATGGGCCAACGCAGCTTTCCCATTGTGCGCAACTGGGTAACGGGCCGTGACGTGCATACGCACCTGGATGTGGGCATCGCCGAATGGTGGCTGGCGCATTATCCTGAAATTAAGCTGTTATAATGGCTGCATGGCAACTGCTTTAGAGTTATCACGCCAGGAATGGCAACCATATATCCAACGAGCCAGGCAGGCCAGGCAGAATGAACCTCGCCTTACGCCGGAGCAGGAAAAGCAGCGGGAACAACTGCTGCGCCGGGTCAGTCAGGCCGCTCAACTGCTTAAAAGCCAGTTTGGTGCGGAAAAAGTGTTTTTGTTTGGCTCGTTGGCGCATCGTTCCTGGTTTGAACGAAATTCGGATGTAGATGTAGCTGTACTGGGTTTGCCACAAACAAATTATTGGCAGGCATGGAAGATGATTGAAGATGTGATTAAAGATCGTCCGGTAGATTTGGTACAGCTTGAAGATGCTTCTCCTTCCCTCCTTCGTGTTATCCAGCGTGACGGAATTGAATTATGAATGAGCCACACGCTGCGCTGGCGGATCGGATTCGCAATGAGATGGAGGATTTAGACAGGGCCGCAAACCGGGCGATGTCAAGCTGGATTCAGGGGCAGACAACGGCCGTCGCGCAGGATGTGTACCTGGAATCAGTCGCGCTAAACCTGCACGGATTCTATTCCGGGTTGGAACGGCTTTTTGAACTGATTGCCCGGCAGGTTGACCATTCACTGCCAGATGGCGAAATGTGGCATCGTGATTTGCTCCTGCAAATGGCAAGCGAGCAAAATGTGCGTCCGGCGGTTATGAGCCAGAGCATGATACCGGTGTTAGACGAACTGCGGCGATTCAGGCATTTGGTGCGCAACGTCTACACGTTCAACCTATCCCCAGAAAAGATGAAAGGCTTACTCGATGTCTTGCCTGGTGCATGGACTAACCTGAAAACCGAGTTATTGGCTTTCGCCGATTTTTTGGATGCCCTGGCGGGTGAGGAAAGATTCGATGGCAGTTGACGAAACTTTGTTGGAGCAGATAAGCCGGGCTGACGAAATGGGTGTGCGGCTGGAAATTGTGGGTGGCCTGCCCATTTGGGAAGCCTCGCCCATGTTGAAGCATCAACGGGCAGTAGACCGTATTCGGGCGACGATTGCGCCGATGGCTGGCGCAGGGTCGGGTTGTGGCTGTATCCATGTGGCCGATGTGTATGTGCAGTTCCCGGATGGCTCACTCAAACGGCCGGACATTTCCATTTTTTGCCAGGAACCGGAAGAGGAAGACAAACCTATCACCCTCCTGCCAGAAGCGGTGGTTGAGATCATCAGCAGAGGGTACGAGGCCAAAGATTTGGAGATTGGCCCGCAATTTTATCTGTCGCAGGGCCTCAAGGATGTGGTGGTGTTTAACCCGTACACATTAGTCGTTTTGCACGTTCGCCAGAGTGGGGCAGAGCGGCACATCGCGCCGGTAGACATTGAACTGCTGTGTGGCTGCCGCTGCCGGGTGGTGTAGCCCGTAACCTGTGAGCCGTAACCCGTTATCCGTAATCCGAAGTACGTAAAACCGATTACGGATTACCGATAACCGATTACCATTCTATGACGAAACTGGAACAACTTTTCCACGGCCTGCGGGCGGTGGTATTTGATTTTGATGGGGTGATTTTGGAGTCGGGGAATATCAAGACGGAAGCGTTTTTGGAACTGTTTGCCGATTGGCCGGAACACCGGGAGGCGGTGTTGGCCTTTCATCTGGCAAATTTGGGTGTGTCCCGGTATGTGAAGTTTCGCTATGTGGTGGAGGCGTTGTGGCAACGGCCGTATACCCCCCAGGATGAGCGCGAATTAGGCGCGGCTTTTGAGGGGCTGGTGCTGGAAAAAGTGCTGCGTTGCCCCTTTGTACCCGGCGCGGCAGAAACGTTGGCGGCCATACAAGGGTGGCTGCCCGCTTTTGTGGCTTCGGGTACGCCACAGACGGAACTGGATTTTATTGTGAATGAACGCGACTTGCACGGCCGTTTTCGGGAAGTGTGGGGCACTCCCTGCACCAAGCCGGAAATTTTGCAAGACATTTTGCAAAGATATGGCTGGCAGCCAGATGAAGTGTTGATGGTAGGGGATGGGCTGTCTGATTACCAGGCGGCGCAGGCGGTGGGCACGCGCTTTCTGGCGCGGCTGACGCCGGAGCAGCAGGCGGAATGGGACAAGTTAGGCGTGGTGGGGGTGGCTGATTTGATGGGGTTGGTAGAGGTGGTGGGTGGGGCACGGCCGTGCTGAATACAGACGACGTGACCATGAGCACTGTATAGCGTCGGTCTTCAAAAGTTCTACAAAGCATATGTCCCTGGAAATTACTCGTGTTGAAGTTCCATTAGCAAAGGCTGAATATCTGCTCAACTACCAGACAGAACCCGGTGAGGGAGGCGATAAACGTCGTTTCTGGCGGGAGGTAATGGGTTTTCATTCAGCGGAGATTTTGCGCAACGCATTGTTAGCAAAAGTATCCGCAGATTTGTTACAATCAAGCGGGCAGAATACTTTTGGTTACTTTTATGAGGCAAGTGTATGGATTAGTGGCCCCTCCAGGCGCTCTTGTCTGGTACGAACAGTATGGATTGTCTTGTTTGAACAGGATGTTGCCCGATTTGTGACAGCCTATCCAGAAAGGCGAAAGAGTAGGAAATGATGAACAACTATCGCTACCAGTTATTTGATTCGGTTAAGTTACGTGAGGTGATCACCCTGGCTGATGGTCAGGATGTAGCGCTCGGCACTTCTGGTGTTGTAGTGGAGTTGTTTGCCGATGGAGAGGCGTATCTGGTGGAATTATTTGGTGATTGGGTAAAGGTGGATCGTGATGGCGAACTCATCCCGGCCAGCGCTGATGATCCAGAAGCGTTTACGGAGACCATTGGCCTGGCTACCTTGTCTGAGCAGCAGTTAGAATTGCTGAAACCGGCGCAACAAACGGTGGGCGCCCGAACGCAGTTGCTGACAGTGGTTGATGATCTCCCTGAGGCTATGTTAACCGAGGTGGTGGACTTTGCGGAGTTCCTGCGTCAGAAACAACGCCGCCAGGAGTTGGTATAGAGAACTTCTGCCTGGCAGGCAAGGCGATGAAAGACACTGGTGGAGGTATGAAATGGCAACTGTGAAATTGTTGGAAAAGACGCAAAGTTTTCTTGATGAGACATTTCCAGATGAGCGGGATACAGATGCTAAGGTACGCCGCCTGATCGAAGCCGAATATTTGCGGGAACTTGGTCGTCACCATCACACCTTATTGACCTTTAGTCGTAAATATGGTGTTTCCTTTGACGAATTTATTGCCCGGCGCGTTACGCAGCAGATGAATTATAGTTGGGAAGTTGAACAAGACGCTATGGCCTGGGAGACGGCCGTCGGTGGCATTGTGACCCTGGAGCGGAAATTGCAGGAGTTGCGGAGCATTGACAATGAGCCAAATGCTTGAACTCAGAGAGGAAGCCAGGGAAGCATTAGAAAAATTCTGGTTTATTTCTTCGCTTGACGAGACAGAACGTACCGATATTACTCTGTCACTGCGCTTACACATCCGGCATGATTTATTTGTGCAGGTGTTTTTTGGCGAGAAGTCAGGTTCATTATATCTGGCGTTAATTGAGGCAGGTCGGCGGCTTTTTGGCATTGACCGGGAAGCAGGTGTGTGGCATGTACACCCGTTTGAAGCGGTAGAAAAACATGAACCACTTATGGAAAGCTTAGAACCCAAGCCATTATTGAAGTTTCTCGCCAGGGTTGAAGTTCTGCTGTTGGAACATGATCTGCTATAACGGAACAGGAATAACACGGCCGTGCACCCCCCCCCCCCTATACTTTTGCCAGTTTCCCGTTCAATAAACTCGAAGGTGATGTAGCTGCTGATGAAATGGATACAACGTGTGCCGGGGCGCACGGCCGTGCGCCCCGGCACACCTATACTCGCTCGCACTACATCAACATTAAGACCGCTCCAACATACTGAATAATGTATTCAAGTCTGGTGACAGACAAGATATCTGGACAAATGACCACCAGTTAAGGAGTTAGATTCTTGCTCATAATCCATGTTGTCGGGGCACGTCCAAATTTTATGAAAGCAGGCCCTGTCATAATCGCATTATCCCAACACAAAAAGGTTCATCAGGTTTTGGTGCATACAGGTCAACATTATGACCACAATATGTCGGAGGTGTTTTTTCGGCAATTGGGCCTGCCGGAACCAGATATAAACCTCAGTGTGGGCTCTGGTTCACATGCTCAACAAACAGCCCAAGTTATGGTGCGTTTTGAACAAGTAGTGCAGCAGTACAAACCGGATTTTGTGCTTGTTTACGGGGATGTCAACTCAACTATCGCCGCCGCTTTAGTCTGTTCCAAATTGAGCGTACCGGTCGGTCATGTCGAAGCTGGTCTACGTTCTTTTGACCGCACCATGCCAGAGGAAATAAATCGCATTCTTACTGATCAATTGGCGGATTGGTTGTTTACCCCTTCATCGGATGGTGACGAGAATTTGCGACGGGAAGGAATTACACCTGCAAAGATTCATCTTGTAGGTAATGTCATGATTGATACTCTGGTGAGCTTAATGCCGCAGGTTGATACTGCCTGGCTAGAGTTACAAGGCCGATTTGATTTATCGAGCTCTTTTGGCTTGGTGACACTTCATCGACCATCTAACGTTGATGACCCCCTTGCGTTACATAAGATTGTAGAAACGTTGGTAATTATAGCGCACGATCTGCCTTTGCTTTTTCCTATCCATCCTCGTACCCGACATAGACTGGCTAATTTAGGTCTGTCTGTGGATAGATTGTTGTTGACAGAACCATTAGGATATTTGGAATTCCTGGCTTTGCAGAACCGTGCTTCATTTGTGATTACAGATTCAGGGGGGGTTCAGGAAGAAACCTCTTTCTTAGGTACGCCTTGTCTTACCGTGCGTGAAAACACTGAGCGACCAATTACTATCGCATTGGGTACTAACAAGCTAGTAGGACACAATATGCCTCAACTGCGGAGTGAAGTGCAAAGCATCCTGGCTGGGAAACGGCCGTCGCCCCAACCTATTCCGCTTTGGGATGGTCATGCTGCCAAGCGGATTGCCTCGATACTGCTCTGAATACTGCGGGACATGTTGCAAACCCCAAAATTCGTGCTGCTAAAAAAGACAATTATCGCTCGAAAAGCGCAGTGGTTTAGCTTAACAAACCTGGGCATAGCGCAAGCCGCTGGCATTGTTATTGGCATCTTAACCAGTAGCATGATGGCACGTGCATTTTCATTGGAAATCTTTGGGTATTATCAACTGATTATTTCTATTATGTCCATAGCCGGTACCATTGGCTTACAAGGCTTGAATCACAGCCTCAAGATTTCGGCGGCAAAACGATATGACGGCAATTTGACAAAGATATTAAAGCCAGTAGTTATTACCAATATCATCGGATCGCTGGCTGTATTAGCCGTCTCTTTCTATTATCGTTCTCAAGAGCAAACCATGCTTGCCAATGGGCTGTTGATAGCCGCGTTTTTTTTCCCTTTTCGTCTCGAAATATATTATACAGCGTGGTTGCAGGGTCGAGGGCAACTACGTTTAAGTGCCTTCCTCGAAGTCTTGGCTTTGCTGGTCAGTCTGCTTACACTATTTCTATTTGTGCTTGCAGGTTTCACGACCTTAGCTGCTCTCCTGGTAGCGATGTTAGGTATGCCAGCATTGGTTACCATGTGGTCGCTCAGTTACATCTTACGGCAACGGGAAAACCATATCTTAAACGAGGTTGCGGTAAAGTTCGGTTGGCATGTTAGCATGGCTACGATGTTAGGGGCGATGATAAATGCGGACAAGTTAATTTTGGACAGATATTTTTCTGTTACTGATGTGGCCATTTATTCCATAGCCATGATTTTCCCCCACCATGGAAAAAAGCTATACCTTGTTTTTGACCAGTACATGACTCCTCACCTGTATAAGGCCCAATCAGTAACCGCGGGTTGGAATTACTTAAGAAATAAATTCGTTTGGTTGCTATTGGTTTTTTTGTTAGTTGGCATTGCCGGGTACTTCATGCTTCCATATATCATCCCGTTTCTATTCTCAGCCGAGTATCTTTATTCAGTACCCTATGCCCAATGGATGTGGTTTAGTCTATTGGCTTCGGCCCCATTTACGTATATGGCCAATATTTTACGCGCACAACAAAAGGCTGCATTCGAGTATGGTGTCTCCATTTTGACGCCTGTAGGAACAGTGCTTTTGTATTTAGTGCTAATCCCATATGGAATATGGGGAATTGTTATTGCCAGAATTATTATGAACTGGGGCAATTCTCTGATGCAAGTTTTTGGATTTTGGTTCTATCTAAAACGAGAACAGCGGTTATCTTGATCCAAAAATGCTGTCTCGGGCAGGCCTCTACTATGTAACTTTCATGATCAACAAGGAAAACATATGAGCAAAAATATTGAAATGAATACCCTCGGCGGGAGTGATGTTGTGGTTACGGGTGGGGCTGGGGCCATCGGTTCACGTTTGGTGAAAAGGCTTTTGAGCGAAAATGTGGCGCGTGTTCTGGTCATAGACAACCTTTCTTCTGGTTATCAATGGCTGTTGCCTGACGATGAACGGGTGGAATTTTTCCGAGGCGACGTGGTTGATTTACCGCAGATAAGTCTTGTGGTTTCGCGCCCAATTGTTTATCACCTGGCTGCCTTTTTTGCTAATCAAAACAGTGTTGACCATCCTCTGGACGATTTGCGTACCAACGGAGAAGGCACTTTAACAACACTTATGTGGGCTAAGGAACATAAAGCACGGCGGGTTGTCTATGCGTCAGCAGGTTGTTCTATAGCCGGCCATATTATTGATGGTCCTATTCGGGAAGATATGCCGGTGAGTTTACACATGGATACCCCATACCAGATTACCAAAGCCTTGGGGGAGTTCTATTGCAACTATTTTAACCCTATGGTCAGTACGGTACGTTGTCGTTTTTTCAATTCCTACGGTCCAGGTGAATTGCCCGGTCGTTACCGAAATGTTATCCCAAACTTTATCTGGAAAGCGATGCACAACCTACCTCTTATCATTACTGGTACTGGTCAGGAATCACGGGACTTCATATTTGTGGAAGATTTGGTAGATGGGTTGTTGCGGGCAGCTGTTGTTCCCGAAGCTGGGGGAGAAGCTTTTAATCTAGGGACCGGTATTCAGACACGGATTATAGATCTGGCCAAGATGATCATTGAGTTGTGCCACTCCAAAAGCAGTATTGAATTTGCGCCACGCCGTAGTTGGGATAACAGCTTCCATCGTCAGGCAAGCATCGAACTGGCTCACTCAGTTTTAGGATTTAATCCACAAGCGGATTTGCGCGAGGGATTGGCAAAAACGGTGAACTGGTTCCTGACGAATCGTCAGGAAATTGAGAGAGCATTAGAAGGCAGTATGCTATGAAAGTTTTAGTGACGGGAGGTGCAGGGTTTATTGGCTCACATGTTGTGGACGGATTGCGGTCACAAGGTGATGAGGTCATAGTCATTGATAGCCTCGATCCTGGTGTTTATCAGTACCCGCCTGATTATTTGCGGGCAGATGTTACTTACTGTTTTGCTGATTTGCGTTATTGGCGACCAGATGCTCGTTTTGATGATGTCGAAGCGATCATTCATCTAGCTGCTCTGGGTGGTGTGTCACGGGCAGCACAAGAATTTTCCAATCTAATCTCGGCTAATGTGGCGGGAACTGCCCGGTTGGTCGAAATCGCCAAAACATGGTCGAGACTCGAAAAAATCGTGCTGGCCAGTAGTTTCAGCGTTTATGGGGCGAACTATATGTACAAGTGTCCCACTTGTTCTAAAGTGACCACTGGGGAGCGACAGCCAGACGCTCTGGCTCAAGGACAATATCAGGTTCTTTGTCCGCAATGTGGCACTGTCGCTGAAATCATGCCAATTACTGAAGAAGCTGCACCTGGCCCTTTGGAAGGATATGGAGCATCAAAGTATATGCAGGAATTATGTTTCCGTGGATTTTCTGCTTGCCCTGTGCATATCTTGCGTTTTTCCTCAGTTTATGGACAGAGAATGCGTGTGTTTGATAGCGAGTCTACGATAATTGCCAGAATAGCTGGTTGGATTACTAATGAACAGCCACCGAAGCTGTTTGAAGACGGCCGTCAGATACGGGATTGGGTTTATGTAGGGGACGTGGTAGAGGCAATTCTGGCGTTGTTGACTGAAAAAGCTGCACCACCGATTATCAATGTGTGTTCGGGGGTGCCTACGACCTTGGTTGAAGCATGTAACCTGATTGCTGAAGCAATCAAAGTACAATGTTTCCCAGAGGTAGTAGGGGGGTTCAGGGCAGGCGACATGCGTCACTGTTTAGGAGATTCAACATTGCTGTCGAATCTATTAGAGCGTTCTCCGATGCAATTAAGCGAAGGCGCACGGTTGGCTTTTAGTCGCCAGGAAGAGGGAATCTGAAATGTGCGGTGTTTTTGGAGCGGTAGGGGTTAAACGGCCGTTCAGCCACCTGACTTTACGCAGCCTGCGTAAGCGTGGCCCGGACGAAATTGGGTTTTGGTCAGATGGCGTAGTGCAGTTAGGCCATACCCGTCTCTCAATCATAGGACTGGATGAACGGGGCACAGAGCCGATGGAAAATGAGACCCATGTCATGGTCTATAATGGGGAAATCTACAATTTTAATGATCTCAAAAAGCAGCTAATTCTGGAAGGGGTACCAGTTGCCGGCGTTAATGATGCAGAGGTTTTATTATATGGTTGGGGGCAGTGGGGGCCAAAGATTCTCACCGAACTTGTCGGGTTTTGGGCTTTTATTATGTACGATAAAGTCCAACGAAAACTGTACCTGGTTCGAGATCAGTTGGGGATCAAGCCATTGTATTATTGGCATGATGAAAATGGCATTTGTATCGCTACCATGATCAAGACTATCTTAGAGGTTAAAGATCAACGGCCGTCTCTAGATTATGAAGCGATGTCAGAATATGTCCGGTATCAGTTCACATTTGGTGACAAGACCTTTTTGCGTGAAATTAAGAAGGTACTCCCAGGTCATATGGTCACGTTTGATCTCACCACTGGGCAGTTGACGACAACGTGTTACGAAGATATTTTAGCTCCTGTACAGCAACCAAAACGGCCGTTAACATCTGAATGGATTGCTGAAACCAAAGAACTCCTTATCCAGTGCGTATTGGAATCTACCATTAGTGATACGTCATTCACCACCTTCTGTAGTGGTGGCCTTGATTCCAGTCTTATCACCCGTATCACTAACCCTGAACTGGCTTATCACTGTAACTATGCTGATGGCGAATGTAATGAAACTATTCATGCTAAACAAGTTGTAGCCAATACCGATATTCGTTTGTTCGTTGTGAACGCACAGGAGGAATCTCTAAACCTTGTACAAAAGTTAACTGACATAGTACAAGATTTTGATGAACTAACGATCGGTTCCGTTATTTTACCACTTGAAGATTTGTTGGCTCAGGTAAAACGGCGCTTCAAGGTTATTTTGACAGGAACAGGTGGAGATGAACTATTTGGTGGCTACTTACGTTATCAACTGACATTGGGTCAGTGTTATCAAGATTCATATAAAGGACTTTTCCAGAAAATGGGGCCGTTGTCCACAACTGTGGATCGTTTTGAAATGACCCACCGGAAAGGAACAACGGGTTTTTATAAATTCTATGAAGACAAAGTAGAGCAAACGTTTAAAAATGAATTCATTATCTGTCAGAAAGATAGCGACGACATGGAGGCAATGCTTCGATTTGATCGGCGCTATTTTCTAGCCGGTTTACTCAACATAGATGATAAAATGTGTGGTCGTCATTCTCTGGAAAGCCGCCCTAGCTTTTTGCATCAAAAACTTGTGCGGCATGTGCGCCAACTCGATTCTAAGGCTTTCATACAAGACCGGACACTCAAGCATATTCTGCGACAAATGGCGCAGGGGTTGTTGCCGGAATCTGTCATCTTTCGGACCGACAAGATGGGGTTTACAACGCCGATAGGCACTTTTGTTAATCGCTCTTCTCACCTTATTCGTGAACAAATATTGGACTCCCCATTTAATCACTTGTATGCCTTACAGAAAATGAACTTCACAGCTGAAACTAAGTTCTCCCGCGAGGTTTTCGGTTTACTAATGTTCGATCTTTGGCTTAATCAATATGCCATATGAGCAAGAAAGAGTACCATTCCCCGATTTATGATACCTACCTGACCCATTCCTACGCCCCACTCAACGATTTAACAGAAGAGGGTATACAAAAAGCATCTGCCACCTATATCCGCGAGTTTGCCCCCTACTTCCCCACCGATAAAAAAGCCGTCATTTTGGAAATTGGTTGTGGTAAGGGTGGCTTTCTGAGCGCTTGCCAAAGTTTGGGTTATTCCCATACTCATGGGTTGGATATTTCCCCCGAACAAGTAGCATTCTGCCAGCAGATGGGCATCGAGAATGTCGTTTGTGCAGATGGGTTGACCTATCTAAAAGAAACGGCTTATCAATTTGATCTGGTGGTTATGAGTGATGTGCTGGAGCATTTGCCAAAAGAGGATGTCCTACCTACTTTACAGGCAATTCACATGAAGCTGAAATCTGGTGGTCGGGTTTTGATAAAAGTACCCAACATGAGCAATCCGTTCAATATCCGTTCGCGCTATGTAGATTTCACCCATGAAACCAGCTTTACCACTGAAAGTTTGGCTCAGATTCTGCGGGTAACGGGGTTCCAGGTTGAGGTGGTTCGTGGCTTATATACATTACATCGCCGCTGGTTAGCCCGCTTTTTCTTTGATCGATTACTATGGACGGCATTTTTGCTGTTTTATCGCCATACTATGCACTTAACACGGGGTGTAGAAAGGGGGAAAAGCCTCTTGGCCGTTGGGGTGAAATCACCATGACCACTGCCATTCTTCATATGGCACGCACCGGGTTTGAGTATGATCTAGACTGGCGTGATGCTTTACTTGCCTATCCTGGAATTGACGCCCAAGCTTTTGATTGGCGTTGGACTTCCCCACTTCTTTACGGTGCCATCTTGCAGTCAGAGTATTTGATTGTTTTACACTCGATAGATCCGGGCTATGCTACTAAACGCAGTGCAGCTCTAGCCTATTTACTGCAAAAACGTCGTGGCAAACTGATTTATTTCCCACGCAACGAATACAAAGATTTCAGTTACAAACGCCGCTTTATCCAGCAGGCTGGAGTGGATCTGGTTTGTTCTTTGCTGCCGCAAGAAAGTGCAGACTATTTATACGGTGACTTAACCAAAACAATTTCCTTGCCTCACGCAACAAACCTGAGTATCTATTCGCCAAATATTCCACCAGTTAAACGTAAAACAATTATCGGTAGCCGCACAGCCCGGTATCCACCGATTTTGTTGGATAATAGCCGAAATGAATTGGCTGATGTAATTACTCAAATCGGGCATAGGAAACCCCAATGGCTCATTGACTATTCAGATAATCTGGCAGACCGATTCGACCGTGCTGGTTGGGCGCATTTCCTCAATCAAACTATCTGTACAATTTCAACCGAAGCAGGAGCAATATATCTTGATAAATCGGATCAGATTCAGAAGGATATAGAAAACCACGTGGCGGAGCATCCAAATTTAGACGCACAAGCTCTGTATCAATTGTTTAAGCCACGAATAGATGGGCTTCCCTCCGGCAAACATATCACCTCCCGCCATTTTGAGGCCATGGGGTGCATGACTTGCCAGGTATTGGTTGCGGGCACATACAACGGATTGTTGGAACCCGATGTACACTACATCCCCTTAAGTCAGGATTTTGCAAATCTTGATGAAGCTTTAGAAAAGATAGAGGACTCAGGGCATACGCAGCAAATAGCTACAAGATGTTATGAATTAGTGAAAAGTTGTCACCTGCATAAACACCGCGTTGCCCAACTCTGGCAGGAGATGCAATGGCTGGCATGATGATTTTGGTCATCTAGCGTTTTTATGGTGTTATGAGACTTTGTAGTCGTTAAATCGCTGTGGCCGCCGGATTGTAGGGTGTATGTTCAATCCAGATCCAAGTGAGCGAGCCATTCAATCGAATACAGGACATTAACCAAACTGGCCTAAGCGGAGTTGCGAAAAATGATGTTTGAATATCGGTCTATCTGTGACATATGTGGTTCTGAACAAGCCGAGATACTGCTTTCACTTCATTTTACAGATCCGCTTGTGTGGAATTTTCTTGCAAACTATTATGAGAATAAAATAGACCGACAAGTTTTGATTGATACCAAATATGAACTGGTCAAGTGTCGTCAATGTGGTTTTATATGGCAGCCCTATATTCTTAATAGTGAGGGTATGGATATGTTATATAACCAATGGATTTCTGCAGAGCAGAGCAAGATCAAAAAACAAGAAGCAGACATTGCACTCTATTCGGGCTATGCTCGACAAGTGGAATTGATTGCCTACTTGCTCAAGAAGAAGCCTTCAAATATCGATATATTAGACTTTGGCATGGGATGGGGGTATTGGTGCATGATGGCTAAGGCTTTTGGCTATAAAGTTGCGGGCGCTGAAATTTCTCTAGAAAGAATTGCGTATGCTCAAAACAATGGCGTAGAGGTTATTGAAGATATTACTCAGGTGGGAGAGCGCAGATTCGACTTCATTAACGCCGAACAGGTTTTTGAACATATCAATCAGCCTTTGTACACGCTAAATATTCTTGTGGGGCTTCTTAAGAAGGATGGCATAATTCGCCTATCAGTGCCCAATGGGCAAGGAATTGAATCGGCAGTAAAAAAGGTTAAATGGCGTCCAATTCACGATGCCGTGCATCCTCTTGAACATATCAATTGCTTTACGAACAAAACGCTAATGAGGATGGCCGGATTAGCCGGTCTTGTACCTATTCAACAGCCTCACATGCTTGGTCAAGGACTTCTGGGAAAATCATACAATCGCAATCTAAAATCCTGGGTGACCAGTTTAGGCGGCAAATATTATCGTCGCTATTGGGGAACCACTCTTTATTTCCAACGAAGTTGACATTAATCGTTTCATCGCCTGCTTCATATAGCCCATTATGGTGAATAAAGTGAGTCTCACTTTTACCAAAGTCAAGTGAAGCGAGCGTTATATCAAAGAAACTTTTATCTTCTGGACAAGGGGCATAATTGATAATCTTGGGAGCTCCTCAAAAGTTCTAAATTTCTATGCGTATGCTTTATCTTTCAACGTCTTATGTCCCCTCGCGGCGGGCCAGCAGCATTCAGGTGATGAAGATGTGCCAGGCGTTGGCGCAGGCCGGGCACTCTGTCACATTGGTAACAAAGTTGTGCCCGACCCGTGAGGAACCGGATGTGGTGGATGATTTTGCGTTTTATGGCGTAACGCCGGATTTCACCATTCTCAAACTACCACGACCAGAGAACAGCGGGGGTGGAATCAGGTATACATGGGAACAGTGGCGGTTGTTGTGGCAGTGGCGAAAGCATCACGAACAGCCCCTCATTTACAGCCGTGACTTGTGGGGCGGTTGGCTGGCGGTCAGGCAGGGTTATCCCGTTCTGTTTGAAGCGCATGGAATCCCTGCGGGTTGGGCAGGGCGCTATCTGATGCGCCAGATGTTGGCTGCCCCCACCTTTCGGCGGCTGGTAGTTATTTCCCAGGCGTTAACTGATGATCTGACAAAGGCAGGTTTGCAACCTCATGGTGATAGCATAGTAGCCCATGATGGTGCAGATGTGATGTTTGATGCAGATCGGGTTAATGAACAAACAAACAGTCACGGCCACGTCAAAATTGGCTATGTTGGTCACCTTTACCCAGGTAGGGGGGTTGAAATGATAATGGAATTGGCGAGGCGTTTGAACGATTGTCAGTTTGATCTGGTGGGCGGAACTGAACGCGATATTCAACATTGGCGGGAATTGGTATCTGACAGTAATCTGCGGTTGCACGGTTTTGTGCCCCCGGCAGAACTGTCAAGTTATTATCAGCAGATGGATATTTTGCTAATGCCTTATCAACGTCAGGTTCAAGTCGCCAGTGGGAAAACGGATACCAGCCGGTGGATGTCACCTATGAAACTTTTTGAGTATATGGCCGCGGGGAAAGCCATCGTTTCCTCAGATTTGCCGGTGTTGCGGGAAGTGCTAGTGCATGAACGCAATGCGCTGTTGGTTGCGCCGGATGATGTGGAGGGATGGGTCACGGCCGTAAACCGCCTCATTGCTGACCCTGACCTGCGCCATCGCCTGGGGCAAACCGCCCGGCAAGATTTATTAGCACACTACACCTGGGAAGCCCGCGCCCGCAAAGTATTGGATGGCCTGTAAACTGTTTATCCTGCGGCCCACATTGGGCCAGGGTGGAGCTGACCGGGTGTCTTTAACATTGCTGCGACAGTTGAGCCGGGAAAAGTTTGATTTGTCTCTGGTTTTAGTAAAAAAAGATGGCATTTTGCTAGAAGACCTGCCGCCTGATGTTAGGGTGCATGTCCTTGACGCCAGCAATGTCCTGACGGCCTGGTGCCCTTTATCCCGCCTGTTAAGGCAGCACCAACCCGATGTCCTTTTTTCCACATCGAGTGGCACCAATGTCACGGCCGTTTGGGCCAGTTGGTTGGCACGTTGTGCGGGCCGGGTGCTGTTGTCGGAAAGAAATGTGCTGTTTCATGGTCAGAGAACGTGGAAGCGGCGGTTGATGACCACCTTCAAACGCTTCACCTATGAACGGGCCGATCTGGTCACGGCCGTGTCACAAGGCGTCAAAGACGACCTCATAGCCAGACTCCATTTGCCGCCAGACAAGATACAGGTTGTTTACACCCCCATTTTGACCTCTGACTTAGCGGCATTAGCTGATGAACCGATTGACCACCCCTGGTTTGCCGAAAATATCCCCATCATTTTAGGTGTGGGGCGTCTGGTGCCAGAGAAAGATTTCGCCACGCTTCTACGCGCCTTTGCCCTGGTGCGGGCAACACGGCCGTGCCGCCTGCTCATCCTGGGTGAGGGAAACGGCCGTACAGAACTGATACAACTGGCACAAACATTAGGCATCGCACCCGACGTAGATTTGCCTGGTTTTGATAAAAACCCGTTCAAATACATGGCTCGCTGCACCGGGTTTGTGTTGTCCTCTCGCTTTGAAGGGCTGCCCGGTGTTCTCATCCAGGCTATGGCCTGTGGCGCGCCGGTTATTGCTACCGATTGCCCGTCAGGCCCATCGGAAATCATTACGGCCGATGGGCAGGATGGCTTTCTGACGCCGGTAGGTGATGCTCAGGCCATAGCAGAGAAAATCCTCTTTTTACTGGATAACCCGGAAAAACGAGATGCTATGGGGTGGCACGGCCGTCAGTCAGCCGAACGTTTCCGCGCCGAAACAGTGCTGGCCCGTTATGTGGCCGCAATTGAAGGAACCATTTGAAACATGATGAATTACAAAGTAGGTCTGGTGGGTACAGGTGTCATTGCTCCGGCCCATCTCAAAGGGTGGCAGCGCACTCATGGTGGTACGGTTGTGGGCGTTTTTGACCTGAACCGTGACATGGCGCAGCAGCGTGCCAGCCAGTTTCATATCCCCACTGTGTATGACAGCCTGGAACAACTGATTGCTGACTGTGATGTGGTGGATGTGTGTACGCCACCCCAAAGCCACGCCGCCATCGCCCAACAGGTCTTGGCCGCCGGGCGTCACCTGGTTATTGAAAAACCGCTGGTGACAAACGCCGCTGACTGGGAGGAAATGGCACTGTTAGCCCAAGAAAAACAGCTTTCCATTACCGTCGTGCATAACCTGAAGGTGGCCCGTTGTGTGGAGCAGGCCAAAAAGTGGGTGGATGAAGGGCGCATCGGCCGCATCATTCGCATCCGGCGTGAATTTCTCACCAGCCCGACAGCCGACCGGATGCTGGTGGGCAACAATCATTGGTCACACACATTACCCGGTGGTCGCTGGTTTGAGACGCTGCCCCATGAGCTATACCTGACGCACTACTTCGCCGGCCCGCTGCAAGTAGCTGATGTGCAGGCATTACACACCGCCAACGCGCCGGAAGGCGCACCCGCCGATGAGGTACTCATTACCCTGAAAGGCGATACCTGCCTGGCGACCGTTCATTTTTCGGCTAACTGTCACCAAAACCGGCGGGCGTTTACCTTACAGGGAACGGAAGGGATCATTCAGGTAGATTTGTTGAGTGATTTTGCTACCTTATCCCGTTACCAGGATGGGCGCGGGCGACGGCCGTTGGGTGGGTATAAAGCTGCCGAAACAGCAGGGGCCGGGTTGGCCTGGCTGCCCAACAGGTTGGGCTATGCCTGGTGGCAACTACGCGGCGAGACGCCGCATACACGCATTATGGCGGCCGTAGACCGCTATCTGCGTGGCGAAGATGAACCGTTGACGCCGTTGGCCGAAGTAGACTATGTGGTGCGCCTGTGTGAGCAAGTAGGCCGAGAAATTGACCGGCAGCTTGTAGAAGAGTCAGGCACCGCAAGCCGATTTGCCCAATCGCCCCACCCCTGAAATTCATGCCCCGGATTGATTTTGTGATATCTAACCCCGGCCATCACGTAGCGATGATGCAACCGGTGAATGCTGAACTCAAACAGCAAGGAGGCTATCACTGTCGGGTTATCTCGTTGTGTCCATTTCGGGGTTTCCCTTCACCTGCCGCCCAATTCCCAATGGCCGATGACTTTGTCTCTATCCCAGACCGGCAAATTCGCTCTTCACCGTCGGCCGGTAAACAGGGTGGACGGGCCAGTCATCGGCTGCGCGGTCTGGCGCGGGAAGCGAGTTGGTGGCTGATGTTGCAACGGCCGTTGCGCCACACATTTCAAACCCATCCCGATTTAGTGGTGCTGCCCAACGATGCCGCTTTTCCCTATGACCACATTGTCAGAATGTTACACGGCCGTGACATCCCCTTTTTACTCATGCAAGAGGGCATCCGTTTTTCCTTGCCTGCCGACAAAGAACAAGACGCTTACGGCCGCGGCGGCGCGGCGGCTATTGCCGCCTGGGGCGAAAGCAGCGCCGCCTACTTTCGGGCCCAGGGTGCGCCGCCAGAAACCATCCATTGCACCGGTAGCCCCCGCTTTGACCACATCTGCCAGACAGATTGGCAGCCGCAGGCAGAGCAACTAAGAGCTACATATGGTTTTGGCAAGACCAACTTACTCTTTCTTTCCAACCCCATTGACGACCAGGGCTTTTGCACCACCGCCGAAAAAATGGCGCTGGTACACCGTTTTCTGGTCGAAATCACCCCCCTGTTTGCTGACCCTGGCTTTCATCTCATCATCAAACTCCATGCACGCGAATCACTGTCCGCATTTCAGGCCATTGCCGCTGCCACTTCTTATCCCCAGCGGATAACGGTTTTGGGGCAATCCCCCCTTTATCCGCTGTTCACCGTGGCCCAGGCGGCTGTTGTGCTGGCCTCCACTGTTGGTCTGGAGGCGCTGGTGTTTGGTTTGCCGTTGGCCGTCCTGGAGATTCCCGGCGTGGGTTTTGTGCATGACTATGTGTCTGGTGGAGTGGCATTGGGGCTGTACTCGCAACGGCCGTTGGCTCCACAGGTGCAGGCGTTGTTGAGTGGGCAGGGGGTGGACACGGCCGTGACTATCGCTTACCTGCAAAACAACCTGGCCACACGCACGGATGCGGCAGAGCAGGTGGCCAGAGTGATTACGACGCTAACCAGATGACCGCTATCCCCTCTTTGGAAACAAAAGTCCCTGTTCCCCGGCCGCTCATCGTGTGGTTGGCTCTGGTGGCCGCCACGGCATACCTGACCGGATTTGGTTTAGTGCCAGGTGTGGCCAACAATATCGGCCCCTTTGAATTGGGCATTGGGTTGTTAGTTGTCGCCTCACTCTTCTACTTCATGCGGTACAATCTACCCGTATACAACCATTTTTTGGCCCATGTGCTGAGTATCATCATCCTGTTGGCTGCTGTTAACTTGTTCAAGATGAGCGACCGCCCCTTTTGGGCCATCACCCAATGGCTCTTGCTGGTTTACGCGCTGGCACTGTTATTAACTTTTTACAACTGGCTGGTTCAATACCCCGATTTATTGCGTTATCTGCTTCGGTTTCTGGCTTATGGTGCAGTCCTGGCGGCGCTTTGGGTGGCTGTGGATGGGTTCCTGGCTGGTGGCGATATAGAGGCTACCGGGCCGTTCCGCAATCGTGTGCATGTGGGCATTTACATGGCCTCCGCTTTCTGGATTGTTCTTATCTATATCAGTTATCCCGATGTTTCGCTGCGGGAAAGAGGCTTTCTCTACATTTGCCTTTTGCTGGTTCTGTACGGTGTGGCCGTTTCCGGGCGTCGCTCCATCTATCTGGCTTTAATCGTCGGCTTTCTGCTGTTAAGCCTGGGGCTGTTATACTCTTTTCGTGGTGGTTACAGCCGTATCGTGCCGGCTTTTCTCTTGAGCGTTGGCTTCCTGGCTTTTTTATATTTTGGCGAGGGTTCGGTGCTTTTGCCCAACAGCTTTTTCTTTCAGGAGCGCGTGGGCACTATCGAAGAGCGCCTGCGGGCGTTTGCCGGTGATGAAGATGTGTTGTCGGATGATGAAAACTTCATCTTGTTGCAGCGCCAGGGGATGTGGAATGCTCTTCAAGACTATCCACTTTTGGGTATTGGCTGGGGGGCGTTTTATGATTCTCCTTATTCACCCACAGGCCATGAGATGCACAGCACACCCCAGCGGTTTTTAGTGGAATTGGGCATTATTGGTTTTACACTGTATCTGCTGTTGACAGGTTATTTGCTGGTAAGCAGTTTTCGCCTTTTTTGGCGGGCCAGAGGCACGTCTTATGCACTTCCCGCTTTGATTCTGATGATTGCCCTGTGGAGTATGCACATTAGTTGGGCGTACAACCGCAGCATCACCGACCGACTTTACTGGTTGCTATTGGTCATCTTGATGGGTTTTGAAATTCACATTCTGGGCCTACCCCAACGCCGCAAGAGACAGGCAGGCAAAGCTGTCTCTTCTCCGGTTTCGTCCCATGTTGGTTGAGAAAGGGAGCACATGTACTCCTTCGCCCAAAGTCGCCCATATCACCACCATAGACCTGTCGCTGCGCTTTTTGCTCTTGAACCAGCTACAAAGTTTGCAGGCTGCCGGGTATGACGTGATCGGGATTTCTGCTTTTGGGCCAGATGTGCCGGTATTGGAGGCGTCGGGTATTCGCCATATTGCCGTGCCCATGACACGTCGTTTTTCCCCTCTACCGGACCTGCTTTCTCTCTGGCGGCTGTACCGGGTGATTCGCCGGGAGCGGTTTACCATTGTGCATACGCACAATCCCAAACCGGGACTGTTGGGGCAGGTGGCGGCCTGGCTGGCCGGGACGCCGATCATTGTGAATACAGTACACGGCTTTTACTTTCACGAGGGCATGAAACCGTTCTGGCGGTGGTTTTATATCACCGTGGAAAAGATCGCCGCCCGTTGTTCGGATGTGATTTTGTCACAGAACCGGGAAGATATGCTCACGGCCGTGACTACCCGCATTTGCTCCCCCGAAAAAATCAAATACCTGGGCAACGGCATAGATATTGCCCGTTTCAACCGGGATTGCCTACCCCCGGAAACTATAGCCCACACCCGCGCCACCTTAGGCATTCCGCCGGACGCGCCGGTGGTCGGTTTTGTAGGGCGGCTGGTAGCTGAAAAAGGCATTCTGGAACTGTTGGCAGCCGCCCGACAGGTAGTAACCAAAATTCCGCAAACTCACTTCCTCATTGTTGGGCCATTGGATACAGAAAAGGCGGATGCTCTCACCCCGGCGATTGCCGCCGACTATGGCCTGGCCGATGCCTGCATCTTCACCGGAATGCGCCAGGACATGCCAGAACTGTATGCTCTGATGGATCTGTTTGTATTGCCCTCGCACCGCGAAGGGTTCCCGCGTTCCCCCATGGAAGCGTCGGCAATGGGGGTGCCCTGTGTGGTGACGGACATTCGTGGTTGCCGGGAAGCGGTGACACACGGCCGTAACGGTTATCTGACCCGCCTCAGCGATGTAGACGCCTTAGCTGCTGCCATCCTCGACCTGTTAACCGATAAAGAAAAAGCGCGGCAAATGGGACAAAACGGCCGTCAGATGGCCGAAGAACTGTTTGACGAGCAGTTGGTGTTTGCCAGAGTCAAGGCGGAATATGCCCGCCTGTTGCAAACAAAAGGGATTATTTCTTCTGCTGAAACGGCCGTTTGATCTGGTGGTCAGTTCGTTGGCGCTGCTGTTATTGTCGCCGCTGTTTGTGGTCACGGCCGTGATCATCTGGCTCACGGACGGCCGTCCTATTCTCTACAGTCAGCAACGTCTGGGGCGGCAGGGTCAACTCATCACCATTCACAAATTCCGCAGCATGACCCATAATCCCAACCGACAGGTCAATGCCCAGGTGCGCCTGCATGACCCGGAAGTGACGGGTTTCGGCCGTTTTATTCGCCGCACCAAAATTGATGAACTGCCGCAAATCTGGAATGTCTGGCTGGGCAATATGTCTGTTGTCGGCCCGCGCCCGGCGTTGCCCGCCAGCCTGGAAACATATGATATCCGCCAGCGCCGCCGCCTGGAAGTCAAAGGCGGGCTGACCTGTCTGGCGCAAATCTATGGCAGTTCGCATCTCCCCTGGGACGAGCGCATTGAGTATGATCTGGAATACGTCGCCCGCCAATCCTTTTGGCTGGATTTGCACATCATTTTCAAAACCGTAATCGTCGTTTTGTTGGGCGAGGAACGGTTCATCAAACATCCGCCGATGAATCGATTCTTCCCGTTACTCTGATTGTCTAGGCCCGTCATTCCCGCAAAAGCGGGAATCCATCAACGATCACATGGATGCCCGCCTACGCGGGCATGACAAGAAAGAAGCCTTCGTAAACACGCTTTGAGGAAAAACTTCACATGATAATTCTCGGTGTTTTTTATGGCGTAGACCCGGCCGCTTGCCTGCTGGTGGATGGTGAACTGGTCAGCTATGTGGAAGAGGAGCGGCTCATCCGCTTCAAACATGCCGACGGGCAATTTCCCATCCGCTCCATTGAGTTTTGTTGTAAACAGGCTGGTATCTCCATTTCCGAAGTGGACACCATCGCCTATGGTTGGGATTGTGAAGCGTATACCGACGGCCGTATGGCCGACTTTTACACGGCCGTGAATCAGCAATATCCACCCGACGCTAACACCCTGGCCTGGCAGCAGCGCAACCTGCGCCTCTTTAATCTGGACAACCAGCGCGAGACCTTCCGCGCCCATCTGGTGCGCCATTTTGGCAACGTGCGCTTGCCGGAATTGAAAACCATTCCCCACCATTACGCCCATGCCGTCACCGCTTATCACCTCTCCCCCTACGATGAAGCCCTGGTGCTGACCATTGACGGCTCCGGTGATTCGCAGACCACCTGCATCTGGCATGGTTCCGGCGACCAGCTTGAGATGCTGCATGAGATCAAGATTCCCCATTCTCTGGGCTGGTTATACGCGGCCATCACCGAATTCCTCGGTTTTGCCGCCTACGATGGTGAGTATAAAGTGATGGGGCTGGCTGCCTTTGGCCGCCCCAACGAACAATACCGCCAGGCATTGGCCCAGATTGTGCAGGTGGCCGACGACGGCTTCTCCTTTACGGTGAATCCTAACGCTATCCATCACGGCCGTCATACCTACTCTTACCGGCATACCGACTGGCTGGTAGACCTGTTTGGCCTGGAACCACGCCTGGGAAATAGGCCCCTGGATGCCCGCCATGAAGACCTGGCCTACGAGACACAGCACCTTCTGGAAGAATGCGTTTTACGGTTGCTGAGCCACTTCCAAAAACAAACCGGACTGCGGACGTTGTGCATCAGTGGCGGTGTGGCCCTGAATGTAAAGATGAACTACGCCATCCATAAAAGCGGCCTGTTTGACCAGATGTTTATCTTTCCCATCCCGTCGGATTCTGGCACGGGCATTGGTGCGGCTGCGGCATTACACCAGCAACTAACGGGGGAACGGGTACGGCCGTTAGAACACGTCTATCTTGGCCCCGGCTATTCCGACGCCGAAATTGAACTGCAAATTAAAAGCTGTGGCCTGGCCTACAGCCGTCACGACGACATTGCCGCCGTCACCGCCGACCTGCTGGCGCAAGGCAAAATTGTCGGCTGGTTTCAAAACCGCATGGAAGGTGGCCCCCGCGCACTAGGGGCGCGCTCCATCCTGGCCGACCCGCGCACCGTGCAGGCGCGTGACCTGGTGAATCAGGCGATCAAATTCCGCGAGTATTGGCGCCCTTTCTGCCCCTCCCTAACCCATGAAAGCACCGACCGCTTCATGCAACACGCCGCCGAATCACCCTACATGATCATGGCATTTGACGCCACAGAGGAAGCCACCGCCCACGCCCCGGCCATCGTCCACATTGATGGCACCATGCGCGCCCAAACGGTGCGCCGGGAACACAACGAGGTATACCACCAGCTGTTGGAAGCCTTTGCCGCCCGTACCGGCGTCCCCATTCTGCTCAACACCTCCTTCAACATCAAAGGTGAAGCCATTGTCTGTTCCCCGCGTGACGCCTTGCGCACCTTCTGGACGACAGGATTAGATGCGCTGGCCATTGGCTCATTCCTGGTAGAAAAACCACACCAACCGGCCCCCATTGAGCCAGAACAAGTGATCAGGTAACACCCATGAATGTGTTAGTGATTGCCACTCATCCTGATGATGAAGTATTGGGCTGTGGCGGGGTGATGGCCCGGCACACGGCCGTTGGCGATTCTGTGTCCCTGCTGGTTGTCACTCGTGGTATTCCCGAATTGTTCTCTACTGAATTCATTGAACAGGGACGCCGGGAATTACGCCAGGCCAACGAATTGTTAGGCGTCACCGACATCCATTTTCTGGACTTTCCTGCACCCAAATTAGACACCGTGCCCGGTTACGAATTGGCCGCCGCCATTAACCGGAAGATTAGGGAACTCCAGCCACACACCATTTATTTACCCCACCGTGGCGACATTCACGCCGATCATCAGGCCGTCTTTCAGGCCGCCTTAGTGGCTGCCCGACCGATTGACGGCTGCCCGGTGCGCAAACTGCTTTGTTATGAAACAATGTCGGAAACAGAGTGGGCCGTTCCTGTTGGGGATCAGGTATTTACCCCCACTTTATTTGTGGACATCACCGAATTTTTACCTTTGAAATTACAGGCAATGGCCTGTTACCAATCCCAGATCAAGGAATTCCCACATCCACGTTCCTTACAAACCTTAGAGGCCCTGGCCCGGTTGCGTGGGGCGACGGTTAGTTTACCGGCTGCCGAGGCATTTATGTTAGTGCGTGAGATTCAGACCGGGTGACAGTATGCGGGTTATTGTGCTGGGCGCAGGCGGGCATGGGCAGGTGGTGGCTGATATTCTCTGGCGGATGCAGGCAGCCGGAGAAGCTGTTGAACCGGTCGGGTTTTTGGATGACGCCGATAGCTGGCAGGGTCAGCGGGTAAGTAAGTTGCCGGTATTAGGCAAAACGGCCGATCTCTTTCGCATTACTCACGATGCCCTGGTGGTAGCTATTGGCAATAATCTGACCCGGCAACAGGTAACCCGGATTTTACAGGCGCAGGGAGAGCAGTTCATCACCGTTTGCCATCCAACGGCCGTCATCGCTCCCGATGTTCAAATTGGTTCTGGAACGATGATTTGTGCGAACGTTGTCATTAATCCCGGCACTGTTATCGGCAGCCATGTCATCCTCAATACCGCTTGCACCGTTGACCACCACAACCAAATTGGCGACTTTGCCCATATTGCGCCGGGCGTTCATTTGGGCGGTGATGTGCAGATTGGCGTCGGCAGTTTAGTTGGCATTGGCAGCATTGTCACCCCACAAAGACAGGTGGGTAATTGGTGTACGGTGGGCGCGGGGGCTGTGGTCATTCAGGATGTGCCAGATGGCGTCACGGCCGTAGGCATCCCCGCCCGTATCATCAAAAACAGACAAAATGACAATTGATCGCGTCTATCTCTCCCCGCCGCACATGTCCGGGCATGAGCAGGCATACATCCAGGAAGCGTTTGCTGCCAACTGGGTCGCCCCGCTGGGGCCAAACGTGGATGCCTTCGAGCAGGAATTTTGTGCAGCCGTCGGCGCATCACACGCCGTCGCCCTCAGTTCCGGCACGGCCGCGCTCCACCTGGCGCTGCTCCACCTGGGCATTGGCCCCGGCGATGAGGTGCTGGTCTCCACCCTCACCTTTTCCGCCAGCGTCAACCCCATCATTTACCAGCACGGCCGTCCCACCTTCATTGACAGCGAAACCGACTCCTGGAACATGAACCCGGCGCTGCTGGCGGAAACATTGCGCCAACGGGCGCAGCAGGGCAAACTGCCCAAAGCCGTCATCCTCGTCCACCTTTACGGCCAGAGCGCGGACATTGACCCCATCCTGGCGGTCTGCCAGCAGTATGGCGTGCCGCTCATTGAAGACGCCGCCGAAGCGTTGGGCGCAACTTATAAAGGCAAATCGCCGGGCACCTACGGCTGTGCCGGTATCTTCTCCTTCAACGGCAACAAAATCATTACTACCTCCGGCGGTGGCATGTTGGTGTCTGACGACGAAGCCCTGATCACCCACGCCCGCAAGCTGGCGACGCAGGCGCGTGACCCCGCCCCCCATTACCAGCACTCCGAAATCGGTTACAACTACCGGATGAGCAACATCCTGGCCGGCATTGGGCGTGGGCAGTTGCAGGTCTTGGAAGAGCGGGTACAGGCACGGCGGGCCAACTTTGCCTTTTATCGGGAAGAACTGGGTGATTTGCCCGGCATCGCCTTTATGCCCGAAGCATCCTGGGGGCGGCACTCCCGCTGGCTGACGGTGATTACCATTGACCCGGCACAGTTTGGCGCTGACCGGGAAACAGTGCGGCTGGCGCTGGAAGCGGAGAACATCGAAGCCCGCCCCGTCTGGAAACCGATGCACATGCAGCCCGTCTTTGCCGGATATGATGTGGTAGGGGGCAGTGTGGCTGAATCGCTTTTTGCCAACGGCCTATGCCTGCCCTCCGGCTCCAACCTGCATCCCACCGACCGGGCGCGGATAGTAGAAATTATGCGGATGCTGTAACACGATTTACCAAATCGTGTTACGCCACCTGTGAAGTTTGGAGGTAAGCATTGATGAACCGAATCCGTAACCGCCACTTTTTCCTTTTGGACGTGGCGCTGTTGTGGCTGGCAGTGTATGCCAGTTTTGTGCTGCGGCTGGAGCGGTTGCACCTGGGCGAATTTTCGCCGGCGTTTGTGTTATTTGGTATCACGGCCGTGTTTGCCACCACCTTTGCCTTTTACCGCCTGGGTGTTTATGCTCGCTACTGGCGCTACGCTTCTGTAGATGAATTGGTGCTGCTGACGGTATCTGTTGGCATCGCCACAACAGCCGCTTCCCTTTTCAGTTTTGTGGTCCTTCACCTGCTGCCGCCGGATTGGATATTGCCCCGTTCCATCCCGGCCATCTTTTTTATGCTGGCGTTAGGGGCTACGGCCGTGCCTCGCTTTGCCGTGCGCTCCTACGTCCGTTACCAATATCGCCTGCACCGCTTTCCCCCCGGCAAAAACGTTCTCATCGCCGGCGCCGGTGACGCCGGCGCCATGATTGCCCGTGAAATGCAGCGCAACCCGCATCTGGGCATGATTCCCGTTGGTTTTGTGGAT
>JAHBVI010000042.1 GCA_019637635.1 Anaerolineae bacterium
GACCGGCGCTAACACTGGAAAGTGACGGCGTAATCTGCTATCATAATTGACATGAACACAAAGCAGCGCAAAACACTTTCCGCAATCTTCGCTGACCCGATTAACGGCAACATTGAATGGCGTAGCATTGAATCTTTGCTTGTGGCTCTGGAATGCCAGGTGATTGAGGGGAGTGGTTCACGGGTCACATTCATTTTGAATGGGCAACGCGCCGATTTTCATCGGCCCCACCCTGGAAAAGAAGCGCTGCGTTATCGTGTGAAAGATGTGCGCGAATTCTTACAGAGGGCAGGTGTGACACCATGAACGAAATGACTTACCAAAACTATTCTGCGAAAGTCGAATACGACCCTGTAGACAAAATCTTCGTTGGACACATTATCGGGATTCGAGACATTGTTGGCTTTCATGGCAGTACCGTTGAAGAACTGGAAGCAGCATTTCATGATGCTGTAGATCATTACCTGGAAGTGTGTGAAAAAATTGGGCAATCGCCACAACGGTCATATTCAGGCAAATTAACCCTGCGAATTCCGCCAGAGATTCATATGGCAGTCGCTACAGCAGCAGAAATCAACAGCAAGAGCATCAATCAGTGGGCTACTGATGTTTTGAAGCAAGCCGCGATACCCGAAGCGGCTTAGTAGTTTTCAGCCAAGATAGGGGCTAGATAGGGGCGGTTGTTTTTGGCAGAGGCATTGGAAATTGCTGCTCAGAAAGAGAAGAAGTCCTAACAACCCATGCAGCCGACGCTGGCGCGATGCCTCGGACGGTTTGCTATTTGGTGAATGGCAAAGGTTTTGGTGACCCGCGCCAGCGCGGCTGATGGTGGCGTTAGTCACCCAGATAAACCAGCCAGTTGAAAGTGACTTCCCTGCCAAACGGCCGTACCCCCCAATCCCCCAGCCCCGCATCCGTCACCATGCCCCGATCCTATACTTTTAGGAACGATGACTCAACAACAGATGTTCGGGCCTGTCAGTGCTGCACGGCCGTGACCAACGCTTCGGCCGCCCATTGGTTAATGCTTTTACCACCAAAGACCGTTTCTTGACAAGTTGTCAAGAAACATATTATATTATGCCCATGAAAACTTTTACGGTTGGTGACTTTAAAACTCATTTTTCGGAAGTGATAGAGCGTGTTCGGTCAGGTGAGGAAATCATCATCAGCTATGGCAAGAAAAAAGAGAATGTTGCGGTTCTCATTCCTTATGCTGCCTATAAAACAAAAAAGATTCGATTAGGATTATTGCAGGATAAATCGTTCAAAATCCATGATGATTTCAAAATGACAGAAGAAGAGTTATTGAGCTTATGATTTACCTGCCCGACACGCACTATGTTCTCTGGTCTTTATTTAAACCAGATGAAATTGCAGATACTGTGCGCCAAATTCTCGAAAATGACACAGACACAAAACTCATATCGGGTATCAGCCTGTGGGAAATCTCTCTTAAATATGCGCTTGGCAAACTCGAACTTGGCGGCACAGATCCGAGCGAAATTTTAGATATTCTGTTTGAATCCGGATTTTCAGTTGCAGAATTGGAAAGCCATTTGTTGGCAACCTACCATAACCTGCCGCGAAAAAATGACCATCGAGACCCATTTGACCGTTTGCTGATCTGGCAAGCCATTACAAGCGGCTACACTCTGATTACCCACGATAAGGCAATTGATCAATATCGTGCCGACGGCCTTCAACTCTTATTGAGTTAAAAATAGTTCGTGTCATTGGTTTTCGCCATGACTACAGCGGATGACTACAACGGATTAAGAAATGAACGGATTTCTCTCCGGAAATTTATCCGCTTATTTCTCCATCCGTTGTAGCCTTAAAGGGGTGGCAAAAACTTCGTGACACTAACGATGTTTCGATTCTACTTGATCTCAAAACTATGCGTCAGGTTGGCCACGCAGCGGATGGTGGCAGCGACGGAACAGTATTTTTCTTCAGACAGGGCGATGGCCCGCTCCACCTTTTGCGGGTCTAACTCTTCCCCCTCCACAATGTAATGCAAATGAATATCGGTGAACATGTATGGCGGCTCGGAAAGCTGCTTACCCTCCACCTGCACATACAGGTTCGTCAGCTTCTGCCGCTGCCGCCCCAGAATCATTACCACATCATGCGAGGAACAGGAAGCCAGGCTCAGCAGCAGCAGGTCAGACGGTTTGACCGCCTTCCATTCCTGCCATTCCGGGTCATCATCCGACCAGGAACCGGCCATAATGACGTGACCGAAGGAGTCACGGCCGTAAAACAACTTGCTATCAGGTCCCGCCCATTTCAAGGCAACATTATTCATATTGGAACTCCCAAATCAGTGAGCGGTGAGCAGTGAGCGGTGAGCAGACTGCTCACTGCTTACTGCTTACACGCACCCAGCGCCGCGCCGGCAGCCGGGTCACCACATTGGCAATACGTTACGTTTTGGTTCTGCCCCCCATCATTTTCCCACAGCAAATAGGTAACGCTGGTTTTGGCGCAGGATGGTTGGCCAGGCAACGGCCGTGTCCACTCCACCCCGATCCCATCTGCATTTTCTTCCTGCACCATAAAAAAGCGCAAATGATTACGTGGATTGCTGCCCACCTCAATCTGCCCATTCCGCGCCAGCGCAAAAGCAAACGTGGGAAAACACATCACCATCAGCCAGATGATGACAAACAGCACATAGCCAAACCGCCGCAGCCAACGCTTCATACGTCGTCGTCCGTAACCCGTAATCCGTAATCCGTCGGTTTACGGATTACGGGTCACGGATAACGCTTTACGATTCCCCATTCATCGCCTTCACATACATCTCCGTCGTGTACTCTTTCACCATGCGGCGGGTGCTGAAGAGGGGGGCATTAGAGCGGATGGATTCGCGCATAATCTCCGCCCAACCCCGCGGAATGCCATCCCGATCCCGGCTGTAGTAAAGGGGCACAATTTCATCTTCTAACAACTGATACAGGGCATTAGCGTCGAACTCATCCTGCTCGTATTCGTTATTAAACTCCCGCTCGTCGCCAATCGCCCAGCCGTTAGCGCCGTTGTACCCTTCTACCCACCAGCCATCCAAAATACTGAGGTTGGGAATACCATTGAGCGCCGTTTTCATGCCACTGGTACCGCTGGCTTCGCGGGGACGGCGCGGATTGTTCAGCCACACATCCACCCCCTGTGTCAGGTAACGGGCCATGTGCATGTCGTAATCTTCAATAAAGGCCACCCGGCCACCCAACTGGTTATGTTTGGCCAGGTTATACACCTGTTGGATGAGCGCCTTGCCTGGCTCATCGGCCGGATGGGCCTTGCCGGCAAAGATTAGCTGCACCGGGCGATGCGTATTCAGCAGCAGCCGCTGCAGCCGCTCTAAATCACGGAAAATAAGCGCCGCCCGTTTATACGTGGCAAAACGGCGGGCAAAACCAATAGTCAACGCTTCAGGATCGAGCAGCGTGCCACTGGTGAGAACCTGCGTGGGATCGTTGGCGCCGCTCACCCAACGCCGCCGCACCAGGTGGCGGAAGTGGTTGAGCATTTTCTGCTTAAGATACTGGTGCAACTGCCATAATTCTTCGTCGGGCACGTTTGCCAGACGTTTCCAAATGGCCGGGTCATCGTGATGGGTACGCCAGTTGGCGTCCAGGTATTTGTCCAGCAAGAGACTCAGTTCACTGGAAATCCAGGTGGGCAAATGTACGCCATTGGTAATGGAGCTAATCGGCACCTCTTCCACCGCTTTGTCCGGCCATACTTCCTGCCACATTTCGCGGGAGACACGGCCGTGCAGCGCACTTACGCCATTACTTTGCCCTGCCTGCCGCAAGGCAAACACCGTCATGTTAAAGGCCATCCCCCACGGTTCCTGATGACCACCCAGGCTCAAAAACTGCTCCCGGCTAATGCCCATCTTATCCCAGAAACCCTGGAAGTATTGCTCCACCATGTGCAGGCCAAAAGCATCATGCCCGGCCGGCACCGGCGTATGCGTGGTGAAAATAGTTTGCGCCCGCACCTTCTGGCTGGCCGTTTCAAAGCTGTCACCCTGCGCCACATATTCCCGGATCAGTTCCAGAATCAGGAAGGCAGAGTGCCCCTCATTCATATGCCATACTGCCGGGTGGATGCCCAACTGGCGCAGCAGGCGCACACCACCAACACCCAGCAGCATCTCCTGGCGAATACGAGTTTCACTGTCCCCGGCATATAAGCGGGCCGAAAGTTCCCGATCCCAGGGATCATTTTCATCCACATCCGTATCCAGCATGTAAAGCGGGTTGCGCCCCACATTGATGTGCCAGACACGGGCATAAACCTGGCGGCCGGCCAGATTAACGCTTACTTTCAACATCTGTCCCTGGTCATCTGTCACCACTTGCAGCGGGGCGGAACTCATGTCTAGCTGGTGGTAAATGGCTTCCTGCCAGCCATGGGAGGGGATGCGCTGGCGAAAGTAACCCTGCGGATACATGAAACCAACGCTGACAAAGGGCAGCCCCAGGTCGCTGGCCTCTTTAGTGTGGTCGCCGGAAAGAATGCCCAGACCACCCGAATAAATGGGCAGCGAGCTGTGCAGCCCAAATTCAAAGGAAAAATAGGCGATAGTTTTGTCTTTTAGCTCCGGGTAGGTGATATGAAACCAGGAAGTGCCGTTTTGCATTTCCCGGTCATAGAGCATCATTACCTTTTCATAGGCGCGGATGAAGGCGCTGTCATGGCTGACTTCTTGCAGGCGCGCCGGGCTGATTTCTTGCAACATTTGCACCGGATTGTGCAGGGTGCGCCGCCAGAGGGGGTAATCCAGACGGCGAAACAACTCGCGGGCATCGGTATTCCAACTCCACCAGAGATTGTAAGCCAATTCATCCAGGCGTTGAATCCGGGTGGGAAGTTTGTCACGTAATGGGGTCATAGTTGTATCCCTTTCCTTAATTAGTTGGATTGTGTGTATAGTTTTCAAAGGCGGGCCGGTTAAAAACCGGCCACACTGCCTATAACACCGCATCCATATGGTTGATGCGTCAACCAATTGATGGCGGTATTATATGCAAGTGAGGGGGATCAATCAACCGGGGAGGCAGTAAATGGGGTGATGGCGGGCAACGGCCTTTGCACCCGCTCTATGGCTACTGTAACCATCTGATTCACACACCAGTTAAACTGTTCGGCCGTCATCAGTTGGCGGTCAATGTCCGGGGCGGGGTTGCTGGCGGCAATCACATACACATCGTTTCCCTTCACCACAAACTCCACCATATTCATATCGTACCGGTACAACCGGGTGATGCGCCGGGCATCTTCGGCTAACTGTTGGCCCCACCCCTCATCTTTAGACAGAACACCGGGCAAGTAAGCGCCACCGGTCTGGGAATAACGCAAGATCATCACCGCTTCCTGGCCCACCACAAAGGCGTGCAAATGGTCATTGGAATCAATAATTTGCTGCAAAATGGTGGTGCGGAAGCCGCTTTCATCGTACCGCTGAATGAGTTCATCTACATTGTGAACACGGGCGGCAAACTGGCGACCGCCGCTGTGAATGTCTTTGAAGATGGCCGGGACGCCCACGTAATCAATAATCGCTTCCCAATCCATTGGATATTTCAGGTTGCGAAAGGTGTCGGGCGAGGTTTCACATTCCACCTGTTTGTTAGGCAGCACCACGGTGCGCGGGCTTTTAAGGCCCAGCTGGTTGATCACGGCCGTGCCCAAAAACTTACTATCTACCCCCCACAAAAAGGGGCTGTTGATGATGGTGGCGCCGTGCAGGGCGGCATGTTTCACATAAGCGCGGTAATACGGTATTTTGTGGGACATCCGGTCTATAATGACGGCATACGGCACCACCTCGTCCATATGTGTGCCATCTAGTTTGACAAATTCGGCCGTGATGCCGGTATTACTGTCGTTCACGGCCGTCATAAACGCTTCCGGCCAATCATATTCCGCGCCAACAATTAAACCTATTTTCGTGCGCTCGTTTTGGCTCATGTGTGCTTCATTCCTCCAATTCTCAGGGTTCAGTGGGTGAGGCGGATGATACCTCATTCAGGGGCGGCAGACTACTTGAATTGGTAGCTCGTAGTTCGTAATCCGTTATCCGTTATCCGACATCGGATTACGGGTTACGTTATACGGTTTACGGCATACGGATTACGGCATACGGATAACGGGTTTCGGTAGTCGCTCGTGTTACATTTTGCTATAGTCTGGGCATGGAAAGAGATATGGAACAACCGGCAAACATTCTGCAAACGGCCGTCGGCGGCACGGCCGTGTCCTTTAACATCTGGCGCACGTTGCGGCTGAGTTCTTTTCAAATTGGCTCGGCTACCGCCGACATCCTCACCGCCAGTGTGTGGAACCGGGTGATGATTGCCGAATTGGGTATGCCTGCCACCTGGGTGGGGCTGCTGCTGGCATTACAATACCTGCTCATGCCCATCAGCTTTTGGGCCGGGCATCGCTCAGACACACGGCCGTTAGCCGGGCGGCGGCGCGTCTCCTACATCTGGTTGGGGCGTGGCCTGGTGGTTCTCTCTTTCCCGCTGTTAGGCATGAGCATCGCCCTGTTTGAAGATGGCGACATGACCCAGGGCTGGCTGGTGGCGCTGGTCTGTTTTCTGTTATTTGGCGCGGGCAAGCTCTTTTCCGGCAGCGTTTACCTGGCGCTGGTACGTGAATCAGCGCCGCCGACCAAGCAGGGCATCGCCATTGGCATTGCCGAAACGGTGCTGATCGCCTTTTTTCCCATCATGGCCATTGCCTATGGCCGTTGGATGGAGCATTATGATCCCCAAACCTTTGCCACGATGATCGGGTTCACGGCCGTGTACTGCGCTTTCTGGTGGTTCTTTGCCACCATCAAAAGTGAACGCCCGTTAGCCACACCCGCCATTGCCAGCCGCAGTGGGGGCTGGAGCGAAACGACAGGTAAGTTCAAGAGTGTGTGGGCCGACGGCCGTGTGCGCCGTTTTTTCGCCTTTCTCTTTGTCGCCACCTTCGCCGCCTGGATGCAAGACAATGTTTTGGAACCGTTTGGCGCCAATGTCTTTGGTATGCCCACCGGCCAGACCACCCGTTTCACCGGCTACTGGGGCGGCGCTACCCTTCTTGTCCTCATCGCCTCCTTTATTATCTGGCGCAAACGTCAACCAGAAACCTTATCCGGCCTGGCAAAAGTCGGACTGAGCATCATGGCGGTCGGCATGATGCTGCTGGCAGCCACTTCCTTTAGTGAACTGCGCCATCTGCTAGAGATCTCCCTGCTCGTCTTTGGCGGCGGCTTTGGCCTCTACACCTTCAGCGGCGTCAGCCTCATGGCCGCCATGTCGCCCACCAGAGACGCGGGCGCATACCTGGGCCTGTGGACAGTGTGCATTTTGGTATCCAAAGGATTGGGCACCTTTGCCGGCGGCCTCCTGCGCGACATATTTCATTTGGAGTTGGACTGGTCATTTGCCCTCAGCTATGGCCTGATTTTTGCCATTGCCGCCGCCGGTCTGGTGCTGGCCGCGCTGCTATTAAACGGCCGTCAGGTCATCTCCTTCGTTCACGAACACCAGTAGTGTCAGGCACACCCCGGTAATACCTTCAATAACCAGAACCAGAGCCGTTCTGGGGTGTGCCTGGCACTACACATGAGGAGCGTTATGAAACGACCAATTTACACTCCTGGCGGTTATTACCATCTCTACAATCGCGGCCGTAGCCGCCTCTCCATCTTCCACGACCCCAAAGATTACCATCAGGTCTTGGAACTAATGAAATCCTACAGCCAGAAATATAGCCTGGTCATCATCGCCTACTGCCTGTTAGCCAACCATTACCATTTCCTGGTTCGCCAAAACAACACACCCCGCGCCAGCCTGTTGCCTCAACGCATTTTCAACAGCTATAGCAAAACCTATAACCTCAAATACCAGCACAGCGGCACCCTCTTTGAAGGCCCGGCGCGCGCCATCCCTGTCACCGAAGAAACTTACTTGCTGCACCTCTGCCGTTATATCCACGCTAACCCGGTCCTGCACGGCTTCGTACCTCACATTAAGGATTGGCCTTATTCCAATTACCATGAATGGATCGGCACCCGCAACGGCAAACTGATAGACCACGCTTTTGTCCAAGAACATTTTCCCCAGCCAGGCGCTTACCAGGAATTTGTGCGTGAATATCTACTCAGTCGCCGCCATCCAGAAGGAATGGAGTATTTGAATGAGTGGTAGCCGTACGCTACAGTCGTGCCAGGCACAGGGCAATGCCGATCTGGTCAGCCCAATACCTGGCGCCCTGTGCCTGGCACGGCGCACGAGACCATTCGGAAGCAGTGCCAGGCAAGGGGCAGTACCGATCTGGTCGTCCAAAGCCTTAAGCCCCTTGGAAGCAGTGCCAGGCAAGGGGCAGTACCGATCTGGTCGTCCAAAGCCTTAAGCCCCTTGCCTGGCACTACCCCATCAACTCGCCTACCCTCCTCCACCAAAACGGGTAAAATTGGCGCCATATAGGCCTCCTCTATCTTTTTATCCGCGCCACCCACGTTAATCCGCGGCCTATTATGAGGAGTTCAACATAAGTGCAGCACACCACCATGAATGAAAATTCATAATTCATCCTTCATAATTCATAATTCAAAAAGGAGAAACCCATGCGAACCCCAATCATTGCCGGTAACTGGAAAATGAATAAAACGGCCGACCAGGCCGTCACCTTCGTCCGCGAAATCCGCCACGCCCTGCAAAACATCAAAGGTGTAGACCGCGTTGTCTGCCCCCCCTTCCTGGCCATTCCCGCCGTGTATGAAGCGCTGCAAGCCACCGACATCGGCGTCGGCGCCCAAAACATGTACTTCGCCGAAAAGGGGGCCTACACCGGCGAAGTAGCCCCCGACATGCTCACCCCCTTCTGCCAATACGTCATCCTGGGCCATTCCGAACGGCGCGCCCTCTTTGGCGAAACGGACGAGGGCGTGAACAAAAAAGTCCACGCCGCCCTGGCCCACGGCCTGACGCCCATCATCTGCGTGGGCGAAAGCCTGGAACAAAATGAAGCCGGTGAGACGCATGTGTTTGTCAGCGGGCAGGTGAAGGCGGCGTTTGCGGGGCTGACGGCCGTGCAAGCCCCCGCCTGTGTCATCGCCTACGAACCCATCTGGGCCATCGGCACCGGCAAATCGGCCAGCGCCGCCGAAGCGGGCAGCATCATTGGCCTCAGCGTGCGCGGCGCATTGGCCGAACTGTTCGGCGAAGACGCCGCCCAACAGGTGCGCATCCAATACGGCGGCAGCGTCACCGTAGAAAACATCGCCGACTACATGGCCCACCCAGACATTGACGGCGCCCTCGTCGGCGGCGCCAGCCTGAAAGCGGATTTTGTGGATTTGGTAAGAAATGCGATTGTTTGAGATTGGAGATTAGAGATTAACAAGTCTCCAATCTCCAATCTCCCAATCTCCGATTACCGATTACCGTTTACCAATCTCTATGAACGACTCCCTCATGCCCTTCTTCTGGGTCCTGGTGACACTGCCCATCTTGTTGGTGATGCAGCGTTGGATTCATCAGCATTTGCACGGCATTGCCTACCTGCTGATGGGGCAGCCGGGGCGGGCAGTGGTGCTGTATGCCATCATTTTGCTGCCCGGCGTCTTTTTGCACGAGGCCAGCCATTGGCTGGCAGCCACGCTTCTCGGCGTGCGCACCGGCACATTTTCCGTCATTCCCCGCCAGCAGCCAGACGGCAGCATTCAGCTAGGCTACGTAGAGTATTACAAGAGCCGGTCACTGGACCCGCTGCGGGAAAGCATCATTGGCGGCGCACCGTTGATCGCGGGCACGGCCGTGATCCTGCTCATCAGCTACCACATTTTCAACTACCCCCAACTGGCCGCCCTGGTACAAACGGGCGAAATCCGCGCCCTGACCATCGCCCTGGAACAACTGCTGCGCACCCCCGACTTTTTCCTCTGGCTCTATCTCATTTTTGCCATCGCCACCGCCATGATGCCCAGCCAATCTGACCGCCGCGCCTGGCCTGCTTTTGCCATCGCCCTGGCCATCTTTGCCCTTATCCTCAGCGTTTTGGGACTGTTCAACGTGGTCGCTGCCAGCCTGGCCCGGCCGGCGGCCGTCATGTTTGGCTATCTAGGGCTGGCCTTCTCCCTGGCCATCGGCGTCAACATCTTCTTCATGGTCATCATCGGCTTCCTGGAATGGCTGCTGAGCCGACTAAAAGGGGTGTCGGTATTGTATAACCAGGCGCCAGAAGCATGAGATTAAGAGATGAGGAGATTGGAAGATGAGGAGATTGCCAATCTCCCAATCTCCTCATCTCCCAATCTCCCAATCTCCTCCATGATTTCTATCCTCATCACCACCTACCGGGAAGCGCAGACCATTGGCCGGGCGTTGGAGGCATTTCTGCCGCAGTTGCCCGCCGAAGGGGAGATGGTGGTAGTGTGCCCGGATGCGGAGACAACGGCCGTAATCCAGCAATACGCCGCCCGTTACCCCCAAATCCGCCACGCACACGACCCCGGTCTGGGTAAACCAACGGCCGTCAACATCGGCCTGCAAGCGGTGCGCGGCGACTTGATTGTGTTTAGCGATGGCGATGTGGTGGTCGGGGAACAGGCATTATCCCCCCTGCTTTCCCCTTTTGCCGACCCGCAGGTGGGCGCGGTGACGGGACGGCCGGTCAGCATTTCCCCACGTCATACCAAACTCGGTTATTGGTCACACCTGTTAGTGGAAGGGGCGCACCGGGCAAGGCTGGAACGGAACGTCGCCGGGCAATTTTTGCTCTGCTCCGGCTACCTCTTTGCCGCCCGCAAATCCCTCATTCCACTCCTGCCCACCGACGCCCTGGCCGAGGACGCCGTTATTTCCCACCGCATCGCCGAACAGGGATGCACTATCCGCTACGCGCCGACGGCCGAGGTCTACGTGAAATACCCCACCACCTACGCCGATTGGCGGCGGCAAAAGATACGCTCCACCGGTGGCTACGCGCAAGATTACGTGCGCCGCTCCCCTTACCAGATGCGCTCGGCGCGGCGGGAAGTGCAGCACGGCCTCTGGCACGCCCTGACGTTTGCCCAGTCACCCCGCGAATTTTGGTGGACGCTGCAACTGTTTGCCGCCCGGCTGCATTTGTGGGCGTCGGTGTGGTGGCAGGTGCGGGTGCGCCAACGGCCGTTGCCCGACCTCTGGCAGCGCGTGGAAACGACTAAATAGGGTGGTACAATACGGCCGTTATGCGCCAATTAACTCTTCCTTTTGCAACAGCCGTTACCCTAAAACCCGAGACCGTTCTCCAAACATTCTCTCACAACGGATTGTGCCGTGAAGACGCCCGCTTGAATCTGGAAATGCGCTACGCCCATTTACTGGAAGAGACTGACCTATTTAATCGTCGCGTGGTCAGTTTTCAGGCAAACAAAACGGAGACACTGCATAGTTGGATTAAGTATCGGGAAGGATTTTCAGCACAACTGGTAGAGATGTTGTTTGCCGAATTAGGTGTGCAGCCGGGGCAGACCATTTTGGACCCCTTTGCCGGATCATGCACTACTTTGCTGGAGGCCAAAATGTGGGGCGTTCCTGCCGTTGGCATTGAACTGCTGCCCCACTGCCATCTGGCCTGGCGGGCCAAAGCCCATGCCTTTGATTATGATGTAGATGAACTGGTGCAAATTCGCCAACGGGTACAGCAGCAAACGCCGCCGCCCACAACTACCACTTTCCCCCACCTGACCATCACCGAAAGCGCCTTTCCGCTGGAAACGGAACGAGAGTTAATGGCCTATAGCCACTGGTTTGTCCAACAAGACATGAGCGCCAACACCCGGTTGTTGTGCCAGGCTATTTTGATGAGCTTGTTGGAAGAGGTCAGTTACACTCGTAAGGACGGGCAGTATTTACGGTGGGACGGCCGTGCGGCCAAAATCAAACAGCGCAATGAGCAGCGTCTACAACAAGGCAAAGACCCCATTCAGGGCATCCACAAAGGTAGTCTGCCCACCGTCAAACAGGCTTTCTTGCGCCATCTCAATCGTGTGATTCAGGATGTCAGCGAACTGCAAAAACAGCCACCACTCGCCAGCCAACAGACCGTTTTAGCAGGCAGCGCCCTGGACATTTTACCCACACTCGAACCCGACCAGTTTGATGGCGTTATCACCTCACCCCCCTACGCCAATCGCTACGATTACACGCGCACCTATGCCCTGGAGCTGGCCTACTTGAACGTCGGTGATGCTATCTTCCACCTGCGCCAAGAAATGCTTTCCTGCACTGTAGAAAACAAACCAAAACTCAACTCGTTGCAAGAATTTTATTCATCGCTTGAACGCGAAGCTGAATACATCAAAATCTTAAATCTTGTCCAGACAAATCCTGGTCTGAATGAAATTAACCAGGCTCTCCTTATCCGAAATCGGCAAGGAGATATAAACAATCAAGGCGTATTGGGCATGATAAATCAGTATTTTACCGAGTTAACCTTCATCTTTGCCGAACTGTTCCGGGTTTGCCGTTCAGGTGCGCATGTGGCCATCGTCAACGATAACGTGCGTTATGCCGGAGAAGTAATCCCTGTGGATTTGCTGAGTACCAATCTGGCCGAAGCACTAGGGTTTGAACCGGTGAAAGTGTATGTGCTGCCCCAACAAAAAGGCAACAGCAGCCAGCAAATGGGCAAGTTTGGCCGCCGCCCATTGCGTAAAAGCATCACCATCTGGAGAAAACCATAACCGCCTATGAACTACCGAACCCATCTGGCCTCGGCCGACTCCCTTGTAACCCCCTACGCCCAGGTTCGCGCCGGTTTTATCAGCATGGCTTTGGAGAAGAATCGCAAAGCAACACCGTTTAAGGCAAGACATTTTCCTGGCTAGACGGCCGTTCCCGTCAATGGTTTCCTGGCAAAAATCAGGATACTGACCTGGGAAATACCCTTCGTGGACTACATTGGCAGAATCAATCAGGCAACCGCATTCTCGTCTTCAACCTGACTGTCCCCCTGGTACAGAAAAATGTTGACCTGTGTCTGTTTGACAGCGCACCGGCTCATTTTCAGTCTGACAAACGTCAATCCTCTTGTCAATATCAGCCAGACAAATACATCGCCTTAGGTGAGTTGAAGGGAGGTACTGACCCCGCTGGCGCGGATGAGCATTGGAAAACCGCAAACTCGGCCTTGCAAAGGGTGAGAACGGCTTTTGCCGGGAAGAATTTATCGCCACAAACCTTCTTTATTGGTGCTGCCATTCAAAAAGCGATGGCTGTTGAAATCTATCATCAGCTTGAGACTGGCTCTCTCACCAATGCCGCCAATTTAACCATTGACGAGCAACTGGTTTCTATCTGCCACTGGCTTATCACCTTATAAGAATTTCGCCTAGCCTTCTGGCGTTGGGTTTTCCGGGGGGATGAAGATGGGCAGCGGCGAGGGGGTGGGTAAGGGCGTGGGAATAGGCGTGGCGGTGGGGAAAAAGTCGAAATTGTCGGAAATGAGGACAAAACTGGTCTGCCCAGGATAGACCGTTACCACCCGCCGGTAGCGATGAATACCGTCATTCAGGTCTATAAGCAGTTCATACTCACCGGCGGGCACGTCACCAAACACAAAGTTTTCCTGCCACACCGGGTCTGAGGCGACGCCGCTGTAGTAATAGGTGCGCTGTTCGCGTACCTGTTTATCATCGAGCAGGGGCAACGGCCGTAACGTCAACAAGGCACTGCTCACCAATCGCCCCCGCCGGTCTACAAAGCGCCCGGCAATCGTGCCCCAGCCCTCATACGGCGCCAACCACAATGAGGGGTTCACGGCTGCATTGTAATTATTCTGCCCCAGGCGCACCTCAAAATGTAAATGCGGCCCCGTCACTTCGCCAGAACTACCCACCCCGGCAATCAACTGCCCCTGGGACACCTGATCCCCCACCTGCACAAACAATTCCAATGTGTGGGCATAAAGGGTATAGACATCCTGTCCTTGCCACTGCCAATCGTGCTGGATAACCACTGTGTTCCCGTAATAGTTCACCCCATCGCGGGGACTGGGCAGCGGCCCGGCGTGTATCACCGTGCCACTGCTGGCGGCCAGCACCGGCGTACCCGATTCGTTAGGAAAATCCATGCCATGATGCACCCGGTAGGGCTGCAAACCGGGCGCCAGCACGTCATTGCCAAAAGGGTACCATTCCAGATCGTAGTTGCGTTTTCCCGAAGGGATGGGGCGAATTAAAAAGTAATGATCATCAGGATGGAAGGAGAGGGGTACAGCATAAGGGGGGGGCCGCCAGTTGGCGGGTGGCTCCGGGCCGGCATCTGGCAGGTATTTCTGTTCGGCGTCACGCGGGCGCACACCATCGCCTTCTGGCGTGGGGGGCGCAACCGGCCCGGAGCCTGCGGAAACATCTGCCACCCGACCATCGGCCACACGCTGGCTGACCGGTAATGGGGGCACGGCCGTTGGCGTAGCCGCCTCCCCTGGCACAAATAACACCGGAATCAACGTCGGCAGCGCCGATGTGGTGGTTTGGCCGCAGGCGGTGAGGAATGCCAGAAGTAATCCGTAAAGCGTAAACCGTAAACCGTAAACCGTAATTCGTAACGGATAACGGCTTACGGGTAACGGCTTACGGTCTTCGGCCCATGGTCTACGGATTCCCACTCAGCTCCGCCTCCGTGTAAAGCTGCTGCATGGCTTCCAGCCAGGTGAGGGACTGACGGTTTTCAAAGCGCCAGAAAAGGATGTCGGGGAAATAGGTGCGCCAGCGGGTGTTCGCCGGAACGCGCTGCCAGCCATAACTGGCCGCCAGCGCCGTGAAATCAATGTAATAGCCGGCGGGCACATTATCTGCCAGCTTGCCGCCCTGTTCGTAATACTGCGGGTCATCGCCGCTGCGCGCCTGGAAATTCCAATTGCGGCTGGTCATCGGTTCGCCCAGGCTGCCGTCTTGCACGGCCGTGCGCACATACAAGCGCCAAAACGTCTGCGCCCCCACATCCTCCCGCACCACCATGATCTGCGGGTCCAGCCCTAACGCTTTACGGTAATACACGTCAAAGGCGCGCCCTGCCTTACTCCACGATTCCACCGATTGGCCGGGCAACGGCCGTGCCTCTAGCGGCTCAAACATGCCATCCAACTGCCCCAGGAAATCCCAACCCGCTTCGGCGATCACCCGTTCCCGCAGCGCGGTAAACGATTGGTCAACCTGGTCGCTGAGGTAAGGCGAAGGGGCGCTGACCGGCATTTCAAACAACGTCACCGGCGGGCGTCCCCGTTCCGGCCGGGCCAATGCCTCCACAAATAATGGTTTTTCGGCCACCAGCCCGTCTATATTCTTCAAACTCTCCAACAAGGCCGGCGACAGGTCAACTGCCGCCCAGGATAGGCCGGCTAATGGGCCATCGGGCGCATACATTTGGGGCGCAATGCCCCAGGCGATGGCGCTGCCCGCCACCAGATAGCTACGGCCGTCCTTTTCATGCACATACACCAACGAGCGGCTGTCCGGCGACCAGGCCGCCTGGCTGCCCTGATGCCCCAGGCTGATGGACGGGCCATCCGGCGCATTATCTTCGGTAAGGGGCTGCGCCATGATCACCAGGAAACCGGCGCTGTCGTCCTGGTAGGCCAGGGTACGGCCGTCCGGTGAAAACGCCGCGCCATCTTCATGCACCCCTGGCGTATTGGTCAGATTGAGTACGGTCTGACCGGTGGTGTCATCTAGCGATTGCAAGAAAATGTCCTGGTTACCGGTGCGCCAGCTTGTATAAGCAATATGCCGCCCGCGCGGCGACCAGGCTGGATTAAAGTCCGGCGCAGGATCATAGGTGAGGCGATAGGGTCCTTCACGGCCGTCGGCGCGCACCAGGTAAATATCCAGATTGTTATCCCGGTATGATTCATAGGCCAGCCATTGTCCATCAGGCGACCAGGCCGGTTTGCCATCATAGGCCAGCCCGCGCGTCACCCGCAGCAAACGGCCCGTGGGCACATCGTACACGTAAATGTCCCAATTGCCGTCCCGCCGCGAAGAAAAGGCCAACTGGGAACCATCGGGACTCCAGGCCGGGTCGCGGTCTGGGGCGGGGTCGGTGGTCATGCGTACCGGTTCGGCCTGGCCCACCGGCAGCACGTAAATATCGGTATTGCCGTTCACCGTCTGGGCAAAGGCCACCACGCCGCCCCGTGTGGTGGGGTCTGGTGTGGCCCAGGGGGTGAGTTTGATGGCCACGGTTGGCACGGGCGTGGGGGTGGGCGGCAAGGGTGTGGGCGTGAGGATGATGGTAACGGGGGCGGTATCGGCCACGGCCGTACCGGGCCGGTCTTGTAAACTGAGCAGCGCCACCACAATCAGCAAAGAGACGGCGGCAATGGCCGTAGCCAGCCGCACGCGGCGTGTATGCTGGCTGTAGGCTGCCAGACGCGGGCGGGCGGGGGCGATTTCAGCTTTTTCGGGGGGAGACGGCCGTTTGAAGGCGAGCCGCCAGCGCCCCCATCGCACCAGCCAGCGGGAGCGATAGCGGCGGCGCAGCAGCGCCCGGCGCACGGCCGTGCGGGCCATCAGCGCCAGCCACAGCCGGTGAATCTGCCGCCCCACCCACTGCACCTGCCGCCCCGCCCAGCGCAGCAGCGGCCACAGAATATGGCGCACATACCAGACGATGGGCGAAATGATCAATTTGTGGAAGGGCCGCCACAGCAGCAGGCTCAACATCCGGCGCGCCGCCTGCCCCACCTGGCCCATAAAATGCCAGATGGGCGGCACGATCTCTTTCATGTAATCCCAAAAGAGCCAGCGCAGCGGCAGCCAGAGCGGGAGGGTGAGTAAAATGAGGGGCTTCCAGACAAACAGGGTGAGAATGCGGCGAAAGGCCAGGCCCATCCTACCAATAAAACGCCAGCAGCCCTGAATAACGGCCGTGACCCAGTGCCACAACTTCCCCGCAATGCGTGTGAATGGTTTACGCATATGCGCCAGTGTAACACGAGACAAGACTATGTCAAGTTATTTTTGTCCTATTTGTTGTATTGATACAACACTTAAATGGCGCAGGATGGCGATGGCGCGGGCAATGCGCTGGCGGTTTTCGGGTTTGTTGGGCCACAGGCTGGCGCCAGAGGGATGGGGCAAGGGGACAATGAAACGGCCGTCCGCCGCCGTCTCTAAAAATGAGGGTATTTGGGTGTCTGTCAGGGACACGGCCGTTGCCAGGTCAAAATTGAGTGGGTTGGTCAGCGATTCCGGGGGGAAGTAGACGGCCGTGCCGATCACGTCTTCCAGGCGGGCGCTGGCGGGGTAGACCAGTTTGATCGCCAGCCCACCCACCAGGATGATCAGGCGGGGATTGACCAGGGTGATCTCCTGTTCCAGAAAGGGACGGCACAGGGATTGTTCGGTCTTGGAGGGCACGCGGTCGCCTTTGCCGTTGGCCGACTTACCGGGATAGCATTTGGTCACGGCCGTCATGTACTGCCCGGCCCGGAACGTATCTTCATCCCAACCGGCCTCCCCCAACCATTGGAACAGGCGACGACCGCTGCCGGCGTTGAACGGCCGTTTCACCTGCGCCTCCGTCACCCCTGGCGCCTGCCCAATCAACATCACCCGGCGCGCCGAACCGCTGCTAAATACCGCCCCCGGCGCAATGTGAAACCCGGCGTCCAGGCAGCGGCGGCAGGCGCGCATCTCGGCGTGAAGGGCGGCGAGGGAATCCATTGGCAATTGATAATTGTCAATTGGTAATTGTCAATTGCTCAAAGCGATCCACATCCGCCCGCAATACATCCAGGCTGGCCTGCCAGAATGCCTTTTGGCGGATGTCCAGGCCAAAACGGGCGGCCAGGTCGGCAGCGTCGCCCAGCCCGGTGGAGGAGAGCAGGTCGTCATAGCCGGCCTGGAAGCCGGCGGGGTCGGCCTGGTATTGGGCATACAGGCCCAGGCCAAAAAGCAGGCCAAAGATGTAGGGGAAGTTGTAATAGGTGGCGAAGTAGTAATGGGGCACATAAGCCCAGCGGTAGGGGTGGAAATGGTCGGGATGGATGGCGTCGCCGCGTGTTGCCTTTTGGGCCTCAATTTCCAGGGCGCAAAATTCGGCGGCAGAGAGTTCGCGCTGTGGCCGCTTTTCAAAAACGGACTGTTCAAAGAGGAAGTTGCTGGTCGCGCCCAGCACCACGCGGGTGGCATATTCCAGCAGGCCATCCAGGATGATGAGTTGGTCTTGGGGCACGGCCGTAGCCAATGCCGCATTTTCCACAATTTTCTGGCAAAACGTGCTGGCCGTTTCCGCCAGCGTCATCGGCAGATATTTTTGCAGCGGGGTGCGCGGCGCCAGGGCCACATTGTGGTAAGCATGGCCCAATTCATGCGCCAGCGTACCCACACTGGTAAAGGAAGATTCAAAATTCAGCAGAATGCGGGATTCATCATCACGCAGCGACATGCAAAATGCGCCGCCGCTTTTACCGGCGCGGGGTTCGGCGTCAATCCAGTTTTCGGCAAAGGCGCGCTGCGCCAATCCCGCCATTTGCGGCGAGTACGAAGCAAATTGGCGGGTCACAAACTCGGTAGCGTCCGCATAGGAATAGCTCTGGCTGCCCTGGCCCAACGGCACCAACTGGTCATACCAGGCCAGCACCGGCAGCCCCATCAGCCGTGCCCGCGCCTTCAAGTACCGCTGGAAATGGGGAAAAGCATCCTGGCAGGCAGACATCATGGCGTCCAGAGTCGGCCGGTCCAGGGCATTGTCAAACAGGGCCATATCCAGCGGCGTTTCCCACCCCCGGCGGCGACAAAGGGCCAGCGTTTCGCCTTTGATGGCGTTCAGCGCCGCCGCCAGGGGCACACTGGCTTCTTCCAAGGTATGTAAAACTGCCTGATGCGCCCGTTCGCGCAGGTCGCGCTCCGGCCGGAAGGCCAGATTTTGGGCAGCCGTGAGCGGCAAGGCTTGTGTCTCGCCATCCAGTTCCACCGTCACCTTGAGTTGGGAGGTGAAATCGGTAAACATATGCTGCCAGCTTAGTGAGCCGGTAAGACCCAATTCGCTGGCGAGTGCCTCTTCGCTGGGCGACATGAGGTGCAGCGACCCCAGGCGCGCTTTGTGCAGCACGTAGGCGTGGGCGGCAGCCATTTCTGACCGGGCAATCAGGCTATCCACTTCTAATGAACCAATCCAGGCCGTGAAGCGCGTACCCAGCAGGTCTAATTTGGAAAAGTAGGGTTGCAGTTCGCTAAACCGCGCCTGGGCGACCTCATTGCGGGAATCGGTGCTAAGGAAGCTGAACAGGTATGAACGCACCGTATTCACCGTCTCCAGGGTTTCATTCATGCGGCGGACGATGGCCTCAAAGGTGGCGATGGTGGCATCGTCCAGGGGGGCGGCTTCAACGCGATTAATGTTATGTGCGTCAAATAAGGCTGCCAGATCGGTAATCGCCTGCATGAGAGATTGAAAGACGGCCGTAAATTCATCTGATTCCAGACCGGGGAAAACGGTTTGCATGTCCCAATGGGGTAAAACATCTTGTGGTTTGCTCATTTTAGCCTCCAATGAAAAAGAGTGGAATACGGCGTCTTGCTGGCTGTTGCCCGTCCGCCGATACAAACAAGTCTAACAACGAATGGCCGGTGGGCAAGTTAGCCGTTTTGCCTGTATGATTGTCAGACGTGTTGTCATGCACACAAGTAAAATAACAGATGAGATTTGTAATCACGATGACCGTAACTGATGTAAAGCAACTGGTACTCATTATTGATGATGAAGAAGCTGTGCGGGAGGCAGTTTCTGATATTTTGGGGTTTACGGGGATTGGGGTGTTAACGGCCGTTGATGGCATCTCCGGTATTAATCTCTTCCGCGCCAATCAGCACGACATTGATCTGGTGTTGTTGGACCTTTCCATGCCGGGCTTGAATGGAGCCGACACGTTCCAGGAATTACGCAAAATTGACCCTACCGTCAAGGTTATCCTCTCCTCAGGTTTTGATGAAGCCGAAGTCACCCGCCAGTTTGTGGGGCAGGGTTTGGCCGGATTTCTGCAAAAGCCTTACAACATGAAGAATCTGGTGCAAAAAGTGGAGGAGTATTTGGGCGGTAACCGGTAAGCCGTTATCCGTTATCCGTGAGCCGTTATCCGTTATCCGTAATCCGTTATCCGTTATCCGATCACGGCTCACGGATTACGGCTCACGGGTCTAACGAATACGGCAGGTTGTGGTGGATGACGGCCGTGTCCGCCGCCAATGACACCAACCAACGCCCCAGACAGGCAATGGCCAGTTGCACACCGGGCGTGGGGCGGGGGAATCCCATTTCGGACAGACCAATCATATAATGCCCATCGGCGCGCCGCTTGACGAGCAGGCCCACCCGCTGCGAGATCGGCTCTTCGTTGATGTACGCTTCCACTAGCAGCAGGTGTTCCTGCTGCGAGGTGAACAGCATGGGCAACCGCACGTGGATGTCACCGACCGTCTCATGCAATGGCGTGAAGCGGTCGGCAATTTCGGGCAGGCTGAGCGGGGAACGCAAAATAGCATGGGGCATGGGCATCTCCTGGGGGATGGGGAATTCATCGGCAGCGGGCGCACCATTACGCTGCCAGGTGAAGTAGTGGCAGGTGGCGCCGGCGGCCAGGGCCAGTTGTTCATATTTGGTGCGGATACGGCCGTCGGGCAAACGGCCGTCGGCCGCCTTTCTCTGCGTCACAAATGGCGTTTCATACACACTCTCAAATTGGGGTGATTGCATCAGATCGGCAGCAATGGCCTGGGCATAGTCGGCCACATCGGTGGCAATGTGTAACAAACCACCGGTAGACAGGCGCGTCGCCAGCAGCGCCAGGAAGCGAGGATTGATCAGGCGGCGGTGGGTTTGTTTACCTTTGGGCCAGGGGTCGGGGAAGTTGATGTATACCTGGCTGACCACACCGGGCGCACAGCAGGCCCATAACAGGTATTCGGCGGAGGCTTGCAGGACACGGCCGTTGCTCACCCCCGCCGTCCCCAACTTTTTCAGCCCCCGCCGGATGGCGGGCCGGGCAATCTCCACGCCCAACACGTTGGCCTCCGGCCGCTGCTGGGCCAGCCCGGCCAGAAAATGCCCCCCGCCAAAGCCAATTTCGACGAGCAGGGGGGCGGGGCGGTGGTATACGGCCGTCCAGTCCACCGGCCACGTCAGTTCTCGTGCGAATAATTCATATGCTGACAAGCAGTTCCTCACAATGGTTATCGTCTAATTTGCTGCAAAATCGTAGGGTCTTTGATTTTATCGTCTCGCGCCAACAGGATCACTTTGGCAATGATTTCGGCCGTTTTCGGGTCATCATCCACAAAAGGGAGGAAAATTCGGCCCCGTTGTTGGGCATGAACGGGCACAATACAGATATAATTGCCCGGCCGTTGATGTACAACCCCACTGCCCAAATGGATGGAATAGTTGTTGAGTTTGCCTTCAATCAATACCAGCTTGTCAGTCACCTGCACGTTGGAGAGCTTTAAGAGTTCGGCCGTTTCCCGCACCAGATTGCCGCGCATTTCGGTGGTGGAGGCGGTGGCTTCCGGGTCAACACCGCCCGCATGGGCTACGCTGACCACCAGATCCAAATCGCGCATCACTTCACTGAAAATACGGGGCGGGATGGTTTCCAATGGTAAAGGCTGCCACTCACCACGCCGGGTAAAGATCACTTGATTGAGGGTAGTGAGGCCAACATCGGCAGGGGTCAGGAAACCTACATCAACAGTAAAGGTAGCCGTAATTTGTGCCTCATGGAAGGTACGGGTGACGCCTTCTTCATAGTGGACCACCCAATTGCGCGCTCCCAGCAGGGCTACCGCCTGTCGGGGCTGTACTTGTTGCCCGGCATAGCGCAAGGAATATATGCGGGTATCCCGCTCGGCGGGGGTGAGTACATACAGTTCCCGAAATAATTGCTTGAACGGCTGAATCCTCTCGCGGCGGAAACAATCGTGCTGCCAGCGATGCCATTCACCCGTTTGCCAGAGATCATACGGGTGCGCCAGGCGCAACAGGGCATTATCAGGAATGGCTTGCATCTGCCCGGCCATCCCTTCCAATTGCAATCCATCCGCTGTGGGAAAACCGATCAACACTTCGCCAATGAACAGCAAATCCATGAGCATCGGCTTGAGTACGGGATGGGTGAGCATGGATTGGAGTTCTACGGCCGTGAACCAATCCCCCCGACACATGGCCTGCTCCAGCGATTGGCGCATTCGGGAGGCCTGCCATTTGATGGCCTGTTTGCGGTCGGTTAAGGTTTGAATGTCCGGGTGCTTTTTTAGTTTGGGTGGGACTGCTTTCAGCGGGCGGCCGTTGCTCTCCACTTCAATTTGCGGCTGGCTGAGAAAATCAATGGCGAGTGTCACGGTCACATCCTCCACCGTCACCGTCACCGGGCCGTTGGACAGGTCGGCTACTGCCTCCCGTTCCATGGCCCATTCCAGCCGCTGCGGATCAGCGTAACCAGCCGTGCGCGCCAGATTTTCCATGCCAATTTGGGCAGCCAGCTTTTCGTTGGTCCTGCGCTGGCTGCCAAATTTGCGGCCGGTACGCACAAATTCTTGAAGAGCGAGGTAACGAGAGAGCAGTTCGGATTCACGGCCGTCGCCTGCCGGTAACGGCAGCAAACCCAACGCCCGCGCTCCATCCTGGTACCGTTTCTGCAACATGCGGCTGCTCAATTCGCCCTGTTCCACACGCCCCAACATGGCGTTAGCAAACAGCCGTGCCCGCACATGCCCATTGCCGCCGGAAGCGTATTTGGCGGCATTGTCTAACAGCCACCAACGCTCGTCGCCAATCTCATCGTAGACGCGCCAAAACCAGGCCACGTCAACGGCCCCCTCAAGCAGTTCATTGGCCGTAAGCGGGGTGCGCTGGCTGATCTCCGAAGCCCATTGCGCCCGCAATTCCTGATCCACATGCCAGCTCTGATCTTTGGTGTGGGCATGAAACCACCAGATCGCCTCGGCAAACAGCGACCAACCCAATACAGTCTCAATATGCTGCGCCCACTGCGGGGCAAAAAAAGCGATTTCCACCCATCGCTTAGGAGTGAACTTTAACGGTTTGGCCTGAGCCGCAAACGCTTCCAGTGCGTCTGCTTCTCCGGGAAATGTGGCCCGAATCAGATGGCTGTAGACGTACTGTTTGCTGGTGCGATCACTCGTCCACGTCCACCCCCGCGCCACGGACTCTTTGCCCAAAGCGGTGAGTAAGGCCAGAAGGGTACGGCCGTCGCCTGCATAATGCAGCGCCAAAGCCGGGTCGGATGCGGCCGTCGGCATTTCCCCACGCCGCAACTCAATCTCCAGAATACGCTCCCGAATCCGTTGCACATTCGCCTGCAAAGCCGGATCAGGGATAGATTGGAAAAAAGGCGTGGGCTGAGGTTTGCGCCCACTAACCTGGCGCAGATCGTGAAAGGCATTGCCATAATTGGTAACGATGCGTTTCCCAATGAGGTGGTCTACAACATCGGCGTCAGTCGCGCCGCCAGCATGGTAGGCGCACATCAGAATATCGAGTGGTGGACGAAAATGTCCATACTCCGTAAAACGTTCCCCGTCTTGTTTGGCAAACCATAACAACAACCGAAAATAACGAACATAATCGGCATCTGCCCATTCCCCCGGCAAAACAGCGCGATACCATTCGGCTACACCGCCCCAACCGGACGAATGAACTTGAGGCCAGTTACCCCGTTCCACCCCCTTTTGTTTTAGAAGGACAAAAGTATGTTCCGTTGCATCTAGTAAGTAACGCGCGGCGCCAGGCGGGGGATATTGCAGAATGAGCCAGCCAATAATCTCCCGTAACAAAAAAGCAGAATAGTTTTTGGAGGCAGCGTAGACATCACCAAACAGTTCCTTGTTCAGCTCTGTTTGCCACCGATACTCAATCCCCAAATACCCCCAATTCCATATTGCCGCCAACGTTTGCAGCAGAGCAAATCCGCCGTCCTCCCGAAATGGCGAGGTTTCCCACCATTTCAGCCATACTTCGGAAAATAGCAACACCACATTACCGGCATCCGTGTTTCGGCGATCCATAACGCCCAGTGAACCGCTCAACATGCCCAATAATTCGTCTTTTTCCTGGCCCCAGGGGGTGGTGTAATGGGCAGGCGTTTCTGCGTAAAGGGCGATGGTATCACGCAGGCTTTCCAGGATGGCCACAGCCGTGTTCTGCTTTTTACGCTGCCAGAATTTGCTCGAATGAGAGAACTCGTTGTGGGCCTTTGGTGTTTGTGGGCGTGTCAGGTTAGCCGGATCAAACAGACCCAGGCCATTGTCCAATGTGGGCAGTTCCAAAGGTTGCGCCAGAATGGTTTGGGCTGCTGCTTTTTCGGAGCCGCTGGAACCAACATCACCCTCCTGAACGATCCCCAAACGCTGCTGACACTCTTTCACCTGGCGGTCGGCCCACATCATCTCCCGCAATAGTTCCAGGCCAGCCTGCCGCTGCAATTCATGGGCGCTCTTTAACAGGCGGTCTGCACTGGCTATCGCATCCTTGTCTGTCTGGTTGAGTAAGATTTGCAAAACACCACGCCGTAAATCCGCCGCTTTACGGGTGAGGAACTCTTCCAATGTGGCCACCTCTTCAGGAGAAAGGCGCAATTCTTGAACACATTGGAAAGCCAAAGCACGCACATCCCGGCTTTTGTCACCCAACATGTCCAGCAATGCCTGGCAACTTTCCGGCGAATGAAAACCTGTCTCTTGCAACGCCGCCAACGTTTGGCGACGAGCGACCGAGTCCATGATGGACAGATGAGGCAACAACCGTTCCGGCGGCTGTATACCCGTTTGCACCATCAACCGGCCAATCTGGCTGCGATCCACTTTGGGCGTGAGCCAGGGCCAAACCAGGGCGGGCAGCGTTTTGGGTTTGGCGGGGAAGTGCGGCACGGCCGTTTCCAATTGGGCAAATAATGCCGGGTGTTGGGCACGGCCGTTAAACCCTTCCAGCGCTGTCACCGCCAGATGCAGGTCAGGATCGGCAAGAATTGGCAACAAAACCTCATCCGCCGCAGATTCGCGCACCCGGCTTAAAAAGCGGGAGGCCATAAACCGGATTTCCCGCTTATCATGCTGGCAAAGCTGCGCCGCCTGCGGCACAACAGGATCAATATCCTGGAATCCTTGGGCACATAAGGCCAGGTAAACCCCTTGCGGATCATCCCCAGACAAGGCGGCCGCACAGGTTGTTTCGTCCTGTAAAAAGGTGTTGAGTTCCGACAAAATCCGCCTGATGCTGCCGGTATCTTCTACCGTGGACCCAAAATCAAACCAGACATCTACGGCGCGAACGATGCTGTTAAAGCGCACCAGATTGTGTTCAACAATCAATTGCACCATGCGCCGAAAAGCAGCGGGGTGCGCCAGATCAATATATTCTACAATCGCCTGGCGCAATCCCTCTTCGCGTTGGGCAGCCAACAACAGTTGCTCCACCACTTCCCAGCCACGGGGTCGGGAGGCGGTCAGTAAGGCGATGATAATGTAGCGGCCAAACTGGCCCTCTGTTTCTCGATCCAGGGCTATGTTCACCAACGTATCAAACACCTGCTCGCCAACTTCACCTCCGCCATCAATGGCTGCCGCCAATAACAGACCAATATCCTCGGCCGCCCACTGCAATTGTGGCTCGTGCCCGGCCAATAAGGCCAGTTGTGACACAGTTAGATCATACCCGTTGAGAAAAAGAGCCACCCGATTAAGCCAATAGGTCTGCCGGTCAAGGGCCACTGACGGCCGTTGCGGCGCTCGGAACGCCCGGCGTGGATAAATCTGATAAGGTAATTGTCTTTGCAACTCCCAGGCAGCATGTGCATAGGGGGCATATTGGGGCAGAACGGCCGTTAACACCTGTTCTCTTTGAACCGCGCTTAACTGGCCTAAAGAATGAGCAGCACGCCACTGCGTATTATTTGCCAGGTTGTAATCTTGAATGGCTTTACCTGATGCGTTCAGTTTTAGCAGGCCATACCCAATGACCTGCAACTCGTTTGGCAACTGGCGCACGTTGCCGCGGCGCAGGTCGCGCCAATTTTCGCGGTAAAATTCAAACAATGGCGAAAGCGTATGCGGTTGGGGCATCATGGTTGGCTCATCCCCCTGCCAGGGCTACCAGACGAATGAGGGTTATATCGCTGTCTGGCAAGAGGTAAACGGCATCGTCCAGGTCTTCATATTGACGGCCGTCTACAAACAGAAAAAACAATCCATCCACAAACGCCTGCAAAGCGGTATCTACCGCCTGTTCATCGTTGGCAAACTGCGGCGCCCGCTCGCCAGAATCAATTTTCCCACGCCTGGCCCCCGCGTTGATCGCCTCTGCCGAAAGCACCTGGAACAGAGTGACGGCCGTCTGGCGTTCATTAAAATCCCTCACCTGCTGCTGCACCAGAAATGTGAGCAGGTCACGCACCGTCTTTTGCCCGCCAGCGCGGGGCAGATCATGGGGGAAAGGAATAACTGCTTGGGGCAATAATGGTTGTGGTTTTCCTGGCTGTTTAACTTGAATGGTTAAGGTTGCGGACATTTTTCTACCTTCTTTGTGAAACAACAGAATTGTACTAGAAATCTTGTTCTAAACAATAGCACGATCATAGCCATCATTCATAAAGCAAACGAAGGCTGTTATCATTAGTCATGTGAAGAGTTACTTGAACTTTTACGGCCGTTAGACTAAAGTGTGGCGCAATGATAACCGGAGCAATGAGATGGCAGAATCAACAGAGTTGCTGCTACCTATCAAAGAGCAAAATTCCTTGTGGCAGACTTCTCGAAACGACATGTAGCGTGTGTTACAATGGGGTATCAGGAGCAAAAATATGACCTATAAAGCCACCATTATTATTGAAAAAGATGAACATGGGTATTATGCCTATGCCCCCGAACTGACAGGTTGCCAGACAGAAGGAAATTCCCTGGACGAGGTAATGGTCAACATTCAAGAGGCCGTTGAACTGTATTTAGAGACCATGACCGAAGATGAAATCAGGCAAACCCTCAGCAGTTCAGTACTCACCACAACTCTGGAGATAGCCATTGCCTAAACAGCCACGCATCACAGCCAAAGAAGCCGAAGCTTTGCTGCTGGAAGCGGGTTTTACGTTGGTGCGCACAAAAGGCAGCCATCACATCTACATGCGAAATACAAGCAGGGTCGTCGTTCCTTTTCACAGTGGCAAAGTCTTGCATCCAAAAATCGTTAAACAAGTTTTCCAGGCAGTTGAAGCGAACGAATAATTTCTACCCCCACGCACACAAGGCTTGCAAATACGCGGCCGAGCCGTCGCGGAGCCAGCCGTCGAGTTGGGCAACGTCTTTCAACTGCTGCCCCCGCTGGCGGGGTACTACCAGGTAGTGGCATTTCAGTTCCGGCACGGCCGTCATGTCCCCCCACAACTTTTCAAACTGCGCCACCGGGAAGATGTCTTCCTGCCCTTTGCCCCACCACTTTTTCACATCTTTCAGGGTGATGTAGGTGGGCATCCGCGCCGCCATCTGGCGCACGGCCGTCGCCACCTTCACCCCATCCGCCAGATCCGCCCGGCCCAGCCCAAATACAGCCAATAACTGGTCAATGTCCAGCCACATCGTGTTCGAGTTGTAGTAGCTTAGGGCAAACTCCACCTCCTCGTGGGGTAAGGCCAGCCCTTCAATCAGGCGGACACAGCCGTCAATCCGCGCCAGCCCGCCACCGCGATCCTCAATGCGCCGGGTGATCACCTCGGCCGTCAGCGCCGCACCGGAAGCCAGATGCGCCCCCAACACGGCCGGGTCTACGTTCGCCCCCAACGTGTCAATGTTGTGCACCATCAGTGTGCGCAGCGACGGCCGTGCCGCCATCAATTCCCGCAGCACCCCATTCAGCAGCAAATTGGGAATCTCATACCAGTGCCCCACCGGATGCAGACATTGGCGTGGCAAATTGTCGGTGTAATCGCCGCCCTCGCCCATGCTTTGCGCCCAGCCAATCAGCGCGTTGTGCAGGCTCTCGCGCACCTTTTGGGCCTGCTCATCGAGCAACTGCTGCGGCATCTCCTCCCAGGCAAAACGCAAATCCCGCGCCATGGGAATGAGCCGCAGCCCCACTGACCGCCCCGGCGAGAGATACAGCGGGCCGTCATAGCCATAATTCCCTTCCGCCTGCAAAAAGTTGGCAATCGGGTCATGGGTCAGGTAGCTGGTGGTGATGATATGCGGCAAATCCGCGCCCACCAACCGGCCGATCTGGCGGCTCTTGGCTAAATGTACCTCGATGAATGTGCGGTGACGGCCGTTCAACTCCACAAATGGATTAAGCGCCTTCACCACCCCCGCCCCGTGTGTCCAGCGACTGCCGGCCCCGCCCGCCAGCGAGACCACCGCCACCGCCCCATCGGCCAGCGCGGCCAGCCCGCGTTCCCGAAAATGGGCGGGCGTCTGGCCGGTCACATCCTGCACATCGCCTGGTTGCACATCTTCAATCAGGCTGCGCACCGGCAGCCGGTTTTGCGCCAGGCCAATCCGCCCGGCGCGCAAATCGCTGCGAATCTGCTCATGTTGGATGCGGTCAAAGCCATTTTCGGCCAGCAGCGTCTCCAGGCTCTTGCCCGTTTGCGCTCCTTCCACCGCGCCGGGCAGCAGCCGGTCGAACAACGCCTGCACTGTGCCCCCCAGTTCCGGCCGGGTGCGGGAGGCGGCGGCAAAATGGTCTAATTCGGCGCGGCGGGTGGGCGGCAGTTCCCAGGCGTCTTTGCGCAGCAGGGCGGGCACGGTGAGCGTGTAATAGTGCGGCGGCATGAGGGCGGCATCCCCGCTCAGCCACTCGGCCCAGGTGCCGCGCTCGTTGATGGCAAAGTCATACACCACCGGCTCCATGGCAAAGGGCACGGCCGTTTCCAACCCTCGTTTAGTCTGGCTCATAATCGTTTGCAGGCGGTCTTGCGCTTCGGCCTTGCGCCCTGGCGCAAAAATAAAACCCATGCCGCCGCCGGCCATACCGCCCAACATCCAGAAGCCCCAAAAATCCGCGCCAAATTCGGCTTGCACCTGGCGGATCAGTTCGTCGGTGTAGCGGTTGCCCGCCCAGGGGATGATGGCCCGGATGGGGCCGTGAAAGTTGCGATGGGTGGCCGCACCAATGGCAGGTACATCACCGGCCCGCAGATGGGCCACCACTTCATCGTAAATGTGGATGGCGGTCTGACGGCCGTGCCACTCCGCCGCCGAGCGCAGCAAATACTTCTCCGTCACCATCTCCAAAATGGGGCCAACATCCTGGGCCATGCCGCCATGCACCAGCACCAGGCTCTCCTGTAACGCCTGCCGTGTGGCCGGGGTCACTTCGTCCAGGGTGAGAATGTGATGCCCCGGCAGCAGCCGCCCGCGGCTGATCTCCCATTCCGGGTCGCCCTCAGCCGCCAGTTCGCCGTGAATCATCTTCATGCCCGGCCAGACGCCGCCGGAATCTTGCCAGCCGCCACCCGACCCGGCCAGCCATTCACCCAAAATCGCCCGCGCCGCCACCAGCCGCCGCTCCGCTTCGCTCAGTTGGCCGGTCAGCGACTGCGCCTGCCCGGTGGCCCGCATACAGACGGTGATCAGGCAGGCAAGCAAATTGGTGGAAACGGCCAGCCGCGACCCTTTGGGGATACCGTTGACGCTGCTGACCAGTTCAAAACCGCGCCCCGGCCCGACCAGTTGCGCCAGCAAGTCGCCGAGCGGCTGCCCGGCCCCTTCCATACCCGGCGGCACAATACCGGCGGCAATGATGGCCGCTTTGAGCAGCCCCAGGTAATCGCGGGCAAAGTCGAAAATTTCGTCGAGGGTGGTGATCACGGCCGTAGCCCCCAAATCCACACTCGTCAACCGGATCACCGGCTCATCAATCACCCGGAAATAGGCTTCGACCGGTGGTTTGGGGGTAGTGCCTGGCACGGGGTTTAAGTCATTGGCCTGCCCAGGTGGTCTTACCCCGTGCCAGGCACTACTTTCGCGTACCGCCAGATCAATAGAAACATTGAGAACCCGCGCGCCTTCGGGGAAGTCCATGCCCAGGAAGAAGATGTCGCTCCAGCCAGAGTGGGTGAGGTCCATGCGCACGGGTGTACTCTCGCGCAGAATGGGAAACAGGCCGTTGCTGGTCTGGCACAATTCCGGCCGAATACGCAGCGGATGGTCGGCGGGATGGCCGGCGCGGAACATCCACTGGTTGCCGCGCACGGTGCGCACACTGCGCCGCACCTGGTCGGCCAATGTCTGGAAGCCCAGCCGGTGATAGGCGGCGGCTAACGCGCTGGCAATGGCGTCGTTGGGGCCGTCGGCCGTTTGCTGCGCCAGGAAGCTGTCTATGGCCTCGGCAAAACGGCGGTTGAGCAGATGCTCGTAACCGGCGTAGGGGATGTGCCCTTTGCCGGGCAGCCCGGCCTTTGGCGGCAGGTGAAAGCGGTAAATGGCATAGAGGAAAAAGAGCGCCCGCACCCGCTCATACAGGTTGTCCCGTTCACGGCGGAATTTGTCCAGGGCGGCACATTCGGCCAGCAATTCGGGCAGGGTGGCTGCCTGGCAAAAGTCATCCAGGGAACGGTTACGGGTGTGGGGGTCTACGGCCGTGATAATCTCAATCAATTTGCTCATAGTTTACCTTGCCCGAGGGCCGGCTTTGGGCTTCGGACCTCGGATAACGGGTCATGAGTTGCCAGACTGCTGCCCGGCCAGCAGTTCCAATAACTGCGTTAATACCTGGTCACGGTCACGGCCGTGCAGCGCCAGCGCCATTTGTGCTGTCATCAGACCATACCGCGCTCCCAGGTCATAACGCCAATCCTGCTTTGCCAGCGCCAACACTTGCTCACCTTGCGCTAACTCATGTAATGCCTGCGAAAGCGTCACCCGATTCGGAGTCTGCGCGGCCGCTAACAGGCGCCCTAATATCTCCATCACACCCGGCGTCAATACGTGCATGCCAAAAAAGCAGAGGTAATGCCCGGCCCGCAGTCCGGGCACAATCAACTGCTGCTCCGCCTCCGTAGGCGTCGGTTTTTCCATCACGGTATCTACCCGATACAGGTGGGCGCGGTTGGGCAACGGCCGTCCGCCCACCACGCCAAAATAGGGCAGCAAATGCTCGCGCGTTGCCTGCACCGCGGAAACAGTACACTCTTCTTGTGCTGCTATCTGCACCAATTGCCGGGCACACCCTTCATCCCCCCGACTGACGTAAATATGATCGCCCACCAGATGCAAAAACGGCATATCCGCCACAAAATCCCGCGCACACAACAGGGCGTGCCCATACCCCAACGGCTCCGGCTGGGGAATAAAATGGAGATGAGCAGCGTGATTCCCGGCAACGGCCGTCAGCGCCCCCTCATCTCCCGACCTCACCACCAATCCAATTTCCTCTACACCTGCCCGCTGCACCTCTTCTATGAGAATGCCCAACACCGACTTTTCAGCCCCATCCCGGTCAATCAGGGTTTGCAGCGGCAACGCCCGCTGTCCCCTGCCTGCCACCGTAACAACAGCCTTTGTGATTTTCATTGATCCCTCGAGAGTAAATCTGCCAGCATCTGGCTAACAGTTACAGACCCAATTGATAGACGCCCCAATTCTAACAGCCCAGGCCCAACTTTGGCGATAGCAGCCATGAGACTGTCTCGCATGGTCTCTACCTTTTCAGTGTGGGCCTCCCGCGCTGGCGCGGTTCCACCAGTCGCCGACCACACCAGTACACAGCCCAACCCATCCCCGGATGGTTTTCGGACATTTTTTGGACGGCCGTTGGCTATACTGCCTGGTATATCGTATTTACTTCACCGCGCCATCTGGCCAGAGCGCCAGAGTGCAACCATCAGGAGAATCCAACATGTCTTTGACCAGAGCCAGTATTGTTAACCCGCGTCACCGCAAGCTGATTGCGTTCAGCCTCGTGGGCATCATCTGGGTGCTGGGGATGGCCGCATACGGCCGTTTCCCCCTCACCGGCCGCAGCGTTCACGCCGGCAGCCCCATCATCTACGTCCAGGCGACGGCGGCCGGCAATAACAGCGGCGATAGTTGGCAAAACGCCTACACCAGTTTGCAAACCGCCCTAAACAATGCCAGCAGCGGCCAGGAAATTTGGGTGGCTGCCGGGATATACAAACCAGCAGACGCAGCCAATGATCGGGCAGCCACGTTCGGGCTGAAAAGCGGCGTGGCCGTCTACGGCGGTTTTGCCGGTACGGAAACAGAGCGCAGTCAACGGGATTGGGAGAATAATCCCACCATCCTGAGCGGCGATATTGATAATAATGACACCAACACGGCAGGGGTGGTGCTGGACTACAACCACATCGTGGGCAGCAATAGCTACCATGTCGTCACCGGCAGCAGCGCCAACAATACGGCCGTTCTGGACGGATTCATCATCACTGCCGGGCTGGCCAACAGCGAATCTGACGAAATGTGCCCTGGTGGGTGTGGCGGCGGCCTGTACATTCGGGGCGGCTCGCCGCGCTTGAGCAATCTCGTTTTTAGCGGCAGCCGCGCCGTCGAAAACGGCGGCGGTCTGTACAACTGGGAAAACAGTCACCCCACCCTGTCAAACGTCACCTTCAGCGGCAATTATGCTTCCTGGGGCGGCGGCATCGCCAACTGGGGTGGCAACATCGTCCTCAACCAAGTCACTTTCAGCCAAAACAAAGCCCACAATGAAGGCGGCGGCATGACCGGCTGGAGCAGCAACCCCGTCCTGACCAATGTCCGATTTATTGAGAACAGCGTCACCTGGCGCGGCGGCGGCATGTATAATGACCGCGACACCACACCCATTCTGACCAACGTTATCTTTAGCGGCAACCAGGCCGATGAAGGGGGCGGTATGCTCAACTGGGATTACAGCAGTCCCATCTTGACCAACGTCATCTTCAGTGGCAACCATGCCAATAAAGGCGGGGGCATGTACAACTGGGACGGCAGCAGCCCTATGCTGATCAATGTGACCTTTAGCGGCAATCGCGCCACCGGGTCTGGCGGCGGCATGTATAACGAGAGCTACAGCAACCCTCTTATCTATAACAGCATCTTCTGGCAAAATCAGGACAGCAGCGGCATGGGCACGGCCGTGGCCAGCATCACCAACTGGGAATCCGGCGCTTCAACCCCCCAGCCCACCATCCGCTACAGCCTGGTGCAGGGCTGCAACTCCGGCGGCGTGTGGGAAAGCGGCTGTGGCCTGGACAGCGGCAATAACCTGCCGGACACCGACCCGTTGTTCTACACCACCCCCAATCCGGCGCAGACGCCCACCACCGACGGCAATTTACGCCTGCAAGCCACCTCCCCGGCCATTAACGTGGGCAATAACAGCTACATTCCGGTGGGGGTAACAACAGACCTGGACGGCCGTCCGCGCATCGCCCAACTGACCGTAGACCTGGGTGCATACGAATACCTCACCCCCGTTTTTCTGCCCATCGTCATCCGCTGATTTTAACGCGCCAGGCGCAGGCAGTATTTTCAAGAATTGATTGAGCCATTGGGGGTCAACTACCCAATGGCTCAATCATCCATTTGGGTCACACGCGGATGGGGAATTTCCACTTGAATGAGCAGCCCCCCGGCGGGCCGATTTTGAAAGTTCAGCCGCCCACCCAACAGCGCCACCCGCTCGCTAATGCCCAACAACCCATAATGCCCATTTTGGCCCAGGGTAGACAAACTGAAATCTTCATCCAACCCGGTGCCATCATCAGCAATAGAAACCAGCAACATGCGCGGTGAGGTGTGTTTCAGGATCACATCTACGGCCGTTGCCCCCGCATGTTTCCACGTATTGTTCAGCCCCTCCTGGATAATGCGAAAAATAGAAAGTTCCAGTTCCTCCGGCAAACGGCCGAACGAGGCATCCAGATGCAACATGGCCTGAATGCCGGTGCGCTCACTCCAGCCGCGCAAATAGGATTGCAAGGCCGCCCCCAGCCCCAGGCTATCTATGGTCGGTGGCCGCAAATTGCCACAAATCCGGCGCAGTTCTTCCACCAACACCCGGATGTCCCGGCGCACATCGGCCAGATCGTCAGCCAGTTCCGGCGCATCATCCTCCGCCCGGCCTTCTAGCTCTTCCAATTGATAATTGAGGCTTAACAAATCTTGAATCAGCTGGTCATGCAGTTCCCGCGCCAGATGTTTGCGTTCCTCTTCCCGTTCGGTGAGCAGGCGGCGCTGCGCATCTTGCAACGCCAGGTTGGCGCTGTCCAACGCCTGCACCTGGTCGGCCAACTGCTGTACCAGGTGGCGGTTAATGGTGTCCTGCGCCGCCAGATCGCGCTGCAAGAGCATCTGATTGTGGCGCAATGTTTCCGCCTGCCGCCGCGCCTGATAGTAGCTGTCTAGCGCCCAAATGACGGGGGTACGCTGCGCCCGGTCGCCGGTGCCTACCAGAGCGGCCACCACCTCTTCACGGTTGGTCTCGTCAGTGCGCGCGTCGGCCGCCAATTCCCCCTGGCGCAGTACCAGCAGACGGTCAGAGACGGCAAAGAGGTGATCCAGATTTTGACTGCTGAACAACACGGCCGTGCCCCCTTGCTGCCATTCCCGTATTTGCGCCAACAGCTTTTCCTGGTAGGGGTGGCTCAGGTATTGGCTGGGGTCATCTACAATAATAAACCGGCACGGTCGGGCCATCACCTGGGCAATAGCCACCAACTGCCGCTGCTCACTGGTCAGGTTCATCACCTTTTCATGCACCGAAGCAATCTGTACATCCAACTTCGTCAGCAAACGTCTGGCTTCCACATCCATGCGGTTCTCATCTGGCAGCCGCAGCCAACGCCCCAACGAGCGGCCTTGCTCATGCCCCAAAAAGATGTTGCTCGTCACATCAAATTGTTCGGCCAACGCCGGCTGCTGATAAACGATGCCCATACCCAACGACTGCGCCAGAAACGGCCATTGTAACTTCTGCCCGGCAAAAACCAACTCCGCGCTGTCCGGCGTCAGCAATCCGGAAAGAACTTTAATCAGCACCGTCTTGCCCGCGCCGCTGCGCCCGGCCAACCCCACTACTTCACCCGGCTGGATTGCAAAACTGACATTTTGCAGCGCCGCCAGGGTGCTGAAGGTTTTGGAAGCATTGGCAAGCGTTAAGAGGGGTGTACTCACAGTACCTCAAGAGACCTGACAGGTTTTTAAAAACCTGTCAGGTCTGCAAAGCTGACCTTTTACCCAATCACATCGGCAATAATTTGCTGTAACGTGGCCGCGTCTAAATCCTTTTTGTCCACAAAAGCGGTAGCGCCGGCTTCCAGACCGAGCCGGTGAAATTCCCGGTCCGGGTAGGCGCTGATGAGGACAATGCGCGTGATCGGCGATTCCACCCGCAGACGACGGGTGCAGCGAATACCATCTTCATCGCCCAGCACCACATCTACAAAGGCAATCTGCGGCGTCACACGGGAGGCCAGGTGAATGGCCTCGGCGGTATTACCGGCCTCATAAATCATGGTTTCGGGGAAAATTTTGCCGATGGTGCGGCGCAGTTGGTTGCGGTAACGGCCGTTGTCATCCACCACCAAAATAGCCGCTTGTTCAGCCATTGGCGGGTTAACATGCCTGGCTTCCGGTTCCGGGGACACACGCGCCAGCAGTTCCGGGTGTTCGCGCACATACGTCGCCGCTTCCAGGCGGCTTTGCACATCAAGCTGCCGGTACAGGCGCGTCAGATGATTTTCCACCGTTTTGACGCTCAAATTCAGCCGCTGTGCAATTGCCCGGTTATCCAGCCCTTCGGCCAGCAGACGCAAGATGTCTTGTTGGCGCGTAGAAAGGGCGGGCACGGCCGTCGTCCGCACCGGATGCAGCAGCTTATCCACCAACGAGCTGGAAATCCACCGTTCCCCGGACAACACCCGCATCACCGCCAGGCGCAAATCACTCATCGGCTGATCCTTCAGATGATAGCCATTCACCCCCGCCCCCAACAAACCTTGCACGTACACATCGTCATCATAGGCGCTCACCACCAAAATCCGCAATTGCGGATACCGCGCCCGAATCCGCCGAATCGCCGCCACCGGTTCAAAGGCCGGCATCGTCACATCAATCAACAAACAATCCGGCCGGCACTCGGCCAGCGCCGGTTCCAGCGCAGAACCATCACCCACCTCGCCCACAATCCCACATCCGGCAACCCGGCCAACGCATTGCGAATTCCAGCCCGCACCAGGGCATGATCATCTGCCAGCAATATCCGATGTGTCATAGGCGTATTATGCTCTGCACGCCTGATGCCCAAAACCACTCACCTTAGGAAATCCCCCATCGTCATAGGGAAATCCCGCACGGTCAGTCAAGGGATTCTGTGAACGTTTGCATTTGATGGTATTCATAGAGATCGTCACATTATTGTTTGGGCACTTTGTCCAAACAGATGGAGATGTCTGCGATTCATATAAAAGATTAGATTTTTCTCTCATATTCAGCGTAACCCTATTATTTATCAGCACGAAACTTATCCACAAGGAGGAAAGAAAATGAAACGTGCAATCTGGTTTATCCTGCTTTTGATAGCAACATTGGTTTTATTTGTGGCCTGCAGCGGCAGCCAGGCCACGCCAACCCCTGGTCCCACCGCAACCGCCGCTTCCACCACGCAAACGACGACGGAAACAACAACCGAAACCACCACCCAACCCACCGATGAAGGCAGCATCGCCGTCCTCTTGCCTGACAGCGCCTCCTCTGCCCGTTGGGAAGCCGACGACCGCCGCTTCTTCGAGCAAGCCTTTGAAGCTGCCGGCGTGGAATACACCATCGTCAACGCCGAAGGCGACGCCCGGATGCAGCAAACCCAGGCCGAACAGGCCATCACCAACGGCGCGAAAGTGATCCTGCTGGTCAACCTGGACAGCGGCTCCGGCGCGGCCATCATCGCCCAGGCGCGGGAAGCGGCGAAGGTCATTGACTACGACCGCCTGACCATCGAAGCGCTTCCCGGCGCGGACGTGTACGTCAGCTTGACAACGTTCCGTTGGTCGCCTGATGGGCGAAACGTTGGAACTGATCATCAACGCCGCCCTGGCAGCCGACCCCAAGCGGGTGGTGCAGCTCAAATGGCTCCCCGGACGGACAACAACGCCACTCCCTTCCGCGAAGGTTACTTCAGCGTGGCTTCGTGCCCGCACTATGACGCCGGTGACTGGGAATTGGTGGACGACCGCGCTGTGCCCGGTTGGGACAACCAGCAGGCGTTGGTCATCTTTGAACAAATCCTGACGGCGGCCGGTGGGGATGTAGACGCCGTGTTTGCCGCCAATGATGGTCTCACCGAACAGAGGCCATTCCGCCCTCAAGAGCCAGGGGTTAGGGACCCGCTGGTAAAAGCGGCCAGATGCCACCGCCGCCGGTATCCAGAACATCCTTCCGGCTGGCAGACCATGACGGCTCCGCTAAGCCGATCAAGCTGGAAGCGGATGCCGCCGCCGTGCCGCCATTGCCTGGCTGCGCGGCCAGATGTTGCCAGCCTGACCAGCGACACACTCAACAATGGCACCAACGACATTCCTTTCATCAAGTTAACGCCTGTGGCGGTTACAAAAGACAACATCGAATCCACTGTCATTGCTGACGGTTTCCGCACCTGGGAAGAAATCTGTGTGGGCGAATTTGCCCAATACTGCCCGGACGCTTCTGGCGCTGGCACAGTTTCCAGCGGCGGCATGTGTTCTGGCAGCATTGCCGTTCTGCTGCCAGACAGCGCCTCCTCCGCCCGTTGGGAAGCCGACGACCGCCGCTTCTTCGAGCGCAGTTTTCCTTGATGCCGCCGGCGTGGAATACACCATCGTCAATGCCGAAGGCGACGCCCGTACCCAACAGACCCATAGCCGAGCAGCCATCACCAATGGCGCGAAAGTGATCCTGCTGGTCAACCTGGACAGCGGTCGGCGCGGCCATCATCGCCCAGGCGAAGCGGCGTGAGGTCATTGACTACGACCGCCTGACCATCGAGCGCCCCGGCGCGGACGTGTACGTCAGCTTGACAACGTCTCCGTTGGTCGCCTGATGGGTGAAACGTTGGAAACCGATCATCAACGCCCTGGCAGCCGACCCCAAGCGAGTGTGGTCAATGGCTCCTCGACAGACAACAACGCCACCCTCTTCCGCGAAGGTTACTCAGCGTCGCCAGCCCGCACTATGACGCCGGTGATTGGGAATTGGTGATCGCTGCGCCGTGCCCGGTTGGGACAACCAGCAGGCGTTGATCATCTTGAACAAATCCCGACGGCGGCCGGTGGGATGGATGCTGAAGCCGGTCCCACGATGGGTTGGCGAACAGTGTCATCTCCGCCTCAAGAGCCAGGGATAACTGCCGCTGGTGAGCGGGCAGACGCTACCGCCGCCGGTTCAGAACATCTCCGGCGCCGGCAGACCGCGACGGCTCTGCCGATCAAACTGGAAGCGGATGCCGCGGCCGCGGCGGCTATTGCCTTGCTGTGTGGTGAAGATGTTTCTGCTTTGACCAGCGACACACTCAACAATGGCACCAACGACATTCCTTTCATCAAGTTGACGCCCATAGCGGTCACAAAAGACAACGTCGCCGAGACGGTGATTGCCGACGGTTTCCGCACCTGGGACGAGATTTGTGTAGGCGAGTTTGAGCAGTATTGCCCGTAGGCAGGAAGGTTGTAGGCCAGTTTGGAAAACCGGCCTACACACCATATAATTTGCTTGAGGAGACCGGCTCTAACCGGTCTCCTCAAGCAAGATGGAACTGGCAATTGAGGAAAGGGTGACTTCATGGCAGAAAATGGCGTGCCTATTTTGCAGCTAAGAGGGGTTTCCAAAAGTTTTGGCGCTGTCCAGGCCTTGACGAAAGTAGACTTTGAAGCCTGTGCAGGCGAAGTGATGGCGCTGGTGGGGGACAACGGGGCGGGAAAATCCACCCTCATCAAAGGGATTGCGGGCATTTATAGGTTTGATGAAGGCGAGGTGTTGTTTGATGGGCAGCCGGTGCATATCCACAGCCCACGCGACGCCGCCCATCTGGGAATTGAGATCGTGTATCAAGACCTGGCCCTGGCCGACAACCTGGATGTGGTCGCCAATATGTTTTTGGGGCGGGAAGTGTTGCAACGGCCGTTTCGCCTGGATGAAGCAGCGATGGAAGAATCTGCCCTCAAAACCCTGGATTCACTGTCTGTCACCACCGTGCGTTCCGTGCGGCAGGCCGTTGCCGAACTGTCCGGGGGGCAGCGACAGGCCATTGCCGTGGCCAAAGCAGTCATGTGGAATTCGCGCCTGGTGATTTTGGACGAACCGACAGCGGCGCTCGGCGTGGCCCAAACCCGGCAGGTGCTAGACCTGGTGCGCCGCCTGGCGGATAAGGGGCTGGCCGTGGTCATCATTTCCCATAATCTGCACGATATTTTTGAAGTGGCCGACCGTATCACCGTGCTGCGTCTGGGGCAGCGGGTCAATCTTTACAAAACAGCAGAAACCAACCAGCAAGAAGTTGTCCATGCCATTACGGCCGGCAAGCTGGAACATGTACCAGGGATGGCGTCATTATGAGTGAAACTGAATTACCCACACCCGTAGAACGTTCGATGATGCAGCAAGCGCAGTCACAATCGTTGGCCGATTATGCCCGCGCTTATGGGCGGCGGCTGCGCTCTGGCGACCTGGGCGCTATTCCCATCATTTTAGGGCTGGTTGTCATCACCATCATCTTCCAAAACCTGAATGAAAATTTCCTGACACCACGTAACATGGTCAACCTGATTGTGCAAATGGCCGGGATTACGGTCATCGCTATTGGGGTGGTGTTTGTGCTGCTGTTGGGGGAAATTGACCTGTCCATTGGTTATGTGAGCGCGGTAGCGGCCGTGTTGGTGGCGCTGCTGCTGCGTGGCCCGACGGGAATTTCTGGGGTTGGCCGGTTGATGGAGCGAGTGGGGATAACCGAACCGTTTAATTGGTGGATGGCCGTAGGCCTGGCGCTGCTGCTGGTGGCGCTCATCGGCATGGTGCAAGGACTCATTATTACGCGCTTTCAACTGCCCTCATTTGTGGTCACGTTGGCCGGGCTGCTGGTGTGGAACGGCGTAGTGCTGATTCTGATTGGCGCCGGCGGCACGGTCATTATTCAAGACCAGATCATCGTCAATATCGCCAACTATTTTCTGCCCAAGGAGTTGGTGATGAATGGCGCCACGCTGCCGGTGAATATAAGCTGGCTGGTGGGGCTGACCATTGTGGTGATTTTTGCAGCGGGGCGTGTTTCCCGTTGGGTATCACGGCGCAAACGCGGCGTCTCTACCACGCCGGTGGTGATCATTGTGTTGGAGATCTTGTTGGTGACGCTGGTCACGGCCGTGATCATTCACATTTGCAACCTGGATCGGGGTGTGCCCTTAGTGGGCATTATCATGCTCATTTTGTTGGTCTTCTTCTCATTCCTGGCAACACGCACCCGGTTCGGCCGGTACGTTTATGCCATTGGCGGCAATATGGAAGCCGCCCGCCGCGCCGGTATTAACGTGACGCGGATTCGCGTCACCGTCTTTATGCTCTCCAGCATGATGGCCGGTATGGGCGGCATTGTGCTGGCCTCGCGGCTGCGGTCGGTAGATACGGCCGCGGGCGGCGGCGACTTGCTGCTCATCTCCATTGCCGCCCCGGTTATCGGCGGTACCAGTCTGTTTGGCGGCCGTGGCCGGGTGATTAGCGCCCTGCTGGGCGCGCTGGTTATTGCCGGCGTCAACAACGGCATGGGTTTGTTGGGTTTGAGCGCGGGCGTCAAATTTGTGGTCACCGGTCTGGTATTGCTGGCAGCCGTCCTGGTAGACGCCATTTCCCGGCGCGGTCGGACACAATCGGGTATTGCCTGATGCTTCAAAAAGATAATGAGATATTGGGTACTCCAATATCTCATTATCCCGATTGTAACACGGCCGTCGCCACCCGCATTCCCCCCAACGTCACCCCCGCTGTAGATTGGCCGGGGAATATGGAATCACCTACCAGCCAGACATTGGGGATGCCGGTTGCCGGGCCACGCGCCTGAAAGAGGGAAGTTTGGGGAAAGCCACCCACCATACCCGACGGCCGTCGGGTATAAAAGGCAAACGTCACCGGTGTGCCCGGTAAACTGAGCCGGATGGCGCGGCGAAGGCCGGGCATGGCGCGTTCAGCCGCGGCCAGCAGCCGGTTAACGTACTCCTCGCGCCGTTCGCAATAGGCCGCCGGGGAGTCAGCCTGGCGAAGCTGCTGCCAGGGAGTCACGGCCGTATGTGTAGACAACGTCGCCGCCCGCATCCCAGCCGGAGCGCGGGTGGTATCCCCCGGTTCTGATAACGACATGAAAACGCTGTTGCCTTCGCCCAACGGCCGTGTGTGGTCCACAATCACCTGATGATGCGTGGCCGTGTCCGGCGGCAGTTGGCGCTCATCCAGCCCCAGATAGAGCGTAAACGCGCCCCATGTCGGCGGGCGTTCGTTGGTTTCCTCTTGCAATGAGCGGGGGGACGCCCCGCCTAATAATTTTGATAGCGCCCAGGGGGTGACGTTGGCGATGATATGGTCGGCGGTGAAGTGGTGGCCTTTGCGGGTGATCACGGCCGTTGCCCGCCCCTTCTCCACCACAATCCGTTCCACCTGCTGCCGAAAATGCACATCGCCCCCCTGCTGGCGAATCCAGGCCACCAACGTATCCGCCAGCGCGCCCATGCCACCTTGCACATGGTTTACGCCGCGCCGGGGCAAATCCAGAGCGGCGCTGCCATAGAGGGCATGGGCATCCTGGCTGGTTGTTTGCGCGGAAATGAGCAGTTGGGCATCCAGAAAAGCGCGGAACAGGGAATCGTCTGTGGGCGCAATCTGGCCGATGGTGCGCCACAAATAGGGTAATGCCCGTGCGGTCTGCGGCCGTATGGCCTGTGCCAGCGCCAGGAAATCGGCAGCGGATTGGGGCGGCCAGGGAAACGGCCGTGACGACACACCCCAGGAAACAGCCGCCAATCTCTCCTGAGTGCGCCAAAATGATTCCGCCTGGGGAAAGATAACTCGCCGTTCTGCCTGCCAGCGGGCGGCGTCGGCCCATTGGGTGACGGTACGGCCGTCTGGCAAATGCACCACCCACGCCGGATCAACCGGGGAAACAGGCCAGGTCAGGCCCAGCATGTCCGCTAACCGGGCATGGGGGCCGCCGGGTGCAAAGCCACCGGCCAACGTGGCCCCGGCGTCAAAGCGGAAGCCTTTGTGAAAAAAAGTACCGGCGCAGCCGCCTGGATAGACGTGCGCTTCCAGCACCGTCACCCGATGCCCGGCCTGTAATAACAAAGCTGCGGTGGTCAACCCGCCCAACCCCGCGCCAATAATGAGAGAGTGTGTCGTCATAGCCTGTCGCTGCCTTTGCTTAGTAAGCGTCTAAAAACAACTTCCCATCTGAGATGAGGAGACTAAAAGATTAAGAGATTGGCAATCTCTTAATCTCCCAATCTCTTAATCTCCGTCAAGGGAAAGTAATAAATGGATGCTTTCTTAAGTTAAACTTCTTGAGATTCTAGCAACGGTCGGCGATGGCACACGACAATCATTAAGATAAATCAAATCAAATCTAGCTCACGGGCGCGGGCGATGGCCTGCGTGCGGCTGCTGACCCCCAGCTTGCCATAGATGTGTTCGGCGTGTTTCTTGGCAGTGGCGATGGTGAAAATAAGTTTGTCGGCAATTTCCCGGTTGGAATAGCCATCCGCCATCAGGCGCAACACTTCCAGTTCTCGTTCGCTGAGCGGCTCGAGCAACAGCCGGTTGGCAGGCGACCGCGTGGCCGCGGCCGATGGCGGGGCAAACGCGGCCAATAAGCGGTGGTGATAAGCAGAATCGGCGTCTGCCTGTGCTGGCAGCCGGGCCAACAGCGCGCCCACCGTTGGGCCGCTGTCTAGGAATGTGCGCAGTAAACCAGATGGTTCTGCCAGGGCCAACGCCCGGCGCACGGCCGTTTCCGCCGCTTCCCCTTCACTTAACTGCGCCTGCAACAACCAGAGCGCCACCACATCCCGTACCCGGCCACTGGCCTGCGCCGCCGGCAGCAGATCGGATACCAATGAGGCAGCCTGTGTGTCGTCGTGGACGGCCCGCCGGTAGCAGGCGTGGGCGAACTGCTGCCGGGCGTACACTTCATGGCGTGGGTCGGCGGGGATGTCACGGCCGTCCGGCAGCCAGGCAGCAGCGCGGGCCACGTCGGCCTGCGCCAACCAGAACCGGCTGATTAGGGCCAGCGTCAAAACCCGGCGCTGCCCGGATGAGCAACGCCTGGGAAACGGCTTGTTCCGCCTGCTGAATAGCTGAAGTCGCAGCCTGGGGATTAGCCCGCGCCACATACCTGGGCTAACAGCGCCTGGCCGTAGGCATCGAGGGCTCATATCCGGGGCCTGCGGCAGAGAGACGGCCGTTTGCAGATGGGAGACCGCCTCGTCCAGCCTATTCCATTCATAAAAAATCTCGCCTAGCTGAATGTGCGCGCCGGCTACAGCCGTCAGGTGTTCCCAACCGTTGGCGGCTGCCTCGTCCAGCAGTTGCTGGAGCATTGTCTGGGCTACGGACAACTCCCCTGCTTATCAGCCAATCTGCCAGTTCCCGCCGGGCGCTCAGGTTGATCAGGAAATTGCCGCCGCGCCGGCTCATCTCAATGGCCTGGTGATACAGTTCCAGGCAGCGTCTGGTCTGGCCAATGGAACGATAGATGTAGGCCAGATGCCAGGAAAGCAGGGTGCGCAGTGGCAATTGCGTTTCAGGCAGCAGCGCCAACGCCTGCTCCGAATCGGCGATGGTCGCCTCTGGCTCTTGCCGGGCAAAGGCCAGCGTGGCCCGCATGGCCAACGCCTCGCCCAGGATGGCGCTGTCCGCCGGTGGCGCTGCCGGGGATTTCTCGATCACGGGTTGCAGCCACGCTGCGGCCGCTTCCAGCCGCCCGGCAAACAGATCAACCCAGGCCTGTGCCAGGCTCAGTCGCAGGTCAGCTTTCAGGTGGGCCGGTGGCAGTTTGCTCAACCAGGTTTGCAAAGAAGCCAGTTCGCCATGAGCGACGGCCGTGTTTGCCTGTTGACCGATAAGCTGCCCGGCCATCTGCCATTCCCCGGCAGCCAGCGCATGATGAATGGCTTCGTCCCATAGCTGCTGACCGGCAAACCAGGCGGCGGCGCGCCGGTGAATCTGCCGCGGCGCATCCTGGCCCGGCGTCTGGGCGGCGCGGAAACGCAGCAAGTCGGCAAACAAATGATGGTAACGATACCAGCGCCGTTCGTCGTCCAGGGAGATGAGGAAGAGGTTGGCGCGTTCCAGGTATTCCAATAGAGCTTGCAGGTTTGTGACCGGCAGTCTGTCATCACCGACCGGCTGCCAATTCTCTCCCGCCAAAATCGCTTCACACAAAGGGGCGCAAAAACGATCCAACACGGCCGTATACAGCAAGAACTGTTGGATGGAGGCTGGCTGCCGGGACAGCACCTCTTCGGTCAGGTAATCCACCAGATGGCGATGGGCGCCGCTAAAGGCGTTGAGCGCCGCGGCCACATTCGCTTTGCCTGCGGCGGCCAATCCTGCCAGTTGCAGACCGGCCGCCCAACCTTCGGTCTGAGCGCCCAATGCCTGGGACTGTACGGCCGTGAGCGACATCCCAAAAACCTGTTCCATAAACTGGCTAATTTCTGCCGGTGTAAAGCGCAAATCTTTCTCGCGGATTTCGGTAAGCTGGCCGCGTACCCGCAGCCGGGAAAGCGGCAGCGGTGGGTCGGCGCGGCCGGTAATGACCAGGTGAACAGGCGCGGGCAAGTGGTCTAGCAGGTGGGCCATGCTCTGGTGAATGGATTGGTTGCTAACGAAGTGATAATCATCCAGAACCAGGAATAAGGGGTCTGGCAGCGCTGCCAGGTCATTGATGAGGAAGGTAAGCGCCAGGGAAAGGGGTGGGGGTTGGGGAGAGTGCAGCAGGGCCAGCGTTTGGGCGCCGATGGTGGGCACGGCCGTTTGCAGCGCCGCTATCACATAGGTCCAAAAACGAACCGGATCATTGTCCCCCTCATCCAGCGAGAGCCAGCAAAGGTGGTCGGTGGCCTGGGCCGGCAACCAGCTAACGACCAGCGTGGTTTTGCCGTAGCCGGCGGGGGCGCAAACAAGGGTTAACGGCCGTTTGCCTGCCTGTTCCAGTAATTGCGCCAGACGTGGACGCATCACCAGATGGGGGCGGGGCAACGGCCGTTTGAGTTTAGTCGTTAAAATCTCTGCCAGCATCCAGGCAATTATATAACACACCTGAATGCGTTGTGAATGGAGGCCAGGCTTCAGCCGATGCGTGGTTCGCCTGAAGGCACTCCTCCGACTGTCCCCATTTCAGAGAGGGGCGCTATAGCACAGCCAGACTGCCGGATTAGCGCCGGTCAAACGCCGGTAAATTCGGGCTGGTATCTGACAACCCCGGTGACGCCGGCCAGCGCGCCTGGCTGCAAGGCCAGCGCCATGAATACTTCATCCGGCACTTCGATCTCCCAACGAATGCCAGACCGGCTGGCCGGTTCAAAACCAAAACGCGGATAAAATTCGGGATGGCCCAGGACGATCACAATCTCATGCCCGGCCTGGCGCAGCATGGTTATGCCGGTTTGCACCAATTGGGAGCCAATGCCCTCTCGTTGGCAGGCGGGGGAAACGGCCATCGGGCCGAGGGCTACGGCCGTAACCACCCCACCGGCTTCATCTGTAATCGTCACCGGCGTAAAGAGGATGTGCCCCACGATTTCACCTTCCCGCTCGGCCACCAATGACAGCGTTATCACGTTCCGTCGGCGCAGCACGTCCACCAGGTCAGCTTCCGCCGCCCGGCCAAACGCCGCCTCATTCACCTGCCAAATTGCTTCCTCATCTCCTGGTAATTCCGGGCGAATGTTGATCATCTTCTTGCCTCCATTGCGTATGGCGATTCTATCATCGGGCATGAATTCTAGCGATTGAACACGTGAAACGTGAAACGTGATGCGTGAAACGTGATGCGTGACCAACCAATCACTCGTCACGCATCACTCGTCACGTATCACTCGTCACGTATCACGCCTCACGCCCCCTGCAACATCATCTGTCGCGGTTTGCGGGTGTAAAACGGGGCCTGCAAACGCATCACTTTTTGCAGGAGTTTGAAGGCAGCCGGGAACCGGTCATAGGCGATGGGGCCAAATGGGGGCGCCGGGTCATAATGGACGGCCAGTTGCACCTGGCGGGCGGTGGCTGCGTCGGTCAGTTGGGCGATCAGGTGCAGGGCCATGTCAATGCCCGCCGAGACGCCGGCCGAATTGATGATCTTGCCCGACTGCACCCAACGTTCCTGCACATAGCGCGCCCCATACGGCCGTAAATACCCGGCATACCCCCAATGCGTCGTCGCGTCCTGCCCTTGCAGCAGCCCCACGCCGGCTAACAACAGCGCCCCGGTGCAAACAGAAGCGGTGAATTGGGTGCCTGCATGGGCGGTTTTGATGTAGTCGCGGATGGCCGGATTGCTCATGGCCCGCAGGGTAGGCGTGCCGCCGCCGGGCACAATCAACACGTCCGGGTGGGGCACGTCGGCAAAGGTCTGGTTGGGCATAAAGGTCAGGCGGCTGTCGCTGGTGACGGGGATGCGTTGTTCGGCGACCACGACCGGCTGAAATTCGGGGCGGATGCGTGACAGCGCCGTCATCATTTCCAGGGGGCCAACCAGGTCAAAGACGGTCAGCCCTTCGTAGATGACCAGGGCAATTGTTTTGGTGGCGGCGGGGACGGTGGAGGTAGTAGTGGGCATACGGCCGTTCACGCCAGACCAATCCAGGCTGCCAAACGGCGGGTGGGGGTCCCATTCGGCCATGATCTGCACCTGCCGGGCCGTCTTCAGGCTGCGCAGCCGGGAGACCAACAGCAGGGACATATCTACGGCCGTGGCCGCCCCCGCCCCGGTAATCAAGTTGCCATCTTCCACCCAGGGCTGTTGGATATAGTCCGCACCTGCCGCGGCCAGTTCTGCTGCATAGGCCCAATGGGTGGTGGCCCGTTTGCCCTGCAACAGACCGGCAGCCGCCAGCACCAGCGCCCCGGTGCTGAATGAGCCAACGATCTCAGCAGTGGCGGCAGCCTGGCGAACATAATTCACCAGTTCGGGATTTTGGGCGGCGGGTACGGCCGTTTCGCCCCCGCCGATGACCAGCAGCGCATAGGGGTTGGGCACGTCGGCAAACGTTTTCTGCGGCCGTACCGGCAGCGGTGTGCTGGAAGGAATAAAGTCGGTGGTGGGGCCAACGACCACCGTTTCGTAAGGGGACATCATAGTGGCGCTGACCCAGACGTGGTGGGCGGCGACCAGTTCTAACAAGGAAAAACCGGGATAAATAACCAGCGCAATCTGTTTCTTCTGATTCTTTTGTTTGGACATGATTTTTTTCCTCAAAACTATTCAGGTGTGCCATTCACGCCCTCACCCCGGCCCTCTCCCCCAAGGGAGAGGGGGCCAATTCCTTCCCCCTCCCAGGGGGAAGGTTAGGATGGGGGTCAATACACCTGTATAGATACATTTCCTCAATTACCAGCCTGTTCCTGGCTGGCTTTTTGCCTCGCTTGTTTCTATTTTCAGCAATCAACTCTGCTGTCATTCCGAGCCAACCATTGTGGGGACAACTCAGGCTACAAGAAAGTTGCCACGCCGACTGTCATTCCGACCCTTCGATGCCTCAGGGCAGGCTAGTCTTCGAGGAGGAATCCCTGGTATTTGTCATCACATAGGGATTCCTCGGAAGACTTCGGAATGACACGTGGTGGGGCTAGCTAAGCTGCCGGGGGAAGACGCCTTCAACCAGTTTGCCATCCTGGCGGAAGCTGAAGGCAAATTCCATCTGCCCGTTTTCAAAGTTGGCGACGACCACCCAGCGGACGTACCCGGCGGTGGTGGACGGGGCCATGGTCACACTCTCGATGGATTGGTACGCGCCCATCACTTTGCTCACTTCTTGCCGGTAAGCCAGGAAAGCGGCCTCGTTGATGCCATTTTTCATCGTCTGTGACCAATCCCGGCTCCAGGTGGCATAATCGCCGCTGGCAAAACCTTGCATGGCGTTTTCCGCCAGTTCGGTAGCCTCTGCCTGGGTGAAGGCGGAAACCATTTCCTGATTGGCCGGGCTGCTGCCGCCGCAGGCGACGGCCGTTGCCAGCAAACCAAATACCATCATCCATCCCAATACGCGAAACTTACTCATTATCTTGTCTCCTGTTTGTTTGGTGGCCGGTCGGTTGACCGCGCCGCTGTTTGTAAATCTGCCTCCAGCATAGGGGCTGGCCGGGCGAACTGTCATTCGCCCAAAGGCGAATCTGTGGCCGAACCGGTGGGCGAATCGGGGCAGATAAATCTGCACCTACAAAAGGCAAAGTCGGCCTTCGCCGACTTGAGGTAGTCGCCGAAGGCCGACTTCGCCAGGCGTTGCCGCGATTTTAATCGCCGGGTTTTGCCAAACTGGCGGGGGCGCCGGGCAGCGGATTGACGGCGATCAGCGTCAGGTTAAGCGCCTGCATCTGGTTCAGAATGCCGTAGAGCGCGGCCTTGTCGGCCAGCCAGCCGGTTAACCGCGCTTCGCCATCGTTGCCGTTCACCACCGCCAGGCCGCCAAACCATTCGCTCCACTGGGGGGACAGGTGGCCTTGAATGCGAATTTCGTAGTACATGATCTCTGTCCACGGCCGTCAGGCCAGCGCCGGTTGGTAAACAGGATGGGGCCGCCCCGACCCGGACACACAGGCACAATCAGCCATCTCTTCCAGGTAAGCGGGCCGGCAGGAACAGGCAGCCGCACTCGCGGCTGCCGGATAATCCGCGCCGCCGCAGTGCCAGCAGGGAGAAATGCCGTCCGCTGCCAGGGGCACCCCCAACAGACCGGCGCCCACTTTGGCCCGTTCCCGGTTGCCGGTCACTGCCAGGGCGGTACGGCCGTTTGCCAACAGCGAGAGATGGCCGACGGCCGTGAACCCCGCCTTGTGTATCCCCGCCCCGGACGCCCCATTTTCCGGGGCGCGAATGATCCAGAAGTAAGCGGCTGCGCTCGCTTCCTGCACCAGAATTTCTTGCAGCAGGCGCGGGTAAATGCCCTGCCCGCGATAGGCCGGCAGGGTAGCAAAATCCCACAGATAGCGGTGCTGTGGCGGCAGCCGGAAATCCAGGCCCAGTTCACCAATGTCGGCGCGCTGGGTGGCCACCCAGCCGTAGGCCACCGGGCTGCCCTGCCAGATGGCGACGTAGGGCCGGTGGCCTTGTTGGCGGCGGCGATGAATTTCACGGCCGTCTAACCGGCACAGGGCCGCCAGCAAACCAGTTTGCTGAATCTTTTGCACATGAAAATTTGTGAGAGGTGGCAGCGTGGGCAAAAAATCGCCGCGCCACCAGGTTGCCAGAGCCATGATCGTTATCCTTTTCGGGGGTGAAATCTATCTTCTCAATAACTCGTGGAGGAGTGCGCATCCTCAGATGCGCATCTGAGGATGCGCACTCCTCTCACCTGAATTTATTGAGATGATTCGCTGAAGTTTAGAAAAGGGTAACGCACGGCCGGGCGAACTGCCATTCGCCCAAAGACGAAAAACGCCAGGCGCATGTGGCGCGCCTGGCGTTTTGAAAAGGGCGGAGCAACCGGTTTTAAGGCATGATGCTGTCCGGGAAACCCATTATTTTGATGTCGTCCAGGGTAAAGGCTGAACCGTAAGCGGGCGCCGGCCACATGCCAACCAATCGTTTCCAGACCAGCCAGGGCCGCCGGTTAGCCGCCAGCAAACTGTGGGCCGAAGACTGTTTCTAGCAGGGCCAGCGTGGCCGCATCGTCGCCGATGTAGAGAGCGATGGCACGGCCGTCGCCGTAGAAGTGCGGTGTTGCCAGCCACATCATGCTGCTGCCGCCAACGGCCGTACCCTCTGGCGAGACCTGCGCCGCTTCTTTTTGGGCGCTGGCGGCGTCGGCGTAGACGAAGATCTGCACGTCATGGCCGTTCAGGCTGACCACCTGGCCGGGCACGCTGAAGAAGGGCTGCGCCACGTCGCCTACCTGTTCCACCGTCGCGCCGGTGGATTTCAATGCGGCGATGAGAACGTCACTGGCATCGTTGGCGGCATCCGGTTCGATTACGGCCGTTGCCGTCTGGTCGTCAGCAACCTGGGGGCCAAAGACAGCGACGGCGATGCCTGAACAGGCAGTCAGCAATAAGCCAAAGGCCAGCAAGATATACAGCAG
>JAHBVI010000043.1 GCA_019637635.1 Anaerolineae bacterium
TATTAAAGACACGCCGCCACAGGTTGGTCTCTAATATCCCATCCGGGTCGCAGCGTTGTTTCAGTTCGCGGAAGCGGGCGATGGTGGCCTCGCCCAGGTAGGCGCGGGCCACTTCGGGGCGGAGGACGCTATCTTTGGCCAGGTAGAAACGGCCGTTGTTTGCCAGCACAATCTCGTCCATTTCCCGCGTCAACTGCACCAGCCGTTCCCGGTTGCCTTTCGTCACCTTCCAATCCATAGCCAGCGAATAACCGTCTACGCCATAGCTGATGAGGAAGGGGTCTGGTTTGTGCCGCTTCATCACCGTCAGGAAATTGGGCAGGCCGTGGCGCTGCCCCAGTTGCAGGATGTCGGTGAACGCCTTTTCCGCATTTTCGGCGGGGATGAAGGGCTGGTATTGAATCAGGCCGCCTTTGCCAAACGGCTTTTTCCAATCCAGCGAGTCGAGCAAGAAGTGATAGACGCCGTGTGCCTCGCGGTATTTGAGATGCCCTTTGCGGCGGGCGGCGTAATACTTGGCCGTGTTGACAAAACGCATTCCGAAATTGTTCCAGAAGGGTACCTGAAAACGCCACAACGCGGAGCGCGGAAAAAAGCCCATGATGTCTGGCGGCACGTGCTGGTTATCCAGGCGCAGCGTTTGGGCCGGGTGCGGGTCGGCGCCGGGGCGCAGGTAGTGGGCGCGGTGTAGTTCGCTGCGGCCTAAGGCTTTGCCCTTGCTGAAGGCATCTAACCAGGCCACCAGATAATCAGAGTTATGCAGATGGTCGTCAAAATAGGCCATGGTTTCGTGCAGGTTGGGGCGGGTGAAGCCTTCGACCTCCAACAGGCCAGAGTAGACGCGCTTGAGCTGCAAGGTGAGGCTGGTGAAAACGCCCAACATGCCAAAACCGCCGATGGCCGCGTGGAAAAGGTCGCTGTTTTGCTCGCGGCTGCACGTGAGGATTTCCCCGGAAGGCAGCATCAGGTCAAATTGGGCGATGTGTTCGCCGAAGGTGCCGATTTTCCAGGCGTTTTTGCCGTGTACGTTCATAGCTGCGCCGCCGCCGACGGTGATATTCATGGTGCCGGTGGCTACAGGAATCCACCAGCCATCTTCGACGGTGTATTCCCAGGCACGTTGCAGGGTGACGCCAGGTTCGACGGTGAGACGGCCGTTGTCCGGCTGCCACTCCAATATCCGGTTCATGCGGCGCATGTCCAGGGCGATGTTTTCGTCGTTCAGGGCGGCGTCGCCGTAGCTGTTGCCCCCACCACGCAGGCCAATGGTACGGCCGTGATCCCTGGCCAACTGGAATACCTGCCGCAATTGGGCAATGTTAACGGGGCGGTAAACGTAGCCAATGCCCTTATATGCCTCCCCCCACCCTGCCACCACCTCCAAATGGTCCGGCGGCAGGGCAGATAGTAGCGGGTTCTGTTCCGGTTCTTCGCCAATCATTGTTTCAAACTCTTCGTAGATCATGATTCATCCGTCCCAGATTGCCGAAAGACAATACTCAAACAACTCTTTTTTGCTGTTGCGTTTCCGCACAATCTGGCGTTCAATTCGAGTGTAGCCAAGCCGGGTAAGTGAGTGGGCTAAAATTTCCTCAGTTGGCACTTGAATGCCGTAGAAGGAAGAATTGCCAACGATATATTTGAGCCTGGCGCCTGGCCCTAATGTGGGGCGCAGGTTCTGAAAATGCTGGTGCATATCGTGAAAATACTTGTATACGTAACGCCCCATCAACAACCCATTCTTTTCATGGGATTGCTCAATTTTGGCGCACAATTCTGGTAAACCATCTGGCAGCGCCGGTTGCGTCGGCTGCCACTCTTTCAAACGACTCGTGGCCACGCCCCACGTACCGCCAATAGACTCCCAATCCAGCCGAGCCTTTCGCTTCCGGTCGATTTAAGAAACCGGTCCAGTACATATACGGCCGTAGCTCACGAATATAGCTCATACGGTTTGGGTAAGGCGGCGAGGTGATAACATGGGTATAGCGTACTCCCATATCTGGAGGAGCCAGGCGGGAATCTGCCGGGAATACTCTGGCGTAGCCCGGCATCTGGTAACGGGCGCTGTGTAAAATGTGGGTGGCAATTTCACTAAAAAAAAGATCAATCGTCTGTGTTGTGTGATTGGTAGTCTCCTGCTGGAAAGACATGGAGACATGGTTAAAAGCCGCCGCTGAGGTATCCATCATCACCCGACAAAAGGCGATCCACAACAAATCACCTGTGTGATCTGTGCCTGGTTGACCCACGTGTTGAACAAGTACATGGTGAATGGCTGCCAGAATTTGCAAAGTAGACTCAGACCACCATCGTTCTATCTGGTGAATGGACGGCAGCCACAAACTATGACCTACAAACCGTTTATATGTTTGCACAATGACGGGAATAAGGCATTGTAATTCCGCTAACTCATCCGGTGTGTAATCGGTACATTTGGTATTGCCAAACCAGACGAGGAAGGGATTAATGTCCAACAGGTGAGCTGTCAGCCCGATCTGGGCCGCCACTAAGCCAGTTGTAGCTGTGCCGGAGAAAGGGTCAAGAATCACGCTTCTATCGCCAACATCCAGTTCGATTTGTTGTGCTATTTCTTCAACCAGTTTCACAGAATAGGCAGGGGTCAGTCGCAGCCAGCCGTGGCGGTTCTGGCGTTGATTATACTGGAAGGTGTAATCCCATCTTCTGGAAACGGTGGTCATGATGCACTCAACAATGTTTGTACAACATCCTGTACCTGTGACCGGATGGTTTGGCTATTCCGCATAAAAAAAGCAGCCAGATCATACCCCAACACCTCCTTCATAAAGGCATACAGTGAAATGGTAGGATCATCGGCCATGCTGCCAATCAAAATGCCACTGCGGTTATTGCGATAACGAAGCACGATGTCGGTATCAATCTGGGCGGAGAAGATGGCAAATATGGGTAGATAACCTTTTGACCAGGCTACGGCCGTGTTATCAATGTCTGCATTTTGTCGTTTACTATCTTTACTTTTGTAACCCTGCCGCACTTCAAACACAGCGCCGTTTGTTGGGGTGTTGGCATCAAGTAAACGACAGACTTTGGCTATCCACTGCCGAACATTGTTAGCAACGTGTACATTGTGAATCTGTTCAATTTCTAGCCGGGCATCAAGCTTCAACGTTTTAGGTTTGCCAGCTGATGCGGTGGCCACATAAGACCAGGAAGCAAACGCGGGGTCACTGTAGGCTGTTTGATCACAAGTGATCTGGCGAAACAGCATTTCACAGCCAACGCCTAATTGCCTGTATAGGGAAGTCATGCCTCCAGCCGCTCGATGAGCCGCATACATCAGATCAGAATTGAGGCCAATCCAGGCATAAAAGGGATCAGTCCCATAAAGCGACAAAAATTCATCACGGGAAACGCCCCCTTCTATGCTGCCGACACCAAACCTGGGCCGATATGTTTTGCTTTTGAGTACCGGCTCAAGGAATAATCGCAGATAAAGGGAATCCGACATGATTTTTACCAAAAAAGACAGCTAAGGGCCTGCCTACCCACCGGTCACAAACCAGGCCATGATGTTGGTGAGCAAGGTTTCCTGGATGCTTTCTGGCAGCAGCACCAATGGCAGCAGGACAATGACCACCCGCTGGCTGGTAAAGTCGTCAATGACGGCAATGCCCGCCACTTCACCGCTGCCGGCGCTGGCCGGGCCACGCAACAAAAAAGGAGTTGAGCCTTCCTCGGCATCAGCCGCCAGTAAGTCAGACAACACGACCTGATAACTGCCATCCAGTTCAATCACATCACCACTGTTCAAGCCATCCAGCAAAACGGGATCATCACCGGTTATTTCCAGGTCAACCAGCGTTGCCAGTTCCGCATCCGCCAGGATGGTGGGCGAGGAGCCGATTAAAAAAAGCATCCCGCCGCTGTCCAAATAGTTAAAAATGGTAATGGTATCATCATCAAAAAAGCCGTCTTCATTCCGATAATCGCCTGAGTCCCAAATGAGCAGGTCGGCATCTTCCAGGGCGTCGTCAGGCAGAAGGCCATCTTCGGAGGCCACCCAGACGGTGATTTCGTAGCTGTCACCGAGCAGGGCCAACAGCAAATCGGCGCTGGTGATACCCTCGCCCAGCGGCTCGCCGTCATCGTCTACAAAGAGGAAGATGTTTTCAATAGCGCCGCCGCCTTCAGAGGATTGGTCTTCAGAGAGGGTGACGGTGAGGGAGTAGCCGCCGCCATTGTCGAAATAGTCACGGACGACGATGGTGTAATCGCCATCATCTTCGATTTCGATGCCCAGTATTTCTTCAGCTTCGCCGGAGAAGGTGCTGTCTACGGAGGTGATGAGTTCATTATTCGGGTCATACAATTCCAAAACGGCGTCTAAATCATCATCACCTTGCAAGACAATATCTATGAAGGCCGGGCCATCTTTGAACGTCCAGGCATGGCTTTCTCCTTCCTCCAGTGTGCCTTCCACAGTTTCGTCCAGTTCAATGGTTCCCTGGTTAACGGCATCTATGTCTGACGCCGGTTCTTCGGGTTCCTCTGGTTGGGCCGGTTCGCCGGGTTCTGCCGGTTCTTCGCCGTCGGGTTGGCCACCGGTGAGCAGTTCGGCTTCAACTTCTTCGTTGGCGACGCCGGTGGGGCAGAGGGCCAGGTTGCCCTGCACCAGACAACCGGCCGCTTCGTAGCTGGCATTCAACGGAATGAGGTCAAGCAGCAAATCAACGGTGTTGTCTAACCCTTCTTTGCTGGCGGCGAGGACAATGACCTGATGACGGCCGTTGCCATTTTCCAACAGCACCAGCGCCGTGCCCGACATTTGCACGTTGCCTAACGGTGTATGCAATAACCGGATAGGGGCCGGTTTTTCCGGTTCCGCCTCCGGTTCCTCTTCTTCCTCTTCTGGCGTGGGTGTGGGAGTGGGCGTAGCCGCAGCGGCCAATGCCTTCTCCTCGGCGGCGGTAAGGATGGGCGGCTCAATGGTGAAGGTGATGCCGTTGCTGGCCAGAATTTCTAATACATCGTCGCCAGCCTGGTTATACAGGCCGAGGGTGAGGGAATCTTGATCAGGGTCAGACACGGCCGTCATCCGAATCTCTTGCCCAATGGCCCGGAACGCCTCTTGCAGGGAAATGACCTGATTAAACGCTTGTGCCCCCAGGTCTGGCTGCCCGGTGTAAACCAGGTTGATGGGCTGGCGGTAGAAGTAGGGGAAGTCGGTCAGGGTTGTCGTTCGTTCCGTTTGGGTAGTGAGCCAGTCAGCAATGTGAGCCAGGAAACGGCCGTTGTCATACGCCGTGAAATAGGGTTCGGTCATAAAGTGCAGGTCGGTGAGGGCCAGGACACGGCCGTTTTCATTGGCAGCAGCCAGGGTCAGCCCACCGGGCCGGTCGGTAGCCGAGGACCAGGTGTTGTCATCGCCAGTGAGTACGGCCGTTGCCGACGGCCCCACGTCCAGCGAATGCGCGCCATAAAAAACCACCTGCTGCACATCGGCCGTCAGGTCATTTTCCGCCGCCAGGCTGCTGCCGCGCATGATGATGTTGCGGAAGTTGCCTTCATTTTCGGTCAGGTTATACAGGTAGTCGCCATTAAAATTCAGGTCAAAGGCCGAAGCCAGGCTGTTCAGGGGGATTTTGCTGTCTTCAATAATTACCGTAAAGTCAAAAAATGTTTCTTCGATGACCACATTGTAGCGGGTGGGGTCGCCTATCAGCAGCAGGCGACCCCCGTTAGCCACAAACGCTTTCACGGCCAGGATTTCAGGAGTGGTGAACGGCCGTAAGGGAGCCATGACCACATAGGCATTCACCGCCCGCAGCGCCGCCGCCAGATTACCACTGGTATGCGGCACAACGGCATACCCCCGCGCCGAAAGCCGCCCCAGAAATTGACCCATTTCCGTTTCGGTAAACGCATTTTCATGGGCCATATCCAGCAGCACCCGCCCGCGAATGATGTCATCAGCAGCCGGCGAGGGCACATCAGCAAAACTGCCGGTAGCCGGTGTGGCTACCGGCTGCACCACGTCGGCCGGATCGTAAACGGGAATCTCACCCCGCGCCTCGGCCCCACCCAGGTCATAATAACGCAGGTAACGGTAAACAGATGGCGCTGCCAGCAAAACAACAAAGATCACAAGTAAAAGGATGGCACGTTTCATTGGTTTTGTTTCCTGAGGATTGTAGATTGGAGATTGAAGATTAGAGATTGGAGATTGACCGAATCTCCAATCTCTAATCCCTAATCCCTAATTCTCTACCGATTCGGCAGTTCGATGTAACGATAATAGATGCCCGGCGGTAGATCGGCGGGCATAGCCCACAGCCGTTCCAGGTCAATTTGGGGTGGCCGGTAGGCCAGGGCGTTTGGATTTTCATCATCCATAAAGGTGAGCGGGTATAGCTCCACCACTTCATAATCACGCAAACCGGCCAGGGCGCCGGCTCTGGCAATCGCTTCCTGGGTGGAGATCATGCCATCAATCAATCCCATCTGCTGTGCGGTGACGCCATCAAAAATTTCGGCGCGGGTGAGGGTCTCAAAATTCGCCGATAAACGATCCCCACGACCAACGGCTACGGCGTTGACAAATACATCCTTCAACGTTTCCGCGCGGCGCGAAAAGCCATCGCGGGTGCCGCCAAAGGCTTTGTACGGCCCGGTAGTCAGCAGGTCTTCCTCAATGAAAACCGTGTCTGGCAAAAAGGTAATCACCCCAATGCTGCCGATGGCCGAACCTGGTTTGGCGTAAATTTCATCGGTAGCGGCAGCCACATAATACGCGCCGCTGGCCGCCAGAAAATCTACCGAGGCGACAATGGGCATCTCCTGGCGCGTTTTGAGTACGTCCAGGTACATCTCTTCGCTGTCGTTGGCGGTGCCGCCGGGGCTGTTGATGATGATGACCACCGCTTTGATGGCAGGGTCAGTGCGGGCATAGGCCAGTTGGGCTTTGAATTCTTCGGCCGTGAGATCAAAAATCTCGTAATAAAGGCGGATGACACCGACTTTTGGCTGGGGAACGGCACGGGGCGCAGCATAAATGCCAACGGCCATGGGCACGATGATCACCAGAATGAAGGCGAAAATCAGGCGGAGGGGAGAGCGAGTCAGATTATCGGCTGAGGCCATGAGAATCTCCTTGCCGGTAGGTGGTAATCGGTTATCGGTAATCGGTTATCAGTCATCGGATTACGGATTACGGCTCACGGATTACGCAAACATACCGGTTGGTCTTATCAAAGATGGGTCATAGAATATCATGCCGGTGAGTGGGTAGCAACCATACATGTAGTGCCAGGCAAGGGGCAAATCTATCTCGGTTTACCAGAACGGAACAGCCCCTAGCCTGGCACTGCTCAACCTGAATTTGCCTCTTGTCGGGTATTACGCTATCAGATACTATGCCCTAATTATCTGGCGTTGAGTCTTGTTCATGTATATTTCGCACTTATCGCTCACGAATTTTCGCAATTACGGCCGTCTGGAACTTGACCTCTCTCCTGGGGCCACGCTGCTTTACGGGCAAAATGCCCAGGGCAAAACAAATCTGCTGGAAGCAATTTATTATCTGGCCACCACCCGTTCGCCCCATGCTGAATATGACAACCAGTTGTTGAATTGGGACGCCGCCGAGACCGAAGAGCCGGTAGTGGTGGGGCGGCTGGTGGCCCAGGTGCAAACGACAACGGAAACAAAGCGGCTGGAGATGCGGCTGATTTTGGAGCGAAACGGCCGTAACCGCCCCCTCAGTTTTCGCCGTGAAGCGCTGGTAGACCGGCGCAAAGTGCGGTTGATGGATTTGTTGGGTCATTTGCGGGTGGTGTTGTTCCTGCCGGAGGATGTGCAATTGATTACCGGTTCGCCGGCAGAACGGCGACGGTATATGGACATCACGTTGTGCCAGATTGATGCCGCCTACTGTCGCTCCCTGTCGCAGTATAACAAGGTGTTGGAGCAGCGGAATGCCCTGCTGCGCCAGATTGCCGAAGGCAGCGGCAGTCTGGAGGTGCTGCCCATTTTCAGCGACAAGCTGGTCGCACTGGGCAGCCAGATCATGCAGCGGCGGGCGCTGTTTCTGGCCGACCTGGCACGGGAAACACAGCGGGTGCATTATGAGTCATTGACCAACGGCCGTGAAACCATCCGCCTGCAATACCTCCCCCGGTTAGCGGGCAATGGCACACCAGAGGAGGAAAGTGTGGCATCCGGTGAATGGCTGTCAGCCGCAGAAGCCACGCCGTCCGCCATCAAAACGCGCCTGGCAGAGGCGCTGGGCCAGGCACAGCCGGCCGATATTGCCCGCGGCGCTACCAGTGTGGGGCCACACCGGGATGACTGGCGTTTTCTGCTCAACGGCCGTGCCCTCAGCAGCTATGGTTCACGTGGGCAGCAGCGCACGGCGATTCTGGCGCTGAAGATGGCGGAGATAAATTGGATGACGGCCGTGACCGGCGAACAACCCCTCCTGCTGCTGGATGAAGTAGTGGCGGAATTGGATGCCCAGCGGCGCGCCGCCTTGTTGCACACCGCCCAATCGGCGCAGCAAGCCATCCTCACCGCTACCGACCCGGCCATGTTCACCACTGAATTTTTAGCCAACACGACCAGCCTGCACGTCAGTAATGGCCGAATTTCCTATGCGGAAAGTACTGGTATTTCCGACCGGTAAAGCGAGAAGATTCGTTAGAAATGCTGCCTACCATGGAAGGAATCCATCTGAATAGCAGCATTGTGACATCCAACCCAGCAAGCGTTCAGAAACAAACAAACGAGAAAAAAACGTGACTGATTCCCACAACCACATGGCTTCACCCCCGCTTGTCCTCATCATAGATGACGCCCGCGAAAATCGCCTGCTGTTAACTTCCCAGTTAAAGCTGGAAGGGTTTGAAACCATAGAGGCTGCCGGTGGCAAGGAAGGCATCGAAAAAGCCAGAGCCTTTGATCCCGATGTGATTTTGTTGGATGTGATGATGCCCGATCTGGACGGGTTTGAAGTGTGCCGTTTGTTGAAAACCGACCCGGCTACACAGCAAATTCCCATCATCATGGTTACGGCCCTCAATCGAGTAGAGTCCCGCATTGAGGGGAAACGGGCCGGCGCTGATGAATTTCTGTCCCGCCCACACGTGCGCGAGGAACTGCTGGTGCGGGTGCGCACCTATACCGAAGTGAAACGAACCCGGCTGCGGCTGGATGAAGAACGCAACCGATTACAACTGCTTTACAACGTCAGCCGGGCCATTAGCAGCCAGCTAGACCTGGACACGATAATGGCGGATACACTCACCCAAACGCAGGCAGCGGTAGGCGCCACAAAAGGCAACATTATTCTGGTAAATGAAGCGGGGCAGGTCTACCACCGCTTTATGCTGCGCGCCGGCTCCCCGGTGGAAATTAGTGACCATGTGGCCCAGACAGTGATGACGCAGGGCTTGGGCGGCTGGCTGCTGGAAAACCAGAAAAGCGAAATTATTGAGGATATTTCGGGCGATGCGCGCTGGATTACACTGCCAGATGATCGGGGCGAGGTCGGCTCGGCTATTGGCATTCCCTTAACCGGGCCGGATCGGGTTGAGGGCATTTTGATCTTGAACCATGCGCAGACGGGCTATTTTTCGGCCGAACATCGTCACCTGTTGGAAGCCATCGCCAGCACGGTGACGGCGGCAATTGTGAATGCCCGGCTTTTCGCCGAGGTGCGCGAAGAACAGCGCAAATTGGAAACGATTCTCACGTCTTCAACCGATGCCATTATTATTGCCGATGAGGCGTGGCGCATTTCGCTATTCAATTATACGGCGGCGCGGCTGTTTCAGGTGAGAATGCAGGATGTGATCAGACGGCCGTTAACCGAAATCCCCCAGTTGGCCCCCTTGCGTGTGCTGCTGCCCAAACCACCGCTGCCAGGAGAAGTGAAAGAGGTGACGCTGGACGACGGCCGTGTGCTGCATCCCAGCATCTCCCCTATTGACGGCGTGGGGTATGCCCTCATTTTGCAGGACATTTCGGAACTGAAACGCATCGAAGAACTAAAATTGGCCGCCGAACGGCAAGAAAAAGAACGGGTTCAAGAGACATTTGCCCGTTATATGGGGCCGCGGCTGGTCAACCACGTTTTAGCCAATGCGCCGGAACTGATGGCCCGACGGGAGCGGCGGCTGGCGGTGGTGATGTTTGTGGATTTGCGCAACTGGACGGGCGGCATGATCACCCGCGTGGCGCCAGATGAGGCGATCCGGCAGCTCAATGAATTTTTTACACGCATGATGGATATTGCCATTGAGTTTGACGGTACGGTGTTTGAGTTGACGGGGGATGAGATTCTGGTGGGCTTTAATGCCCCGTTTGACCAGCCAGATGCCACCAGCCGGGCGGTGCAAACGGCCGTGACCATGCAGCGTGAATTTAACCAACTGCGCCAAAGTTGGTTTGAGCAGGCGGGCACGGAGCTAGGGCTGGGCATTGGCATTGACATGGGCGAAGTGGTTATGGGCAACGTCGGCGCGGAATCCCGCATGAGCTTCCGCATGGTGGGGCAGCCCATGAACACAGCCTCGCGGCTGGTGGACATGGCCGGGGATGGGCAAATTGTGATTTCAACGGCCGTGTACCATGACCTGGCGCTGAAAGATGCCACCCGCCTGCAAGAGACGGCGTTTGACAGGATGGAGCCGGTTCATTTACAGGGGATTGCGGAGCCACAGATTTTGTACCGGGCCACCATTCCCCGCGCACCATTCCTGAAAGAGAAAACACGGGCCACAACGCCAGCCACCCTGCAAGTGAAATGAAGCTGGCGGCTGGTGGATGTGTCCCGCAACCAGCCACTACCCTCTACAACGGCCGTTTGGCAGCCATGCCGGGGCGTCGCGGATATATTTCAGGGGTTGGGATGCATTTTTCCACTGTCACCAGATAATGCCAGTCGGTTGCGCCGGGCAGAGCCAGGGGGTGCAGATGCGCCTTGCCGCCACCCATCAGGTGAATGGCGTGGGCGGCTGCGGTCGTTTCCGCAACGGCATTTTCCCCCTTTTGGGCCAACATAAAACCACCCAGGCGGCAAAAAGGCAGCAGATATTCGGCCAGCACGCGCATGTCGGCCACGGCCCGCGCCACCGCCCAATCATACCGGGCACGATGGGCGGGTTGGTGGGCTAACAGTTCCGCTCGCTCGGCCAAAATTTGTACTTGCGTCAGCCCCAAGTCAGCCACCACCGCCTGCAAAAAGCTGGTTTTTTTGGCAACGCTTTCCACCAACGTAACTTGCAGGTGGGGAAAGGCGATTTTGAGCGGCAGACCGGGAAAGCCGGCGCCGCTGCCAATATCAATGAGGGCACGGCCGTTTAAGTCACCGGTGACAGCAGCACAAGTCAGGGAATCGTAAAAATGGCGTTCGATGATAGCTTCGGGGGTGCGCACGGCCGTCAGGTTCAGCCACTCATTCCATTCCAATAACAGGCGCAAATAAGCCTCAAATTGCGCCCGCTGTGCCGCCGAGAGCATGATTCCAAACTCTTTTGTGGCCTCAACCAGTTGTGGAATGTCCATCAGGTCTGTGGGTAGCAGGTGGCCGAGCCTGCCCTGAGTAAAACAAAGGGCTGCAAGTGGCAGATACTTGCCACCTGCTCATTAACGACTGCGCTCCAGATTTTTGATCGTCATGTCTATCTGGTAGGTGTCATACTGCTCACCACCAAACACAGCGGGGGTATACGCAGTGACCCAGGTTTGCACCAATTTTGGCTTATTACGAATAAATAAAGGCGCCAGCGGCATCAGCCCGGCATCACCAAACAGCCGGTTTTCTAACTGCCGGTACACGGCCGTGCGTTCGGCGACGTCTAACAAGCTGTTTGCCTGGCGAATCAGGTTGTCTTCTTCGCCGCAAGGACGGTTCTGTCGGTTTTCACTGTCTTCACAATGGAGCAAATCACCCATCCAATTGTTGGCATCCGGGTAAAAAGAAGCCCAGGCCAGCTCCCATACATCTGGGCGGGCTGCGCCGGCATCGCGCCGGGTATTGGCCAGCAAAACGCCAAACTGCACCTGCTCAATTTTGATCTGGGCTTCCGTGCAGCCCAACTCATCAATCCACATGCGCCGAATCAATTCCGCCTGTTGCAATGAGAGGTCAGAGGCGCTGACCATAAAAGTGAATGGTGGGATTAGCTGACAACCGCCAAACCCACTGGCAGCCAACTGTTGGCGGGCATAATCAGGGCTGTACCCTACACCCACCTCGCTAATGGGTGAAGAGGCGACGACGCCGGGGGGGATGAGATGCTGCATCCCGATGGCTCGTGTTTCAAACAAGGTTTCAATCAATTTTGTACGATCAATAGCGGCGGCAAAAGCCCGGCGAACTTCAGGCTCACGGAAAATACCACTGTCAAAGTTAAATCCCAGGTAATGTACCGTTTGTTCTGGAATCATTTCCAGGCGGGTAGCAATGCGCTCCTCGGTAAAATCAATATCCAGATTGGCGGCGTTCACCAGGTCTAGCTGGCGCGCCTGCCACAGGTCGTAGGCGCTTTTATCGCCTTTGGCATAATAAATATTGATGATTTCAACATTGCCCTGGCGCGGCAGCGGCCATAACGGGTTTTGTTGCAGCGTTTGTAAATCGGTACCAGGCGGAAAGAAGGGGCCGCTGGTCAGGAAGGGGGCATCATTATTTGTTTGCCATTTTCTGGACTGCCATTCATCGCCGAGGGAAGTGATGAATTCGGGTGGCAACGGCCGTGTGAACCACAAACTGGTCAATGTGAGAAAATGCGCCGATGGTTTGGTGAGGGTAAATTCCAGCGTCGTGTCATTAAGGGCCACTACGCCAATGCGTTCCAGGTCGGTATCGGTGGCGTTGGGCGTGGTGTTGGCGTGTTCACAGCCACGAATGATAAACAGCGTAAAGGCGTCCGGTGTATAGGGCTTGTTGTTGCAGGCGCGCCGGATGGCAAAAACGACATCGGCGGCAGTAACGGGGCGCACCGGCTGCACCGTGTAAAGTCCATCTGGCTGCCGGGCGCCGGGTTTAACCCAAAAGATGTTATCACGCAGGTGGAATGTCCAGACACGGCCGTTGTCGCTTACTTCCCAACTTTCAGCCAGGGCCGGTTCAATGCGGTTGCTGCGGTGGTTGTACCGGGTAAGCCCCACGAACAGGTTTTCAATCAGATCAATGCCATCCTGACTGACGCTTTGCTGCGGGTCAATGGCGGGCAGCGTTTCGCGCTCAAAGCCAATATCCAGGGTCACCGGGCCAACCTTCTCTGCGGCGGCGGCGGTAGGTGGCGGCGTGGGCGTAGGCGTCAGTTCAATAATCCGGGTGACGGTGATTTCTTCGCCGATAACGGTGTAAACTTCGGTAACAATGATTTGCGCCGGCTCCTCTATCTCGGCTGTGTTATTGCGGCAGCCGGCAGCCAGCAACACCATCATCGCCAGGATGATGATGAGTAAGGCGCTTGCCGCCTGTGAAGAAGGAGAACTACCGGGTTTGCTCACGCGCCCCATGCTATCTGATGCGCCAGACGCCGACAAGTATTTTTCAGCGCAGTCCTATAATCAGCCTACAGCCAAGGGGCGCCTGACAATGCCAGGGGTTCACGGCCGTTTGCGATGCTTGCGTGGTACCGGGGCGAGTAGTAATATAGTGGTCGTTGTGAGTTTACAATAAATAGCAATTCAATGGATAAACGTGACTTCAAATTAGGGGCCTTGAGAGAATTCCAGCCCAAGGATTAAACCGTTATGTACGAACGAGTCCTGGTCATTGATGATTCACAAGAAATACGGGATTTTCTTTGTGAATACATATTACAGCCAAAAGGCTTCGAGGTAATGCAAGCCTCCAATGGGTTGATGGGGCTGGAGATGGCCATTGCCAAAGAACCGGATTTGATGATTGTTGACCAGCAAATGCCCCGCCTGACCGGCCTGGAAGTGCTGGAAAAGCTAAAGGAACGGGGTATTGAAATTCCGGCCATTTTAGCCACAGCACACGGGTCGGAGGAAACGGCCGTAGCCGCTTTCCGTCTGGGCATCCGTGACTATGTGATCAAGCCGTTTGACGCCGACGAGATTAGCGAATCCGTAGACCGCGCCCTGCGTGAAAGCCGTTTACAGCGCGAACGGGATCAATTGGTGCAGCAATTAATGGAGAGTAATTCCCAATTACAACGGCGCGCCCAAGAGTTGAACGTCTTATACGGCGTGGGCAAATCGGTGGCCTCGTCGCTTGATCTGGAAGAGGTGCTGCACCGGGTGGTAGAGGCAGCCGTTTACGTGGTGGGCGCCGAAGAAGGCTCGCTGATGCTGCTGGATGAAGAACACGGCGAACTTTATATTCGCGCTTCCAAAAACCTGGATTCCAAAGCCCGTTCCATGCGTAAACGGGTAAATGACAGTCTGGCGGGTAAAGTGCTGCAAACCAAACGCGCGATTGCTATTGGTAATGATTCCCAGTGGAAACGCACCCATACCGCCCTCCTGGTCAAATCGCTCATCTATGTGCCACTCATTTTGCAGAACAAACCGATTGGGGTGTTGGGCGTAACCAACCGCTTGAAAGAGACCTCGTTTGATAGTAACGACACGCGCGCCTTGTCGGCGTTGGGAGGCTACGCCACCATCGCCATTAACAATGCCAATATCTATTCGGAAATTGAACGGGAGCGGGAGACGTTAACGGCCGTTGTGGACCAGACAGACAACCCGGTGATGGTGGTTGACGAGGAGTTCAAAGTTATTTTGCTGAACAAATCGGCGCGGGAATTATTCCAACTACCTGATGCTAAATTGTCCGGCATTCCCCTCCAAAAGCTGGTCAAAGACCCGGCAATTGTGGAATTTGTGATGCAGCCGGAAGAGGCCGGTGTGGATACCGAAGGGGAGTTTGTACTGGCAGACGGCCGTAAATACTACGTGCAGTTAGCCATTATCCAGGGCGGCAGTTCCCGCTCTGTGCTGATGCGGCGTGTAGAAGATTAGGAAACCTTCATCCCCAACCAGAAGTGGTGAGGCAGTACGGTGCGTAACGGCCGTACCTCTGTCCGACCCACTTCTTTTTTTTGGGCCAGCATTGCCGGGTTTACCAGGCACAGGTCTGGCGACCGGCCATATTTATGTTCGTAATACTCCACCGCGCGCAAAACTTTCTCGTCTAACGGCCGTTTTGCATCCGTATCCAGCCATAACATGCCAACGTTCATCGCCATGCTCCTTTGTAAATGATGAATTAGGAATTATGAAGGACGAATTTTCATTCTTCGTGGTGGGCTGCTGCCCGTGAGCTTTTCTGAACCAACTAACTGGTAAATTCAATGCCCGACGCCGAGGCTGAAAAGGACTGCATCTGGTTCTGGGCCGGTTTTTCAGCCTTAATCGCCAGGCTTTCCAACTGAATCTGCTGCGCCACCAGCGGCTGCGGGCGCTGGCGTTGCAGCGCTTCCAACGTCAATTGCAGGTCATATTCGCCAATATAAGCGGCCTGAAAATGCGTCACACCGCCATCCAGCACCGCCAGAAAGTCACCCTGCCCCAAGAGATACTCTGCCTGTGTGCCCGGCACATCTGCCGCCGCAGCAGCCTGTGCCTCGTGCCGCGTCTTGCCCACCACCCGCCCCGGCAAATTCAGGCGAAAGGTATTATTCAACTGCTCGGCCTCTGGATTGTTGGTAGTCATTAGCAGATGAATGCCCACAGCCGGCCCACGTTGCAGCAGCAATACCAGGCTTTCAACCAGTTGCCGATTTTCACTGCCGGAGCGCATTAAATTGACCACCTCATCAATCATGACCACGATCTTGGGTGTGGTCATCCTTTGTTCCTGGCGATAGAGGCATTCGCCGCTGAGGAAATCGAGCATTTCCCGATAATCTTCGGCGTCATAGGCAACGGGGCCTAACATGTGGGGCAGGTAGGAAAGTGGTTCCAGGGCCGTATATGCCTCAAACTTGCCAGCGGTGCTGCCATCCATCACCATCAACTGCAATTGCGATTGGCGGTGCAGCAGCGCCAATGAGAGGGCAACGGTGCGCAGCAATGACGTTTTGCCCGCACTTTCCATGCCGGATACCAGAATATGCGGCAAATTATCGGGTGATAGCTGCCAGCAAAGGGGACGGCCGTGTTCATCCAACCCCAGCATCACGCTCATCGGCTTAATCTCGGTCATTAACGTCATCAGATCAAGCAGGGAAACGGGCACGTCCTCGGTGCGGGCAATATGCAACTGCCAGCCATCGGCATGGGGGGATAGTTCGCCATCGGCCGCACCCAGCGCCGCCAGCAATTCTTGTTTCATCTGGCGCAGCCTCTCCAGGCTGCTGCCCACATGCCCCGCCAGGTCAAACCGAATCCAACGGGGCTGCACAAAACCACCGGCTACCCGCGCCGAAACGTCGTGTTTGGTGAGAACACTTTCTATCTTGCGGGACTGTATTTCTAGCTGATACTGCAATCGCTTCTCCTGCATGAGCTTTCGCCACTCTCCATTTTCACTCATCATCCTATCCCTTTATGAGAGCGTACCACTTCTCCTTTTAGCACATATGTTCTTGTCTTAAGTTAAAAAAAAGGACGGCATACGGCCGTCCTGCTCATTTTCACCGATTGCCTCTCAATTTGCCATCTGCCGCAGCACCAGCATCACTTTACCCTGCACCTGCACTTCGCCAGGATCAACGTAGATCGGCTCCATTGTGGGGTTGGCCGGTTGCAGCCGAATTCTGTCACCTTCATGGTAAAAATGTTTGAGAGTGGTGGTGTCGTCGCTCAGCCAGACGGCCACCATATCCCCATTGCGGGCATTGCTATCCTGCCGCATGATGACGATGTCACCATCATTGACCATTGCATCAATCATAGAGTCACCGCTGACGCGCAGGGCAAACAGGTCATTGGTGCGGCCGGGCAACATAGAGGCGCTGACCTCAATGGCATCTTCCTCGTCATACACGGCAAAATTGTCATGCCCCACTTCGATGGGTTCACCGGCTTTAATGTGCCCCAGCAGCGGCACACGCACCAGATTGGAGATGGCCTGGGCTACGGCCGTTTGCACACTGCCCACCGCCTGAGCCAATTCACCCGTTAAACGCAAACCGCGTGACACATCCGCGTCACGCTCAAGCAGTCCCTTTTCTTTCAATTTTGTCAGGTTGTAATTCACCACCGATGTCGAGCTGATGTCAACGGCGCTGCCAATTTCACGAATGGTGGGCGGACGGCCGTGTTCAGCCACATAGGCTTGAATATAAGACAAAATGCTTTTTTGCCGGTCTGACAGTGGTTTTTCGCTCATGGTGGATTACTCCTGCTTCATACATGTTCCCAACGATAGAACATATTTACCGCTCATTTGTTCTGAGAGTATACAAGAACAACTGTTCGGTGTCAAGCACGAATTTTACATAAGACGATTGTCGTTTGTGCAACAATTCACATGCGGGTATAATAATCGAAGTTTCGGAGGTAAAAGATCATGGATCGCTCAATGGCAGTCGTCTACAGTGCGACTTGTTTCAAGCAAACCGACGAGCAGACCTCGCAGCAGCCCAGTGGCCTGCGCACCTGGCTCAAGCGTCTCCTGAAAAGGGCATAAAATAGATTTTTTCGGCAGAATGCTGATGCTTGTAACAGAAAGGGTGAAGAGAAATCTTCGCCCTTTTTTTTGTAACTAGACGAGAAATTGTTTGAGTGGGTTGGTTTGACGCAAAATGGGGCGGTCAATTTTGTACGAGGACAGGTCGGCTGATGCGACACCGTCAACGACAAGCTCACCCAGGAGTTTGCCGATGAGCGAGGCAAATTTGAAGGCGTGTCCGGCGCCAATGGCCACGGCCACGTGGGGATGGTCGGGCAAGGTGTCAATGACAAAATCGCGGTCGGGCGTCAGGGTATACAGGCAGGTTTTGCTGAGGATGGGCGGGCCGTAGCCGCCAGGCAGCAGGCGTTGGGTAAAGTCGGCAACCCGTTGGGCGTTATCTGGGTTGGGTGTAAAGGAGCGGGTCACGGCCGTGACCTCCGCCCCACCCACATCCTGCGCCACCTTGATTCCCGCCTCGCCATACACCGGGAAGCCGTAATAACAGGGGTCGTCCATCCATATCCAGACGGGGAACTGCTCCGGCGCAAAGGTAGCCGGGTCAGGTGTGGCAAAATAGGTCACTTGCTCCTGCGTCACCGTTAACGGCAGGTGCAGGCCAAAATGGGCCAGCGCCTCGTTGCTCCACGCCCCACCGGTGATGAGCAGGTAACGGCAGTGATACCGACCCCTGTTGGTGATGACGGTGATCTCGTGCCCGCTGTCATGCACGGCCGTGACCACTTCATTTTCTCGCAACGTCACCCCATACGCCCGCGCCATTCGCACATGTACCGCGTTGCATCTGGCAGCGGGGGCAATGCCACTTTCCGCCTGGTAAATGGCCTGCACATCATCCGTCAGGTGAAACTGAGGCCAGCGATAGCGCACTTCGGCCGCCGTTAACCATTCAAAGGGGACGCCGCAGGCCGCCATGCTTTGTGTGTAATCGCTGCTGGGGATGGCCGCGTTGGCCGGGAAAAAGTCCAGGCCGCCAGTCTTGACGATGAGGGATTCGCCTGCGTCTACTTCCAATGTGGCCCATGCCTGGTAAGCCTGTTTCGCCAGCGCCACGTAGGCTGGCGTGTGGTAAGAGAGGCGGATGATGCGCGAATGGTCTTGTGAGCCGCCGCGCACATGGCCGATTTCATATTGTTCCAGACCTAGAACGTCACGGCCGTACTGCCGCCCCAACCAATACGCCGCCCCGCTGCCGATGCCGCCCAGACCTAAAATGATGACTTCGTAGGATGATTGCATCAGTGTCTACCATCCTATTTCTTGTATTCTGGGTATTATGACATAGACAATATATACCCAGAAGAAAAAGATATACCCCGTCAAGCTGGCAGTTATAGCCATTGCAACTATGGCCAGCCCCCACCTTTGTTTGCTACTGCGCTCTTCTTGTTGTGCACGATATACCAACCAATAGATAAGCATCATACACAGTAGAAGAAACATATAATAAAACCATGGCCCTACCGTAGAGTCTATAAAATCGGTCAATGACCCTGGCCAGGTCAACACCCTTTCAGAAGCAGGAACGAGGAACGAAAAATCTATCCCATTAGCTGCCCCAAAATTTATGAGGACTATAAACCATAGGGGGAATAGTGAGATAAGTATGCAAAGCAAGTGTTTTTTCATTCCATCTATTTATGATCTGGGTAGACTGTCTATCTCAATCAACGGCCGTTATTCCATTTCCTCTAATTTCACCCGTTCAGCAATATACCGGCGAATATCCAGGCTCAACTCTTCCATCGGCGCGTAATAGCCATGTTGGAAAACGCGACTGTTCATGCCGCGCTGCACGCTTTCACACACTACCCAATCTTGCCGGTTCACCAGGTCCCAAAATTCCACCGCATCATGCGGGTCAAAATCCGGTTTCTGCATTTCATCGGGGTGAAAGAGGAAGTCACAGACAACGGCCGTGTGCCCCGCATCCACCGGCCACAACATAAACGCCGCCACATGGTCGCATGACAGACTCATCATCAAATTGGGATAAACCAGTTCCCCTTTGTGGCGCACTTGCTCTTCAGGTGATAGACCAGGAAACGGGGCGCGGTTGGTCGTGCCGGAAAGCGTGAAAGTATACGTCCCTTCGGCCTGGGGGATGCCACCCTCCCATTCCAGGTTGCTGCCACCGCGCTCCTTAAACGCGGGCACAATCCGGCACAGTTCCGGGTGAACTGGCCCGCAGTGGTAACATTCGTTGTAGTTCTCCACGATCACTTTCCAGTTGGCGGCGACGGGGTAGACCAGCCGTTGGGCCGTTTGCAAATCGGCCAGGGGGTAACGGTGGACGCGGTGGGGGATGGGGCCGAGTTGTTCGGCCAGGGTTTGGGTGGCCTGCCCTGGCGTGAGGTGCAGAAAGATGAAACCGCCCCAGGTTTCCAGCCCTACCGGGTAGAGGCTGAATTCGTCGCGGCACAGGCCGTCGGTTTCGTCCAGGAAGGGGGTGCTGCGCACACGGCCGTCCAACTCATAACTCCAGGCGTGGTACGGGCAGTGGATAATGCCGCGAAAATGGCCGGTGGGTGACACGGCCGTGCCCGTAGCCAACTCTGCCTTATCTAGTACCAACTGGCTCCCCCTATGGCGGCACACATTGTAATGCGATCGCAACTCGCCGCTGCGGGTGCGGGTGACAATGATGCTTTCGTCCGCCACTTCCACTAGCAGGTAGTCGCCGGGGTTGGGCAGCGATTCGGTGCGCCCCACACAAAACCATTCCCGGCAAAAAATCTGTTCCTTCTCCTGTGCAAAAAAGGCCGGGTCCACATAGGCGGCGCGGGGTAAGGTGGGTTCTAATGTTGTTTGGGTCATAGAAAATCCTTCTCAGCAGGAGGGGAGGCTTTAGCCGACCCTCGGCTAAAGCCTCCCCTCCTTGTGGGAGACCTCCTCTTGGGAGACCTCCTCGCGGGGGACGGAAAAGTTCCAGGTGTGGTCAAAGAATAGGGTGTCGCCTTCGTAGGCGTGTAGGGTGTTGCTGACGTGGAAGTGGGTGAGATCGGCGCTCATATGGCTGAGGGTTTGCACGCGGATGCGCCAGTTGTTACGCTGCAAGCTCACCATACGTTCGCTGATGGCTACGGCCGTCAGCGGATCATCCTCGTAAATGGTAAAGCTGTCCCGGTTGACGCTCTCCTGTTCCAGCCCATTATCTCGGAAACGGATACGGCCGTCATCCACCTCAATTTCCAGCGTACTCAGGCCGGTAATCAGGTCGCGCCGTATTTCGCGCCGGTTTTGCGCCGGGCGCAGCACGTCCAGCGGGTAGGGGGGCGCGGATTCGGGTGGGGGGAACGGCCGTAACCGTCCATCTTCCTCTCGTGGGGGGCGGACGGGCAGGTGCAATTTGCCGCCGGGGTGCAGCGTCAACGTCACCGGGGTAGGTGCGGGCCAGGCGTGGGGCCACCACGTTGGCGAGAGCGACAGACGCCAACGATGCCCGGCGGGCAGGGCGTAGGCGGTGGCGTTGAGGCGCAGGGTAATGGGGTACGGCCGTCCTGGTTCCAGCGGCGTAGGGTGTTCATGGCTCTCCCGGTGCGTCAGGTTCAACAGCCCCCAACTGACCAGCGTGGCCGCGCCATCGGGGTGTACGTCACACAGCCGGGCCGCGATGAGCGCCTGGGGCTGGTCAGCAGAAATGGTCAGCGTCAATTCCGGGTAGCCCAGGATTTCCTGGCGTTCGGGTAATGGCGCGGTGGTGAAGGTGAGGCTGCGGCCGTCTTCTTCGCGCTGGTCGGCGGCAAAATCGCCGGGCGCGCCGGCCGGGCACCATTCTCCGGCCGTTAACCCCACCGTTTGGGGGCTGGTGAAGGAGATGGCGGGGGTGGCACGGCCGTTGGCCGCCAGATCGCCATCACCCAAATGCAGCCGGCGGGGGGTGATGTGGGGTGAAGGCCAGGCCGGTTCAGCCACCCAACGGCCGGGCCAGAGGAGATGATGGGGTGACGGCCGTGCGCTTTCCATCAGCCAGACCCGCAGCATCGGCTCGTCCATGATGCCCGTTTCGATTTCCTTGAGCCAGTAATCCCACCAGCGTAGGCTCTCTTGCAGGAAACCAATGGCGGGGTCAGGACGGCCGTCTTCAGGAAAGTTGTGCGCCCAGGGGCCAATCAGCCCTTTTTTGGGGGCGGTTAGCCCGGCCAGCAGGCGGGGCACGGCATTGGTGTAGGCGTCGGCCCAGCCGCCAATGGCGTAGACGGGGCAGTGGATGGCGCTGTAATCTTCACACACGGAGCCGTGCTGCCAGTAGGCGTCGCGCCGCTGATGGCGCAGCCACTCCTCGACAAAGGGAGGCGTTTGTGCCAGACGCGCCTGCCACATCTCGCGCCATTGTTCGCCTACCCAACGCGGGTCGGGTGGCAGGGCGTTGTAGACAAACATGGTGGAGGCCCAGGCCAGCATTTGCGAACCGAGGACGCAGCCCCCCATGTAATGCACGTCGTCGGCGTAGCGGTCATCGGTGAAGTGCATGGGGATGATGGCTTTGAGCTGCGGTGGGCGGCGGGCGGCAATTTGCAGGCTGTTGAAGCCGCCCCACGATTTGCCAAACATGCCGATACGGCCGTTGCACCAGGGTTGGTCGGCGATCCAGGCCAGCAGTTCCAGGGCGTCATCCTGTTCCTGACGTAAATACTCGTCGTGCAGGATGCCATCGGCGTCGCCGCTGCCGCGCATGTCCACGCGGATGGCGGCGTAACCGTGCCCGGCCAGGTAGGGGTGGCGAATGGCATCGCGCACGGCCGTGCCGTCGCTTTTGCGGTAGGGTAGATATTCCAGCAGGGCGGGCACGGGTTGGCGTTCGGCGTCCTGCGGCAGCCAGATACGCGCCGCCAGCCGTGTGCCATCGGTCAGGGGGACCCAGGCGTTTTCAATTTCACGGATGGGGTGGGGGAATTGGGTTTTAATGTTCATGACGGGGAATTATGAATTATGAATTATGAATTATGAAGAAGCGGGTGGTGTCTTCCGGTGCATCATCTCCTTGTCACCTTGTCACCCCTTCTCTGCGATAAGCAGCCATGATGTTTTGCAATTCATCCAGGGGGAGGGCGTGGACGGTACGGCCGTGTTTGCCCACCATCGTCTCGGCCATGCACAGGCAGTTGAGGATGGCTTCTTCGGTGGCTTCGGCGGTGGCGTCGAAGAGATCGTTCAGGTGGCGGTGGGGGATCATGCGGATGTGGCGCAGGAAGGTGGTGCCTTGCGAGGGCAGGTGGTTGCCGGTGGCGAAGGCCAGGAAGATGTCGCCGCTGCCGTTGTAGCCGGTGCCACCCATGCGCGCCAGCCCCACGGTGGCCCGCTGCGCCAGCCGTTTGCACTGGATGGGCAGCAGCGGCGCGTCGGTGCCAATGATGATGATGATGGAACTATTGACGGGTGGTTCGTGGTCAAAGGGGTTGGGGACACGGCCGTAGTCAATCATCTGCCCCACCGGGACGCCATCCACCCGAAAGAGGGCGCGGTCGCCATAATTGGCCTGCACCAACACGCCGATGGTGTATTCCCCTTCCTCCATTTCTACCACCCGCGAGGAAGTGCCAATGCCCCCTTTGAAGTCGTGGCAGATCATCCCCGTGCCGCCGCCCACGTTGCCTTCGGCCACCGGCCCACTTTTAGCGTCGGCCAGGGCGGCGCGCACGTGTTCTTCGGTGACGTGAAAGGCGTTGATGTCGTTGAGCCAGCCGTCATACGTTTCCGCTACCACCGGCAGCAAAAAACTGCGCGTATACCCTTCTTCCACGCTCACTTTGACGAGCGTGTCCCGCACGATGCCCACCTGATGGGTATTGGTGAGGCCAATGGGTGAACCGAGCATCCCGGACTCTTCCAGCCAGGGAATGCCGGTGAGTTCGCCGTTGCCGTTGAAGGAATGGTAGGCAGCAAAGGCATAATCGTCCCAGATGTTGCCCATGTGGGGTACGATCATAGTAACGCCGGTGCGGGCGATGTGGGGTTCATCGTGGATGAGGGTGCAGTGGCCGACCAGGACGCCATGCACGTCGGTGATGGCGTTATAGGGGCCGGTGGGGAAACGGCCGATGGTGATGCCCAGGTCACGTAAGCGGGCGCGGGTCATGTGATTCTCCTTAGTTATCAGGTCAGGTACAAGTGAACTGTTTGATTATTGGTTGCAAGTAGCAGGTGGCAGGTAATTACTTGCTACTTGCAACCTGCCACTTTTTTGTACGGGTAGCAATTACGATATAATTATACCCGTTGGATTGTTTTGTGTTCTGAGGAAAAGAAACCGTCGCGTTGATTGTGGGGAGAAACAATAACGCTCTGGTGGAGCTGCTCTCAGAAAGTTTCGTCTCAATTTACAAACTTTGTTGGAGGATAAAATGTTTGCAAACCATTTTCGCCGGTTTTTAGTGTTGTTTGTGATGGTGGGGTTGCTGACGGCCGTGTCTGTCCTGACAGCCCGGGCCACGCCCCCACGCCAGGAAGATAGACCCTCGCGCACAGCTATTGAGGATATTCCGCATTACCCTCTGGCGGAGACGCCAGAAGCGGGGTTGGCTCTGGAATCGGTCACGGTAGTGCCGGCCAGTAAGGTCGCTTTTCAATCGTACCGCAGTGGGAATTGGGACATTTTTGTGGGGAATGATGATGGCGCCGGGCAAACGGCCGTGACCAGCCATATTCGCGCCGATATTCATCCGCACCTGAACCGGGGGAGTACGGCCGTTGTCTATGCTTCCCGGTCCGATGATCACGATTATGAAATTTACCGGGTGCAGGTGAATGGCAGCAACCGTGTGGCCCTGACCAACAATGAAGCGGACGATGGCAACCCTCAGTGGTCGCCGGATGGTACGCGCATTTTGTTTGAGTCGTACCGCGATGGGCAGGGGGAAATTTATGTGATGAATGCCGATGGCAGCGGTCAGACGCGGTTAACCACCAACGGCGCATTTGATGGGATGCCCAGTTGGTCGCCGGATGGCGCAAAAATCGCCTTTTCCTCCAACCGCAGTGGAGCATACCGCATCTGGGTGATGAATGCTGACGGCAGTAACCCGGTGCAGTTGTCCAACCAGCCCTACAGCTTTCGCCCGCAGTGGTCGCCGGATGGCAGCAAGATCGCCTATGACGCCGATGGGAATAATGATGGATGGCAGGAATTGTGGTGGATGAATGCTGATGGCTCAAATCAGCAGGCAGAATTAACGGCCACAAACAATACCGATTTATGGGTGGGTAGTTGGTCGCCGGACGGCCGTTACATCGCCATTACTCGTATCCATTTCGTCTACTACCAGGGTAACTGGTACTGGGACTATGCTTATCAGGAAGGCAGAGACATTAACTTATATAATTACGACAACACCACCTTCCCCCTCAGCCAAAGTGATGTGGATTGGCATCCCCGCTGGCAAACCAGTGATGGACAGCCGCCGGTATCTCAAGTCCATGCGATGGGAACACAATCTCCTTCTCCTATTTCGGTCAGTTGGTCCGGTACCGATACCGGCGGCTCGGGCGGTATTTCGACATATGATGTCCAGGTGAAAGTTGGCGCAAATGGAAGCTGGACGGATTGGCAGATAGGCACTACGTCAACATCAGCCCCATATCCAGGGGTAGGTGGAACTACTTACTACTTCCGCGCTCGTGCCCATGATCGTCATTACAACATCGAACCGTGGCCTGCTTCTCACGACGCAGCAACTACTATCGAAGCCTTGCCGCCGCAGAGCTATATTCACACATTACCAGCATACAGTCGTCAATATGATAAGCCATTGATAACCTGGGCTGGCTTCGATCCAGGCGGTTCTGGTATTTCTTCGTATGATGTGCAATATCGAGTAAACAGTGGCCCATGGATTAACTGGCTAACAGATACCTTAGCTACCAGCGCAAATTTTAATAACTCTACTGCTTCTGGTTCTAGTGGTGATACAGTTTTTTTCCGTATTCGCGCATCTGACCGGGCACAAAATGAGGCTAACTGGCCCTCTCCAGGGAATGAAGCCAGTATGATGTTATATGCCTGGGGCGTGGCAGGGACAGCTTATGATAACACAGATACACCGGTGGCTGGCGTGTCTGTGACCACCAATCCACCGGCGAATGTTATGGAAACCGATGATCGCAACGGCCGTTACCAGGTCTATATGTTGGGGACAGGAGTGAGCAATTATGCGGCTAACTGGCACAAAAATGGTTACATCCCCCTGGCGGAAACGGGTTTTATTGGGGACGTTGACCAAGACTTTAATGTCTGGTTTGCTCCGGCGGATAATGCGGTTGCCAATTGGGATTTTGAGGCAGGTTCTCCCCAAGTAGATTGGCTTTTGGGAGGGAGCATGTTGCCGGTTGTCACCGATACTGTGAAACACACAGGTGAATATAGCCTCAAATTGGGCCAACACTCACACAACTTCTCTCCTACTCAAGTCGTTGGCAATGGCTACAGTCCTCAAATTTCCGTGGATGCCGAAGGGGTTGTCCACGTCATTTGGGGCGAAGCCAATCTTTACTATCGTTACCGTGCGGCTAACGGCAGTTGGTCGCAGACTCAGCAAATTGCCAGTGATCATTATCCACCGCAGGAGTTGTTAGTTGATGAACATGGAAATTTGCATGGGATAGGTGGTACGGCAGACCAAGGGATTTATTATGTGTACCGTAATAAGGCCACCGGGTTATGGTCAGTTACTTCTGTGGTAAATGATGGGAATTGGTCAATGCACCCTGATCTTGCTGTAGATAGTTCAGGTAGAGCGCACATTGTGTGGGAGAGTCGCTATCCGGGTAGCTCAAACACAAGTGTGAAGTATAGCTATCGGTTAGCTAACGGCGCTTTTTCCACTCCTATTGCATTCCAGGATACTTATGGTTATTCCAGAGAGCCTCTTATTGAAATAGATGGCAATGATAACCTGCACATCATTTGGCTTTCCGTCGTTGACTATGATCGCATCAAAATTATGTATGTCACCAGCGCTCAGGGCAACTGGCTGCAAACTCAGGTGGTTACACCCACACCCAGAGATATTGGATATCATACATTAGCGATTGAAGAGGATAGTACAGCCCACATTGTGTGGAGCGAAAACACAAATTTCACCCCAACCATTTATTACCGATATGTCAACGAATTTGGTATGTGGTCAGATGTGCAAAGTGTTGTCCAGTCAGGTTGGATAGGGGCAATGCAAACGGCAGTAGACTCAAAAGGCACCGTTCATGTCGTCTGGACTGCTGAGGGGGTCATCAAATATATCCGCATAGGACATGATACGGTCTGGGCGCACATCTATCCATTGGCGGACACGAATGCTCACCCCCAAATCGCATTGGACGGCGCTGAACGTGCCCATGTTTATTGGGGAGGAGGCCCATATTTCGACTCGCCTAATAGCGACATATATCATGTGCCGCAGTTGAACAGCTATACCTGGTTGACGCCGGTAAATCTGTCACCTGGGGGAAGCGACCCTTCAACACCCAGAGCAGTTATTGATACTAGCGGTGCTGTGCATATGGTGTGGACGGAATTGGTTAGCAATGAACCGTACATATTGGAAATTCGTTATCGTGGGCCTGAATCCGGCAATTCAAATGAAGATGCAACAGCCACCCAACAAATCTCTATTCCTGTCACCATGGCTGCACCGACACTTTCATTTGTGTACCAACTTGGTAATTTCTTTCCACAACGAGCATCTGGCTTTTCAGTAGTGGTAGATGATGGCTCAACACAAAGTACACTGGTAACTTTACGGGAAAGCAGTCTGGATTGGGATCACTATTGGGCGGATATGACGCCATGGGTGGGTCAGACGATCAGTGTAAGTTTTACTTTAGAGCAGGCTGCCGGAGAGCCATTGGCCTGGGCTTATCTGGATGAAGTGTCCGTTGGCTCTACTTATCCGGATTCTGATGTACATGTGGGTGAAGGCAATGCTGCACCCGGACAGGAGGTTGTGCAAACTATTGCTTATAGCAATCGGGGTGGGGCGGCGGCCAGTGGGATAACGATTACGTATACGCTGCCGGCCGGAATGACTTACCTTTCCGCCAGCATTCCTCCCGCCTCTACCAACCCGTTGGTGTGGCACCTGCCGGATTTACCGGCCAAGAGCGCCCCGTTTGAAATCCTGGTAACGGCGCGGGTGAATGCCAATACACCGGCGTTTACCACGTTGACCAGCACGGCCGTCATCAGCACCACTGATCCCGAACTGGAACTGCTGAACAATCAGGCGGAAGGGCATATTTATACGGCCACATTCCGCTATTTGCCTGTAATCTTGCGGTAGAGAAATGAGGGCACGGCCGTAACAGGGTTACGGCCGTGCCCACCCCAATTCTTAAATCCCCCAAAACCCTCCTGGCAAAGTTCCCGATGGGATCGGGACGGCCGTCCCGTGACAGTGGGACGCGCCTGCTGCTATTGTGCCTCCAGAATTGTAACGTATACGGTTTGTCGTCACCGCATCAACGGGAATGATCTGCGGAAGCGGTTACGACAAACGAACCCGTAGTGGAGGAATAGCAGATGAACACGTTTTCTTTGGTTAACGGCCGTCGCCTCTGGATTATCCTGGGTGCGGCCCTTTTATTGGCAGTGTTGGGGGTGGGCGTGATGCAGGCATCGGCCCAGGCCAATGTAGTCGCCGTGGCGCGGCTGCATGACAGCGGCGGCAATGAGATCGGCCAGGTGCGGTTGATTCTCAAACAGACGATGACGGAGGTGCGCGTTGACGTCAGCAATCTGCCGCCGGGCTTTCACGGCTTCCACGTCCATGCTGTGGGCAACTGCGTCGCGCCCGATTTCACGTCGGCGGGCGGCCATTACAACGCAGACGGCCACAACCACCCGCACCATGCGGCCGATATGCCGGTGCTGCTGGTGAATGGCGATGGCACGGCCGTAGCCCAATTCAAAACCGACCGCTTCACTGTGGCGGAACTGTTTGACGCCGACGGCAGCGCCATCATCGTCCACGCCAGCCCGGACAACTACGCCAACATCCCCACCCGCTACGCGCCCGCGCCAGACCAGACCACACTGAATACGGGCGATGCCGGTGGGCGGCTGGCCTGCGGCGTGATTGAAACAAATTAACAAGGCAGAATTGGAGGTCAACATGTCAAATATAAACGGTGGTTCTTTCTTTTTGCGGTGGGTAACGGCCGTGACCGTTACGATGATTCTGGCCGTGATGGGCGCTTTTATTTCCATGTGGTCTGTTGGCGAAATGGTGGCGCAAGCCTGGGGAGAAATGGCCGGTGGCATAGTCGCCGGCGGCATCTTTGGCGCATTGCTGAGTGCGGGGCTGGGCTTAGGCCAGGCCATTGTCCTGCGGGCGCAAGGTATTCCCTTCGCCCAATGGTTGGCGCGCACGGCACTGACCGGCGCGGTAGGCATGGCCTTTGGTTTTGCCCTGGCATTCGGCCTCTTTGATCTGGACAACATGCCACAAATGGCTGCCGGATTGATGATTGCGTTATCTGTGGGATTACCCGTTGGCCTGGTGCAGTGGTCGTTGCTAAAGCCATACCTGGCCCAGGCCCAGTTATGGCCGCTCGTCTGTATCGCTGCTTTCCTGGTTGCTTTTGCTGTTGGCTTGCCGTTAGGCGGGGAAGGACGGGAGTGGCTGTCGGTTGGGGTCGTGGCGTTATTAACGGCCGTACTCTCCGGTGCTGGTATGGTGTGGCTGGCGCGAGGTGGGGCTACGGCCGTTGCCGCCTGATTGAGAAGTCCGGCTTCTCGGAGAAGCCGGACTTCTTAACAACGATGAAAACACGAATTCTCATTCTTTTGCTGCTTGCCCTGACGGCCGTTGCCTGCACCGCCCTTTCTTCGTCACCAGAACCCCTGCCAACGGTCAACCCGCAGCAGCACCTCATCTTTCACAACGGCGTCATCCTGACCATGGACGCGGCCAATCCCCAGGCTGAGGCGGTAGAGATTACGGGGGAAAAGATCACGGCCGTGGGCACAAACGCAGAAATCCTGCCCTTGGCGCGGGCGGAGTCAACGGTGGTGGATTTACACGGCCGTACCCTCATGCCCGGTTTTGTAGATACCCACACCCACCTCTTCAACGACGCCGAACAAACCTTCGACATGAGCCTGGCAGAAGTCCAGCAAATAGCCTTACAAAACGGTATCACCACCATCGGCGACATGTACATTGACGAGCGATTCCTGCGGGAAATTGAGGATTTCGCCCTGGCGCTGCGCATTCGCACCAGCCTCTATCTGGTGATGACCGACAATTGTGGCAAGGTGTTGGGTGACTGGTACAAAGCGCATCCCGTCACGCGCCATCCCGGCGAGATGCTGTGGATCAGCGGTGTGAAAATCTTCACAGACGGTGGCACTTGTGAGCGCCCTGCCCTGAGCTACGAACTGCGTCCGGGTGAAGGGCTGAGCGATCTGTTTCACACCCAGGAGGCGTTAAACGAGATGGTGCTGGCGGCGCAAAACGGCGGCTATCAAGTTGCCATTCACGCCATCGGCGACCGGGCGGTGGAGCAGGCGCAAAACGCCATTGCCTCCGCCCTGGGCGGGCAGCCCAATCGCTTTCGCCACCGCATTGAGCACAACAGCGTCATTCGCCCGGAATTGCTGCCGCGTTATGGGGAGATAGGCATTATCCCCGTGGTCTTTGGTCTATACCCCGGTTGTAACCCCTTTGGCCCACCGCCGCCGCCAGAATACCAGGCGTGGGAATGGCCGACGCGGGCGCTGTTGGACGCCAACCCTGGTTTGCCGGTGGCCTGGCATGGGGATGACCCGTTCTTTGGGCGGATACGGCCGTTGGACGACCTTTACAGCCTGATTACCCGTAATGATGTGGACGCGGAAGGTACCATTTGCCCTGCCCCCGCCTGGCACCAGGCACACACCATCACCGCCGCCGAAGCGCTGCCCATGATGACCATCAACGCCGCCTACGCCCTCTTCCGGGACGAGGAGGTGGGTAGCATTGCAGTGGGCAAGTACGCCGACCTGATTGCGCTGCCGGACAATCCACTTACTGTTGCCCCCGAAGCGTTGGTGACGATGGAGGTGCTGCTGACGATGGTGGGCGGGCGCGTAGAGTTCTGCGCCCCCGGCTATGCCGATTTGTGCCCGGCAATTCCCGGCACGGACGTGACGGCCGTCCCATGACACCGGGACACGATGATCATTACAATGTCCTCAACCCGTTTGAGCGTAATCCGTAATTCATTATTCGTAATCTGTAATTACAAGGAGATGCCCATGAGCGACAGACAAACACTTTTGGATTGGAGTTTTACTTTGCAGTGGGTGGTAAGTTGTGCGGTGGGCACGGCCGTATTGGGAATAATCGCATATGGTTCCATGTGGCGGCTGGCAGAAGCAGCGGAACAGCCCAGTAATCAGCCGATTGGCGTGTCGGTGGCCGGCCTGTTGTTTGGAGCATTTTTGGCGCTGGGAGGTACGTTGGGGCCAGGTTTTTTATTGCGTAACAAGGGCATTTCGGCCGGGCGCTGGATTGCTTTCAGTGTGCTGGTTGCGGCTGTGACCATGAGTAGTGGCGTTAGCCTTATTTCTTTTAACCAGATTGAGATGGTTCCGGCAGTTGCGTCGGTTCTATTTGTCGGGCTGGCATTAGGGCTGCCTATGGGTCTGGTACAATGGCTCTTGTTAAAACAGCAGGGAATACAAGCTGTGATTTGGCCTCTCATTACCACTGTTGGTTACATGCTTGCTTTTGGAATCGTCGTTTTCTTTGGCAGTGAAGGGCAGGAATGGCTTGTTTTGGGCGGAATGGGGTTGGTACTAGGGGCGATTACCGGTCTGGGGATGATGTGGCTGCTGCGGCAAGAAACGGCCGTAGCCCTGTAAAGCATCAGGAGAGAATGCCATGGAATCAGTGACAGATGAAAAAGAAAAACCAGCAACAGAGATGACCTTTTTGCAAGAGCTGCAAGATTTGTTCGATTTTCTGCATAGTTTATGGGGAATTTTGGCTGGCATCACCCTGTTTTTCCCCTTATCAGCCGCCTTTATGATCCTGGGTATGGTTGAGTATTATGGGGAAAAGGCAAAACGAACGGCCGTTTAGCGTTATAATGCAGCATGGTCAGTAAACCCACCCCTTCACCCATCGTCGCCCATCAAATGCGGTACATTGATCTGTTTATCAACCGCACGGCCGTGTACAGCACCCTTACGGCCGTCGTCATCCTGCTCTACATCCTGGTGGTGGGCGCATTGGGCGTTTTGTTCCGTAGCAGCGGGAACTGGCTGCTGGGGATCGTAGCCACCGGGCTGATTGCCATTTTGTTTGATCCGCTGCGTCAATGGTTGCAGCGGCGCGTCAACCGCCTGATGTACGGCCAGCGTGATGAGCCGTTGGCCCTGCTCACCCGCTTTGGCGAACGGCTGGAACAGGCCGCCGAACCGGAGACAATTTTGCCAACGGCCGTACAAACCATCGCCCACTCCCTTAAACTCCCCACCGTCGCCATCACCCTGGAACAAGACGGCCAGCCACAAACCGTAGCCACATTCCCACCCACAAACCCCATCACCCCACCTCCTCATCACCTCATCATCCCTTTGGTCTATCACTCCCAAGCCATCGGTCAATTACTGGTTGCCTACCGAGAGGGCGAGGCGTCCTTTAACCCGCGCGAGATGAAATTGCTGCAAGAGATTGCCCGGCAAACGGCCGTGGCCGCCCACACCGTCCGCCTGCACCGGGAACTGCGCCATACGCGGCAGCAGTTGGTGACAGCGCAGGCCGAAGAACGCCGCCGCGTCAGCCGCGCCCTGGGTGATGGCCTGGGGGCGCAGTTGGCCGCCCTGCTCATCCAGGCCGACAGCGCCCGCCAGGCATTACCAACAAACCCGGACACGGCCGTTACCGAAATCCAATCGCTCAAAAATGGCACACAAACGGCCGTGCAGACGGTACGGGCGCTGGTGCAAAGCCTGGAAAACGGTAATCGGTGAACGGTAATCGGTTGGGAAACCGATTACCCAAAAAACTTGTGAAACGAAAAGCGCTCGGCTGTCTGGTTATCCTCATTGGTCTGCCGCTGGTGTGCGGGGGGCTGGTGTTTGGCTTTTCGGAATACCAGATACGGCGGGTTTATGACATTCCGGCAGCCAACCTGACCATTCCCACCGATGCGGCTTCACTGGCGCGGGGCCAGCATCTGGTGGAAGTGATCGGCAGCTGCCCGGAGTGCCACGCCTACAGCCTGCAAGGTAGACCTGATTTTTTGAACGAGCCGCTCATCGGCCACATTCCGGCGGCCAACCTGACGCCGCACGAAACCGGGATAGGCAGCGTGTACACCGTCGCCGACTGGGAGCGGGCGATCCGGCATGGGGTGGGGCGCGACGGCCGTGCCCTCATTGGCGTCTCTTCCGGCGCGTTACAGCATCTCAGCGACGCCGACGTGGCTGCCATCATCGCCTATTTGCAGACGCTCCCGCCGGGCAAACGGGAGATTCCGCCGCGCCAATTGGGGCTATTGGCCCGACCCTTTGTCTTGATTTCCCTGCTGCTGCCGGAAGCCGAAAATGACATCATGCCCGCGCTGGTGATTGAGCATGATGCGCCGCGCCCATCCGCGCCGGAACCGGGGATCACGGTGGAGTACGGCCGTTACCTGGTCTTGCTCACCTGCGTGGAGTGCCACAAGACCGACCTGGGCGGCGGCACCGAACCGGGCGAGGGCATGAACATCACCACCGGCGGCAATCTGGGCCGGTGGACAGAAGCGGAGTTCATCTGGGCCATCAAAACCGGGCGTACCCCGGAAGGGAATTCATTAAACATCACCTACATGCCGCAGAACCGGTTGCGACATTTGACGGAAGATGAACTCAGAGCCATCTGGCTCTACATTCAATCCATACCGCCGGTGGTACGGGATCGGTAGATGGAACAAACAGATTTACACCAGGAATTCGCTCCTTTACCGTCGCCGGGTTGGTTACGGCCGTTTCGTTTTGGCTGGCTGCTGCTGACGCTGCTGGTCACGGCCGTCATCCTGCCCGGACTGGCGGCGTATTATGCCTACCTGGTCTCGTTTTACACGGATAGTTTTGCCGACATTGGCCTGGCGCCGCAGCGATATGCGGCCTATGTGGTGCTGCTGGACACGGCCGTGTTCCTGGTTCATTTGCTGCTGGCGGCGTTGATTGTGCGGCGGCGGCCCCACGACGGCATGGCCTTACTCACGGCCGTGACGCTGACGGCCAACAGCGCCGTCATCCCCATTGCCACTTTTGTCCATGTCTTGACCCATCAAACCCTGTTTCAGGCCGCCAGTTACCTGGTGCTGTACCTGGGTCTGGTAACAAGCGTGTGGATGTTGTATTTGTTCCCGGACGGCCGTTTTGTGCCTCGCTGGACAAAGGTGACGGCCGTGTTCTGGGCGCTGCTCATCCTGCCGCCGCTGACCCTGCCCGGCTCCATCCTGGATATCAGCCGGTGGCCCTGGCCTGTGCCGGCCGGGCTGCTGCTCTTTTGGTGCAGCGTGGGTGTTTGGGCACAGCTAGACCGATATGAACATGTGGCCGACCCGGCGCAAAAACAGCAGATCAAGTGGGCGGCGCTGGGGCTGCTGGCCGCCGCCGCTGCCCCCTTCACCTACACCTTTCTGCTGTTCATTTCCCCGGCCGTAGACGTGCCCCACGTACCCAATCTCTTCCAACAGCGATTGGGTACCGAACTGTTTACGGCGCTGGTGACGGTGCGTTTTGTGGGGCTGACGGCCGTGCGCCTCTTCTCTCTGCTCTTTCCCTTCTCCTTTGCCATTGCCATCTTGCGTTACCGGCTGTGGGATATTGACCTGCTTCTTAACCGCACGCTGGTATACAGCTTGCTCAGCATCTTCATCATTGGCGCCTACGTGCTGCTGGTGGGTCTGGTCGGGGCCATCCTTCCCCTGGAAAACAACTTTCTTCTGGCCATCATGGCCACCGGGCTGATCGCCGTTCTGTTCCAACCCCTACGATCGCGTTTGCAGGCGCGGGTCAATCTGTGGCTATATGGCAAACCGGAAGACCCGATGACGGCGCTGGTCAAATTAGGCTCACAGTTGGAAGCCACGGCCGTACCCGCCCAAACCCTGCCCGCCCTGCTGGAAACCATCGCCCAATCCCTGCCTGCCCCCTACGCCGCTATTGCCGTGCCCACCCATACCCAGATCATCGCCAGTGTGGGCCAGCCAACGGCCGTGACGCCCCATCCCTTTCCCCTCTTTCACCAGACCACAACCGTCGGCTGGCTGCTGGTGACGCCAGCCACAGCCGAAGACCGGTTTTCGCCAGACCAGGAGCGGCTGCTGCAAAATGTGGCCCGGCAGGCGGGCACGGCCGTCCACATCCTCAAGCTCACCACCGACTTGCAGCAAGCCAACGAACAACTGCGGCAAACCGAGCAGGCCGAACGGCAGCGGCTGCGCCGCGATCTGCACGATGGCCTCGGCCCGGCATTGGCCGGCCTGGCGCTCAAATTGGATGCAGCCCGTAACTACACTGCCAAAAATCCGGTGGCGGCTGACCAGCTATTGCAGGAATACAAAACACAAACCAGGGAGATCATCCGGGACATTCGCCGCATTGTGCATGATTTACGGCCGTCGGCGCTGGACCAACTGGGTTTGCTATCCGCTTTGCAAGAGTTTGTGGCCCAGAATAGCAACGGCCGTACCCAACTCGCCCTCTACACCCCCACCGAACTACCGCCGCTGCCCGCCGCCACCGAAGTCGCCGTTTACCGCATCGCCACCGAAGCCATCACCAACAGCCTGCGCCACGCTCAGGCCAAACATTGCGCGGTACAATTGGTGGCAGACGGCCGTGCGACTGACGGCTGTCTCACTTTAGAAATCCGTGACAATGGTCTGGGACTGCCCACTGGCTACCAGCCCGGCGTGGGGTTATCATCCATGCGCCAACGAGCGGATGAGTTGGGTGGCTCGTTTACGATTTTGTCTGATACCGGTGGGACGGTGGTCACGGCCGTGCTGCCTCTATAAACGTGATGCGTGATGCGTGACCCGTGACTTCACGCATCACGCATCACGCATCACGCGATATGGACACTATTCACATCCTCATTGCCGATGACCACACCTTATTCCGCGATGGACTAAAGGCACTGTTCGGCTCCCTGCCGGACACCGAAGTGGTCGGCGAAGCAGCCACCGGCACAGAAACGGTAGCATTGGCGGAAGAATTACAGCCTGATGTGGTGTTGATGGACATTCAAATGCCCGGTTTGAACGGTATCGAGGCCACCCGGCGCATTGTGCAAACCAGCCCGCACATCGGCGTCATCGTTGTCACCATGTTTGAAGATGACGATTCCGTTTTTACTGCCATGCGTGCCGGGGCACGAGGCTATGTGCTAAAAGGGGCCGACCAGGAAGAGATGTTACGGACAATCCAGGCGGTGGCGCGGGGCGAAGCCCTCTTTGGCCCGGCCATCGCCGCCCGCCTGCAAAGCTACTTCTCACTGCCCAAACCAAACGCCCCACCGGAAGCCTTTCCCGATCTGACGGAACGGGAGCGCGAAGTGCTGGCGCTGCTGGCGCAGGGATTCAACAACGGCGACATCGCTCGCCAACTGCACCTTAGCCAGAAAACGGTGCGTAATCACTGCTCCAATATCTTCAGCAAACTGCAAGTGGCAGATCGCGCTCAGGCGATCATTCGGGCACGAGAAGCGGGGATCGGGCGTACCGGAGGCGTGCTGGAGCGTAACCCGTAACCCGTGATTTCACGCTTCACAACCTGACTTAACCCAATGCGATTTTTTGTCATGCCCGCGTAGGCGGGCATCCATACTGCGGTTTGGTGGATTCCCGCTTTCGCGGGAATGACAGGTCTCAAGAAACGTTTTCAAACATCCTCTAACACTACGGCCACTGCGGCTGCCGCCGTCAACGTTTCCCCGTCCGCCCAGGCCCGGTTAAAAGCGTCCGCACCCATTTGTGCCCGCAGGAGGGCCAGGTTTTCTTCCGCTTCGGCCTGGGCGGCGGGCGCGCTGACTTTGCCGATGGCCTGCTGTAATTGGTAAGAGGCGGCGATGAGGCGCACGGCCGTGACCGGATCCCCCAAATGCTGCAACGCCTCCGCCGCGCCGCCAAGTGAGTTTGCCAGTCCGGGCTGGTCGCCCAACTCTTGCCGGATGCGCACAGCTTCCTGAAAAGAGGCCAACGCCCCATGATAATCCTTCAAAGAAAGCTGCACCGTGCCCCGGCCATGCAAAGCGCGCGATAACGCCCTGGTGTTGCCCATCTCCCGGCTCATCAGTTCCGTTTCGTGGTAAAGGGCTTCGGCACGGCCGTACTCCTGCAACTGCCAGGCCACAATTGCCAGATTGTTGAGGGTGGAGAGCAGTTTGGTCGGGTCGCCCAACCGGCGGCGAATGGTCAGAGACCGTTCCAAAAGCGCACTGGCCCCCACCAACTGACCCTGGCTGCTGGCCAGGATCGCCAGATTTTCCAATGAGCGGCTCATGCCCACCTCATCCCCCATCGTTTCCTGAATCGCCAACGCCTGCTCCTGAAAAGTACGCGCCGCGGCCAGGTCGCCTTGCAGCCGGGCCAGCCAGCCCGCATCGTTTAGCAAATGGCCGCGTATCTGGTTGGGCGTATCGTCCAGTGCCAACACTGTTTCCAGCCATTGCCGCCCTTCCTGAATGTAGCCGCGTGTATCCCAAAAATCGCACATGGCCTGGGCCAGTTGCCTGGCAAAGGGGGCGCGTGCGGGCGTTTCCGTGGCCCAGGCCAGGGCAGCGCGGAGGTTGTTGTGTTCCAGTTCCAGCCGTTTCATCCAGGCGGCCTGGTCGCCCCCTTGCGCCAGCCGGGTGCTGCCGGTTTGCGCCAGTTGCAAATAATGATGGGCGTGCGCCTGGCGGGTAGCTTCCAGGCGGCCGCTGGCCTGCAGCTGCTGCCGGGCGTATTCGTGCAAGGAGGCCAACATCTCAAAACGCACTTCGCCCACGGCCGTGACCTCATACAGCAGCAGGCTCTTTTCCACAAGCAGTTGCAGGTTAGAGCGGATGGTCGGGCTGTCAGGGAGGGTTTCGGCGGGAATGAGTTGGCCCGTAATAGCCGTGACCGCTTCCAGGTCACACCCGCCCACAAAGACGCCCAACGTGTCAAACAACCACCGCTGCCCCGCGCCCAAGAGCGTGTAGCTCCACTCAATCGCCCCACTGAGCGACTGTTGGCGCGGACTGAGATCACGCGGGCCGCCGGTGAGCGCGGCCAGGCGATGTTGTAGTTGGCCCAAAATCTGGCGCGGCGGCAGCCATTTGGTCTGGGCGGCGGCCATTTCAATGGCTAAGGGCAGGCCATCCAGCCAGGCGCAAATGTGGGCCACGTCGGCCATGTTTTCCGGCGTCAGTTGGAATTCCAGCCGGGCAGCCCGCGCCCGCTCTTTGAATAGTTGGATGGCGGCGTAACGGCCGTAAAAAGCACTAACCGGCGTTTCCGGCAGATTGTTCACGTCTGGCAGCGGCAGTGGTGGCACGGGGAATTCATATTCGCCATAAAGATGCAGCAGTTCACGGCTGGTGACCAGCACTTTCAGACCGGCAGCGGCAGCCAGCCAATCGGTGACAAGGGGGGCGGCATCTGTGACCTGCTCAAAGTTGTCCAGCACCAGCAGCAGCCGTTTAGCGGACAGAAAGGTTTTCAGGGTGGCGTAGAGGGGTTGGCCGCTGCCGGGAACTTCGCGCACACCCAACACCTGGGCGACGGCCGTGACCACCAACGGCGGCTCGCTGATGGGCGCTAATGCCACGAAATAGATACCATCGGGGAACAGCCCGCTTTCGGCCAGCCGGTTGGCGGCGGCGATACTCAGCCGGGTTTTGCCCACGCCAGGCGGCCCGCTGAGGGTGAGCAGGCGCACCCCCTCCTCATGCAGCAGGTCGGTTACGGCCGTGACTTCCTGTTTGCGCCCCACAAAACTGGTTATTGGCGCGGGCAGGTGCGTGGCAGGTGGGGACGTTGGCGAGGCCGTTGCTGGATAGGCGGCGGCATCACCACGTGCAAAACGGACGAATGCTTCCTGTTCGGCCGGGGGCACATTCAGGGCGGCAGCGAGAGAGAGAGCTAATTCGGGCGACGGCCGTAGCTCCCCCGCTTCCATCCGGCGCACCGCGCTAGCCGAACAGTGCGCCCGCCGCGCCAACGCCTCCCGTGACAAATCCTGCGTTTTCCGCTGCCGTCTGAGCCACGCGCCAAAAGCATTCTGATCATCCATAACAGGTGGATTATAACGAACAAGTTACGACAAGGCTTTGTACAACAGCGATTCCCAATTTGAAACCAATCCGGTGTAGGGGTGGGACGGCGCGGGTTCCGTTTGGGCAAAACTTAGGGCCTTGTCTCCGCGCCGTCTCACCCAGGCCTACCAAAAAGGGGGCGAGACAGGCGGGGCAAGGTGTTTTGTCATGGCCAGGGTACTGGCCGCCTGTCCCACCCCTACACCTCATCTTAAATTGCTGAAAAATAGAAGACCCGAAGGGTTTTGAAGACCCTTCGGGTCTAGCTTTCTAACGCGGCGGTAACCAATCGTCATCGCCGCCGGTCGTGGGGGATAGGTTCTTTATGAGGATCATGGCCACATCCCATCCCCGTTTTCATATGCGCCGATGTCGCGGCCATCAGCCCTGCCGCCGTGGTTGTTCATCAAATGCTCCTTTTATTTCGACCAGACGCTAAGGGTTTTCTGGAACCCCTGGCGTCTTCAGGTCAGGCAAGAACAATCAGATAACTACCACTTCACAATAGAGGGTTGGCTGGAAATTGTCAGTGACAAATTATGACACTGTTTTTGACACAAATGGGGGGGGTGGTGATGCGTGATGCGTGACGGCGACTATTCACAGGTCACGCATCACGTTAGTTTATTCATGCACATCCAATGGCACTTCGTTACGGAAGCCAAAATGCAGGGCGTAAGCGTTTTTGACGGCGGCAACCAATGCCGCCTCAATCCAGCGGCGGTGGCGGCGGTCGCAGGCGTCGTTGGCAAACCAGAGGCGGTGGACGGGGCGGACGATGTTGTCATAGAAACGGCCGCTCATCTCGTGCGGGCGGAACAGTGGGCCAATGCCACCGGCGTAGGGGTTGAGCGACCAGTCGTGGGAGATGCCAAATTCAAAGGTGCGGCGGGCTTCGGGGTGGATTTTGCACAGGTCTTGGAGGGCCTGGGCAATGCGCTGTTGTTCGGTCAACATGCTGTAGGCCATGCTGTCTTGCTCCCAGGCGTAGGAGCCGATGATGACCCCCTTGCCCAACAGGTCATCCTGCCCGGCGGGGGTGTAGACGACGTTGCGGATGGCCAGGTCGGTGACGGTGACGCCGTGGGTGATCTGGTAGTTGTTTTGCCACCACCGTTCGCTGAACTGCATAAAGATTTTGTGGGCACGGCCGTAGTACACATTGCGAATCGTATACCACTTGTTCTGATCCAGGCCGGTAATCTCCATGTGGCGCAGCAGCACAAAGGGCACGGTGAGGATGCACTCATCCGCGCGCACCGTTTGGGCGTAGCCGGTACTGTCGTGAAAATGGATGGTAACGCCTGTCTCGTCCTGCTCAATGGCGTGAACTTCCGCGCCCAGGCGGATGGATGGCCCCAGGTGGGGGATAAAGGCATCGGGCAAAGCCGACGCCCCATCCACAATGTAGACCAGATCGCCAAAGACGTTTTCATGGTAATGGGAAAACCACTCCACCAGCGAAAAATGGAAGCGCCCTTCCAAATTCAGCAAGGGGCCAATCATTTCCAGGGCGGCGTCGCTGAGGTTGCTCCGGCGCAGGTAATTGAGTAGTGAATAGGAGTCGTACTGTTCGATCAACTGCTCCCAACCGCCAGGCTGATTGATCAGGTCAATGAGCGGCTGCATGACGCTTTTGAGCAGTTCTTCCGGTAGTTTGTCTTGCTCGTCGGGGCGCAGCTTGAAGTTGGCTTTGGCCGGGTGGAACTGGCTGCGGCGCAGCCCTAGGCCGTTGAGGTAGATGAAGGTGTCCTCGTCAAACATGGGAAACGGCCGTGTCTGCAACTTAAACCGCTCGTGAATCAAATACTGCCCCAGAGCGTGCTGGCGCGGGAAACGCATGGCCCCAAATTCGCCGTATAGTTGGCCGGGGAAGTCATGATAGGTGTAAATGCGCCCGCCCAGCCGGTTTTGCGCCTCCAAAATGGTGACGGTGTGCCCGGCTTCTTGCAGCAGCAAAGCGGCCGTCAGCCCGGCGATGCCCGCACCGATGATGACAATATGGCGCGGCGGCTGACCGGTGGGGGGTAGGCCATTCTTGAGGAGATGCAGGCAGTCAATTGGGGCCATGGGGGTCTTCCTTAGTTTATCGAGATTGGGGATTGGGGATTGAAGCAAATCTTCAATCTCTAATCTTTAATCTCTCTCACAATGTCAACGCCGCCACCAGCAAATTCAGCGCCGTGGTCATATCCTGGCGGCCGGTTTTGGCGCCGACATCAATATCCAGCAGGTGGCGGTAGATTTGTTCCAGTTGGGGCAGGCTGAAACCCTGGCTTTGCTGGTACAACTTGCCCACCACAAAGCTGTGCAATTTCAATTCCTGGCCGATGGCGGGCGGCCGTTTACCGGCATCGGCCAGTTCTTTCACCTGGATGAGCAAACGAAACTGGCGCACAAACATGGGGAAGAGGCCAAAGGGGTCGGCGCCTTCATTGAATTTTTGCTGCAAAAGCAGAGAAGCACGTTTGCTATTGCGGCTGCCAATGGCGTCCACCAGGTCGAAAATGTTCGCTTCAGCCGCATAGGGACTGAGCAAAGTCACGTCGGCGGCGGTGATTTCTTCGCCTTCCCCTTTGTAGAGGATCAGCTTTTCCAATTCGTTGCTTAGAGCAGCCAGGTTGCTGCCAACGTTGGCCGCCAACAGGTGAACGGCGTGGGGTTGGATACGGCCGTGCCGCTCCGCCACCTGCTCCCGAATCCACTTCTCCAGCACCTGGCCCTCCGGCAAATCAAACTGGCGAACGTGCCCGTTTTCACTTTGTTCCGCCAGCTTCACCATCGCATGGTTGGCGGGCAAAGCATCGGCTTCCAGGAAAACCAGGCGGGCGGTCTCCGGTAGTTGCGGCAGGTAGGCGGCCAACTGATCCATGAATTTTTTGTCCGGTTTGGCGGCAAACAGCCCGGTAACGACAACCAGACGGTATTTAGCCAGGAAAGGCATCACGGCCGTAGCTTCCTGCAACTGCTTAAAGGTCACATTCCCCGCCAGCCGGGTGGTATTCAAATCCAGCATCGCCGGATCGCCCAATTTGGCCGTCAATTTCGCCAGATATTCGCGTTGGGAGTGGCTGTCTTTGCCGTGGAAGAGATAGAACATGGTGTCGGGTGTTCAGGTGCCGGGTGTTCAGGTGTCAGGTGTTCAGGTGTCAGGTGTTCAGGTGTCAGGTGTTCAGGTGTCAGGTGTTCAGGTGTTCAGGTGTCAGGTGTTCAGGTGTCAGGTGTTCAGGTGTTCAGGTGTCGGGTGTTCAGGTACTCAGGTTCACTTGACACATGACACTTAAACACTTAAACACTTAAACACTTGACACCTAAACACCTGCCACATTTACCCGGTGGTCACAATCCTGTAAGAGGTGGCCTGCAATTGCCCACCGGTGAGCATGAGTTGGAAAAGGCGGGTGACGGGCGAGGGGGTAACTTTGCGAATGCTGACCAACTGCATGTCCCGCAAGTCGCCTTCCACCGTGTAGCGGGCTTGCAACTGCACCCCCACCGGTTTGGAAACAATAAGAGCGGCCACAACGGCGAGTACGGCCGTTGGCAATGCATTGACCAACACAGACAAACTCAGCCCGCCGCGTTGTTTGCGCTGCTCGGCGGCAAAAACGGTTTGGGCCGCCAGGGTGGCCATCACCGCCGTCGTCAGCAGCACCGTGCCGCAATTGGGATGCACCGCCAGATGATGTTCCCCCTGTTTCATGCGGCTGTACGCTTCCTCCACGGCATCCATCACGGCCGTTTCCGGGATGTCGCCGTAGATATTCAAATGAAAACCACCCATTGTCGAATTTCCCTGGGCGCTAAAATTCTTGTGCTTTTCGCTCAGCACATGAATCGTCGCATGTTCCAGGCCATGGTTACGCCGCAAACGGCTAATTGATTCGGTTAACATCATTTTCCTTGCTTGCCAGGTGCAACGCTCATTTCCATTGTTAGAAAAGACGCCGCATCACAAAGTGCTGTCTGACGCCAATCATACACCACCGCGCCGCACTGTTCCAATGTTGCCCCCACCAAAACACATCGTCCCATTTACCAAAAGTACCACACCCCTTGCCAAAACCATTATCCCTATACAGCCTAAATCACGTACAATTTAACCTATGTTGCAAATCCATTTATTTGGTCATTTACGATTGTTGGTAGATGGGCAGCCTCACCGCTTTCATACACTGCCCAAAACGCCACTGCTACTGGCTTATTTACTGCTACACCGGGACACGGCCGTGCCCCGCGACCATCTGGCTTACCTGTTGTGGGACGATGTGCCCGAAAGTGAAGCCCGCGCCAACCTGCGCCGCCACCTGCACGACATGCGCCGCGCCCTGCCCGCCGAAGCCGACTGGGTATTCAGCGACGCCAAGAGGGTACAATGGCAGCCCACCGCCCCCACCTGGTTGGATGTGGCCGAATTTGAACGGCTCAGCCAGGACACCGGGCGACTGGCCGAGGCTATCACCCTTTATACCGGCGATCTGCTGCAAGAATTGTATGACGACTGGCTGATTCCCCACCGGGAACGGCTGCGCGCACTGTATTTCACGGCCGTCACCCGCCTCATGGAACGCGAACGCAGCCGCGGCGACCTGCCCCAGGCCATGATTTACGCCCGCCAGCTCTTACAGCACGATCCCTTGCGTGAAGACGTGGTGCGCAGCCTCATCCTCATGCGCCATGAAAGCGGCGACCGCGCCGGCGCGATGCAGATTTACCATCAATTCGCTGCCCGGCTGGATGAAGAATTGGGCGTCACCCCCATGCCCGAAACCGTCGCCATCTACGAAGCCATTGCCGCCAACACCCCCCTCCCTTCGCCCGCCGCCCCCGCACCGGCTCCCCCCGCCGCCCCCCCCCCCGCACCGGCTCACCCCACCGCCGCCCCACCCCACAATCTGCCCGCCCGCCTCACCAGCTTTGTGGGCCGCCAACAAGAGATGTCCCAGGTGTGCCGCCTCCTGAACAAGTCCACCCGATTATTAACCATCACCGGAGCAGGCGGCAGCGGCAAAACCCGGCTGGCGCTGGAAGCGGCCCATTGGTTATGGCAAAACCAGCCGGAGGCTTTCCCGCAGGGTGTCTTTTTTGTGGGGCTGGCAGCCATTACCAGTCCAGATTTTGTGGTCACGGCCGTTGCCGAGGCCATTGGCGTCCGGGAAAACCCCGGCCAACCGGGGCTGCCCGGCCTCATCCATCAGATACGCGCCCAACAACTGCTGCTGGTGCTGGACAATTTTGAACACCTGCTGCCCGCCGCCGCCGCCGTCAACGATCTACTCACGGCCGTGCCCGGCCTGCGCCTGCTCGTCACCAGCCAGACACCGCTGCACCTCTACGGCGAGCAAGAATTCCCACTTGCGCCATTGCCCCTGCCAGACAGAGCGCAACTGCCGCCCCCGGCCGAACTGCTTCAATTTGCCGCCATCGCCCTCTTTGTGGAACGGCTGCAAGCCGTTCGGTTAGACTTTGAACTGACGGCGGAAAACGCCCCAACCATCGCCGAAATTTGCCATTATCTGGATGGCATTCCCCTGGCGCTGGAATTGGCCGCCGCGCGCGGCAAACTCTTTACACCGGCAGCCATGCTCACCCAGCTATCTCAGCGCCTGCGTTTTCTCAGCAGCCAGGCGAGCAATTTACCCAACCGCCACCGAACCTTGCGCGCCGCCATTGATTGGAGCTACAACCTGCTAACGCCGCTGGAACAGCAGCTATTTGCCCATCTGGCCCTGTTTGCCACCTCCTTCACCGAAGATGCCACCACCGCTATCGGCGCCGATTTGTCGTCAGAGCCAACGGCCGTGCTGGAAAGCCTCTATTCCCTGGTAGATAAAAGCATCTTACGGGTACAACCCGAAGATGATCCCGACGCCCCTCGCTTCCGTATGCTGCAAACACTACGCGAATATGGTCTGGAAAAGCTGAACCACAGCCCCACCGCTGCCGCCCACCAAACCTATGCCGTTTACTACACGGCGCAGGCAGAGCAAGCCGAGGCAGAATTACGTTTCGGCGACCAGGCAAGCGCCCTGCGCCGCCTGCGCCGCGAAGACCCCAACATCATGGCGGCCTTAGAATGGCTGGTAGCACATCTGGACGATCCTGAAAACGGCCGTCTGGCGGCCCGTCTGGTTTCCGCCCAGGAGCGATTCTGGTCTTTACAAGGACGCTTCAGCGAGGCGAGCCTGTGGTTTGGCCGTGTGCTTCCCCTGGCCCATTTGCTGCCCCCCGATGAGCAAATCAAGCTCTATAACCGGGTTGGGGTTATTGCCCAGCAACAGGGCGATTACACCACGGCCACGGCCCATCATACGACCGCCCTCACCATTGCCCGGCAATTGACAGAACTGCTGCCGCTGGCTCACACCCTGCACTACCTCGGTTTCGCCGCCGGTCGCCAGGGCAACTATGAAGAAGCCCGCCAATTGTTGGAGGAAAGTCTGGCACTCTACCGGCAATCGCCTGAAGACAATGCCGCTTCCGTGACCACCCTGCTAAACAATCTGTCCATCGTTTACCGCCGCATGGGAGTGCTGGACAAAGCAGTGGTCGTGTTGACTGAGGCGTTAGCTGTGAAACGGCAGCGGAATGACTTGCTTGGGTTACCCTCTGTATTAGGCAACCTGGGGCAATTGGTGGCCGACCAGGGTGATTTAGAACAGGCCGAAGCATATGTCCGCGAAGGACTGCGCATCCGCATCGGTCTGCAAGACCAGCCTGGATTGCTTATCTCCATTGAACAAATGGCCGATTTGCTGTGGGAGCGCAGGCAAACCACATTGGCCGTGACCCTGTTTGGCGCCACATCCCAGCAGCGAAAAGAGATAAACCAGCCATTAACCGTGCATGTGCAGCAGGATCGGCAAGAAATGCTGACCCAGATGCGGGCTGAATTGGGTGAGGCCGCGTTTATGGATGCCTGGGAAACCGGGACGCAAATGTCGTTGGACACGGCCGTGCAAGCCACACTTGCCGCCAAAATATAAAATATCCGTTATACTCCCGCCCCATGACAGGTAAAGAAATTCGGCTGACCGCTTACGCCGCCTGCGCCGGTTGAGCGGCTAAATTGGGGCCAGGGGACCTGGCCCATGTTTTGGAACCACTGCGGGACATCTTCAAACCGGAAGATTACCCGGATTTGTTGGTGGGCTTAGACCGGGCCGATGACGCCGCCGTCTACCGGCTGAACGAGCGTCAGGCCATTGTCACCACCACCGACTTCTTCCCGCCGGTGGTAGATGACCCCTATGATTTTGGGGCGATTGCGGCTGCCAATGCCCTGTCTGACATTTATGCCATGGGTGGTGAGGTGCTGTTTGCCATCAACCTGGCCGCCTTTCCCGACACCCTGGACAAAACGATATTGCGTGAGATTTTGCGCGGCGGCGCGGAGAAGGTGGCCGAGGCGGGCGGCGTCATTGCCGGTGGGCACAGCGTTACAGACAAGGAGCCAAAGTATGGCCTGGCTGTTACCGGGCTGGTAGACCCGGCGCGGGTAAAAACCAAAGGCGGGGCGCAGCCGGGTGACGTGCTGCTGCTGACCAAACCGCTGGGCACAGGCGTGGTGACAACGGCGCTGAAACAAGGCATTGCCAGGCCAGAAGATGTGGCCACGGCCGTGAGCAGCATGAAAACCCTCAACAAACAGGCCGCCGTCGCCGCCCAACAAGCCCAGGCCCACGCCATGACCGACATTACCGGTTTTGGTCTGCTGGGCCACGCCCACGAAATGGCCCATCTGGGGCAGGTACGCTTCCGCTTTTTCCTGGGCAGCCTGCCCTGGCTGCCAGGGGCAACTGCTTATGGCGCAGCCGGCGCCTTTCCCGGCGGCATGTCTCGCAATCTGGACTATTTTGGGCAATGGGTCACATTTGCGGACGATGTGCCCCTGCTGATGCAAGATATGTTGTGGACGCCGGAAACGTCTGGGGGGCTGCTCACGGCCGTCCCCCCCACCCAGGTAGACACTTTCAAGCAGCAGTGTGAGACGGCCGTTATCATCGGCGACGTCATCCCCGGTAATGGCGAAATTACCGTAATCGGTAATCAGTAATCGGTTATCGGTCACGCATCACTCGTCACGCATCACGTTTCACGTTTCACGGATTTCGCACTATGAACAACACCTACCAAAACCGCCTCACGGCCGTGCGCCAACAATTTGACGCCTGGCAGATAGACGCCCTGCTCATCAGCAGTCCGGCCAACCGGCGCTGGCTCAGCGGCTTCACCGGCTCCAACGCCATGCTGCTGATCACCGCCGACCAGGCGCTCATCGCCACCGATTCCCGCTATTACGAACGCGCCCAAATAGAAGCGCTGCTCTTCACCCTGGTCAAACACGAACGCACCCGCCAGCATGACCGCGCCTTTTTCCAGATGGCGGCGGCCCGGCGCGTGGGCATTGAACAAAAACACGTCACCCTGGAACAGGCGGCCCGCTGGCGCAGTTTGCGCACCGGCATCACCTGGCGGCCCCTGGCGGAGACGGTTGAACCGTTGCGGGCTATCAAAAGCGCCGCCGAAATCGCCCTGATGCAGCGCGCTGCGGCCATCACCGACCAGGCGATGGCCCTGTTCCCGCAACTGGCCCGCCCCGGCCTGACGGAAAAACAACTGGCCTGGGAACTGGAGAAAGGGATGATGGCCGCGGGCGCGGATGGCGTCGCCTTTGCCACCTCGGTGGCCTCCGGGCCAAACAGCGCCCTGCCACATCACACCACCAGCACACGGCCGTTGCAAAGCGGCGACATCATCATTGTAGACATGGGCGCCCGGCTGGATGGCTACCACAGCGACATGACCCGCACCTTTTACCTGGGCGGTGAACCGCCCCCCCGGTTTTGGGAGCTGTACCGGCTGGTGCAGCAGGCGCAGCAAACAGCCTTGCAGCAGACCCGCCCCGGCATGACCCTGCGCGAAGTGGATGCGCTGGCGCGGGACCTCATTCATGGCGCGGGGCACAAAGAGCATTTTGGGCACGGCCTGGGGCACGGCGTGGGGCTGGAAATTCACGAAGACCCCTTTCTCTCGCCGCGCGCGCCGGAAAAGGCGGCCCTGGCCGTGGGCATGAATATCACCATTGAACCCGGCATTTACATCCCCGGCTGGGGCGGCATTCGCCTGGAAGATTTTGCGTATCTCACAGAGGATGGCTGGCAGCTTCTGAGCCAGTCGCCACATGACCCGGTCATCCGCTTGAACAAGTAAAAAAAACAGGTATTTTACCTGACAAACGGCCGTTGATAATCCCCTGGCTTTTGTGTTACTGTATGCCCAGTTGCCAGACAGCAAGGCATCATCAGGAGGAATAGCCATGACGGTGCATTTTTATATCCATACCCCTTTCCCAACCGACATGAATGAGCGGCGCGCTTTCTGCCGGGTGGCGCGGTTGCTCTACCAGCGTTACGGCCGTGACCCCACCGACTATTATCTCATTGGCAACATTGACCCCTGGCAGGATGCGGCCCTGAAGGGCCTCACCCAGCTAGACGCCATGCTCATTAGCCCCCAATCTGTGGCCATTCTGGATTTCAAAAGTTGTTTTGCGCCCTTTGACGGCCGTGACCTAACCGGCCCCTGGCCCACCAGCGACGGCCACTTTCTTTATGGCGGCAGCAGCCAAAACGCTAACCCCTACCAACAAGCCGTCAAAGCCCGCCATGTCTGGTCTCGTTACCTGGCAAAAAAAAGCCGGGATTTCTTTCCGGCCAGACCCGTGGACGAGGGTGATGTGAGCTGGACTGAGGCCTGGCGGCATCTGCAATCCTATGTCCTGATCCACCCCATGATGCACCCGGATGCACAGCCACCGACGGCCGAAGCACTGCAAGGCGATCATAACTGGTTCCACCTGCACAGTGTGGAAGGTGTTTTAGAGCTGACCTTCACCATTGTTTCCAAACATCTGCAACTGGCCCCGAGTGAAGCCGAGGATTTAATTCGCCTGGCCCTCTACGCCGAACCCTGGGGGGATATGGACGAAATTCTGCATATTCCCATCGGCTCGTTATGTGTCTATGAACCCAACCGGCCCTTGATGACAGAGCAACTTTACAGTTATGATGAAGTAACCATCGGCCGTGCCCACACCATGCACATTCAAATCAGCAATCAGATGATACAGGTCAGTGGCTACCATGCCCGTGTAGAGGTGCAAAGAGGTCAGGTAATGTTATATGATGCTGGCAGCCTGAATGGCATTTACGTTAACCGCCAAAGGATAGATAAAGATCAAGGGGTGGAATTATGTCCAGGTGTTAACGTATTTTTGGGCGGTAAAGGCAAAAACGCCTGTCAGGTGTGGTTCGTGCCGGTTAAGCCACAGGGACCCGTACCCAAGACGCGAACGCGGCTGACGGGTAAAACGTAATGATACATGTCGAATAGTTCCCAACTCCCGACCACTGTGGGGAAATATCAGATCATCCGCCTGCTCGGCGAAGGTGGCATGGCAACCGTTTACCTGGGCTTTGACCCGGATTTGCAGCGCCAGGTAGCCATCAAGGTGATGCAGCCACAAATCGCTGATGATCCCCATTACCTCACCCGTTTTCACCGGGAAATTGAGGCCATCAAGCAACTTGAACATTCGGCGATAGTGCCCATTTATGATGC
>JAHBVI010000044.1 GCA_019637635.1 Anaerolineae bacterium
TGTTTTTGGCGGGTTGTCGGCCGTACTCGTTTACATGCTGGCGGCGTTTGCGTGGCCGGGCAGGTTTTGGTACACGGCACCGGCCATCCAGCCGCGTCCTGACCTGGCCCAACGGCAACACCCACACCACCAGCGTCACCTATGACCACGAGGGGGAGAATACACTGGTGGGCGGGGGTTCGACGCTGGTGACAACGGTCGGTTACAACGACATGGGCCAGCTCAAACGGCTCGCCCTCAACAATGGGCTGAGCACCTGGTACGGCTATCATGGTTATGAGGCTTCGGCCAACAATGACACCTATGACGCCAAAGAAGTCACCTGGAACTGGGGAGCGGCCAAGAACTTCGGCCGGCTGTGGCGTATCTGCACCGCCGCCCACGCCAACACCCGCTGCCAGGCGGCCAACAAAGACCAGCCCCTCAGCGGCCAGCTGCTGGACATGCGCCACAGTTACGATAATGTGGGCAACGTGGCTGCCGCTAGCTGGGGCCGGTCTTCCAGACCGTGCCCCGTCTGCCTGCCAGTCACCAGCCTGGTTTTCGTCCGCTGCCGCGTCACTTTTCGCGCGGCCTTGCCCCCTGACGTACAATTCGCAGCATGGAAACCTACCAGATTCAGGAGGGAGCTGTCCTCTATTACCTCACTTTCACCGTCACTGAATGGCTGCCTGTTTTTGTAGCCGAAGAACCATGCAAAATCATCACCGACAGCCTGAATTATTGCCACCACCACAAGTCATTGCGTATCAACGCCTTTGTCATCATGCCCACCCATGCTCATGTCATGCTATTCGACGCCGACTTCGACAATGACCGGCTGCGAAACAGTGTGCGCGATATGCGCCAGTTCACTGGCCGTCAACTGGCCGACTACAGCGAAAAACATCTATCCACCGCCTTTGCCCAGGTAATGCAAGGGACAGCCCGCACTGACCGTGCCCGGCAGTTCTGGCAGCAAAGCAAACATGCAGTGGCGATCTGGACGGCTGACTTCTGGCAAACGAAGGTGCGGTATATCCATGACAACCCGGTGCGCAAAGGGCTGGTGTGGGAGGCCACGGCCTGGCGGTTTTCGTCGGCGGCCTATTGGCTGCTGGATCCGCCAGGGGAGAGCGATGTGATATTGACGGAGGTGGTGTGGTGAGTAAAGAGGTTCCGGCGGGCCAAGGTGGGGCGGCACGGTGGGGACACCGGCCGCAGCACAACCATCAAAACCAGAAGACCGCGCCGTAGCAGGGAGGTGAGCAGTACGGCCGTAAAGCAGACAACATCCCCTTCTTTTTGAAACGGCCATAGTCGGGCATACAATTTGCGGTAGAGAGAAGGATGTGTGTGGACGGCCGTGATGTGGTGAAAAAGGCAGGCTCCGGTGGGCAAAGGTGGTGTGGCACGGTCTGGAAGACCGGCCACAGCGATGTACGGCCGTCAAAAGCAACGGCCGTGTTATTTGCGGTAGGGGTACGGCCTGCGATGCTCCCATCGCCCACCCCCTCATCAGTTCACCCCATCATGGCAGGGGCACGGCCGTGCGGTGCCATTTTCATAACAACGCCTGCGCCTGCGCTAAAGTGAGCATACGGCCGTCCGCCAGCGCCATCTCTCCTTTATCACCCGTAATCGCCCGGATTTCCGCCAGGAACTTTGCCAACCGCTCGTGGTCATAGCCATCGGTGGCCGGGTGCGCCTGGGCAAAACCGATGAGGGCCAGGGCGGTTTCGTACTGCTGTTGGCGTATAAACAGGGGCACGGCGCTGACAAATACGGTCATCACCAACGGCAGCGTTTCGATTCCCAAACTCACCTCCAGCGCTTCCCGGTACAACGGCCGTGCCGCCTCATACCGCCCCAACTCCGTCTCCACATCCGCCAGGTTGCTCAGGCAAAGGGCCACACCGTAGGTATCGCCAATTTCCCGGCAAATCTCCAGCCCTTCGCGCATATACACGGCCGACTCCCCAAAATCCCCGGTGGCAAAGGCGATAACGCCTAAATTGGTCAGCGAAATGCTAATGCCGGCGCGGTCGCCGATTTCCCGTTTCAGGCGCAGGCTCTCCTGGTGATACTGCCGCGCCGTCTGGTAATCCTCCTGCCGCTCGGCGATAAGGGCCAGATTGTTCAGCGCCATGCTGATGCCCCGCCGGTTGTTGAGCGTCTTGCCCAGTTCCAGCGCCGCATGGTAACAGGGTGCGGCCTCCTCATAATGCCCCAACTGGTAATGCACGTTGCCCAGGCTGTTCAGGCAGCGGGCCATCAACCAGCGGTCGTCCATTTGGGCGGCCATTTCCAGGCTTTGCCGGTGATGGCGCAGCGCCTCGTCATTTTCACCCAGGCGAATATTCCGGTTGCGCCCAGGTTGCTCAGGGCGCGGGCAGCCCGGCGGTCATCCACCTCACGGGCCAGGGTCAGGCTGCGACGGCAGTACTCCTTAGACCGGGCATACTCCCCCAATGCATGGGCCACATTGCTCAGGTAAAACAAGGCGCGGGCCATGCCTGCCGCGTCCACCAACCCGGCATACAGCGCCAAACTTTGCTGCAAATGGGTTTCCGCAGCGGCATAGTCGCCAACATTAAACAGACAACGCCCTATTTTGCGGTGGATGAAGGCCACCTCTTCCGGCGGCGGCGACAACTGCAACGCCCGCTGCAACAGGTTCACCGCTTCCAGGTAGGCGCTGCCGGTCAGGGCTTGTTCGGCGGCTTGCAGGGCATACGGCCGTTCCCGTTCCGGGGCGTCGGCCATACGCCAGTGGAAAGCCAGAGCCGAGACATAATGGGGATCGGCCGGGTAAATTGTTTCGATGGCCTGGGCCGCCTGCCGGTGTAATGGCTGCCGTTCAGCGTCGGTCAGGTCGGCCAGCAGGCCATCGCGCAGCTTATCGTGGGCAAAACGCCAGCGATCGTCTTGCACGTCGAGGACGGCCGTTTCCGCGCACCGGTTCAACCAGCCAGGCAGATCAACCGCCGGGAAAAGCGCCCGCAGCAGGCGTGTATCCACTTCTCGGCCAATCACCGCCGCCTGCCGCAGCAGCGCCCGGTCGGCGGCGCTCAGGCGGCCGAGGCGCTGCTGCACGATCTGGCGCGCCCCACCGGGCAGCAGCCCTGGCGTCAGCGCCGCCTGCCCAATCTGGTCAAGCTGCCCGGCGGCTTCGGCCAGCGCCCGTACCAATTCCACCAGGAAAAAGGCGTTGCCCTCGCTCTCTTTTTGCAGGTAGGCCAGCAGCGCCGGGCTGTAGCCGGCCTCACCCAACATCGCCAGGCACAACTGGGCCATCTCTGCCTCGTGCAGCCGGCCCATTTTGAGAACCGGCAAATCCCCCAGGCGGGCGGGCAGATCAGGTGTTTCATCATCGCGGTACGCGCCCAGGATAAGCAGCGGCAAATGGGGGGCCGCAGCCGCCAAATCCGCCAGCAGCGCCAGGCTTTCGGGCCGCGCCCATTGCAAATCTTCCAGCAGCAGCAGCACCGGCTGGCGCTGGCGGCGAAAGAGAGCGGTAACGGTGATGGGTAACTGCTTTTGGAAGGTTTGGGCGTCCAAAGCTGCCGTCGGAATGGGCCGGTCAAGCAACCGTTCCAGCCCAGGGACTACGGCGGCCAGCAGCCCGGCTTCCAGATCATCCAGGGGAGCAGCTAAAACCAGGCGGCGCACGGCCGTATGCCAGAGAGCATAGGGCGGGCCACCTTCACGCAGCCCCTGGCCGCGCAGCACCAGCATGCCCTGCACCAACGCCGCCGCTACCAATTCTTGCAGCAGGCGCGATTTGCCCACGCCGCTCTCGCCGCCGATCAGCCAGGCCGCCCCATGGCCACGAATGGCGGCGGTCAGCAGCCCGGTTAACTGCTGCATTTCCGCCTGGCGACCGGTGAATTGAGCCGCTTGCAAAAAGCTCTCGCGGATGGCCTGGGTTTCGGGCGGCAGGGTGCGCCCGGTGGCCTGGCACAGGGCGTAAATGACGTCTGGGGCGCCGGCAAAACGGCGCGCCGGGTCGGGCGCCAACAGGCGGGCAAACAGGGCACGCAGCAGGTCGTTTTCGGGCAAGAGCGCCAGGTCTGGTTCGCGGGTGAGGACGGCGGCAATGGTGGGAAACGGCCGTTGCCCCACCACCATCTCATACGCCATCACCCCCACTGCAAACAGGTCACTGGCCCGGCTGTAGGGGCTGGCCCCGGCAGCGCCGCCACGCATCACTTCCGGGGCCATAAAGGCCCAGGTGCCGGCCCCACCCGAACTTTGCCCGGCAGCGGCGGACAGGCCAAAATCGAGCAGCTTCACCTGCCCCTCCACCACCAGCACATTGGCCGGTTTCAGGTCATTGTGCAAAACGCCGCGCCGGTGCAGGTAGGTGAGGGCTTGCAACATCTGGATGATGAGGGTGATCTGCCCGGAAAGGGGCAGGCGGCGACCGGCCTCGACAACGGTTTGGGCGGCGGGCAGCAAATCCATAGTGAAAAAGGGCATCCGGTCGGCATCAAAACCATAGTCAAGCACACTGATGATGTGCGGGTGGCGCAGCCCGGCCAGCAATTGGAACTCCTGGGCCAGGGCCAGGCGGCGGGTAAAACGGTGGGCAGAGGGAGGTACGGCCGTGTCCTCCTCCATCATCTCCTCCCGCTCTATCACCCGTTTCAAGGCCACTTCCTGCCCGACCAACCGGTCCAACGCACGGTACACCACCCCCATGCCGCCATGGCCAATGGGTTCCACAAGCTGGTAACGATTTTGCAGCAACACGGACATAAGCAGTCATTATACCCTAAACGGCCCACGCTCATTCCACGCAGAGCGTGGAATGAGCGACCAGGGCGCTCCGCGCCCCACGCGGCGCAGAGCGTGGGAACGAGAACCGCACGTGGGCGTGTGGCTCTCCTCCCAGATAAAATCTGGACTTTGGAATTACCCAGTTAGCCAAAGGCGATAAATCGCCTACTACGAACGGTTGTGGGTATAATGGGCGGCGGAAGGAGGACAACCCATGAGTGAACAAACGTACCCGGATTATGTGTACCGCATGTTAAGCGAAGCCCGCGCCCTGCTGTCCGAAGATGACTTCACTGCGCCAGACGCGGCGGCCATTTGTTATGAAATTTTAGGGCTGTTCCCTGACTGCCAGGAGGCCAGCGACCTGGTGCTGGAAGCGTTTAATGACCCCTGGGTGATTCGGGATAACCGCAAGGCGATTGGCCGCACGATTGATGAGTGGGATGACCGCGCCTGGCAGCACCGGCGGCGGCTGGCCTTTTCGTTTCGGACGATGTGCCGTTGGGAGGGGCAGTACCGGCAATATAACGAGGAGATTGACCCGGAAGATGTGTGCCCGTCTGATGTGAAGGAGATGCTGGAAGAGGGGGAACACCAACTGCTACAAGATTATCTCTTGGGCGAGGCGCGGGGCAATGAAGTAGCCTGGTCTATTTTTCAAGAAGCCATTAAACGCACCAGCCGGCCGCGCGCGGCCATGGTATGGGTGGCAGACCAGTATGCCGACCAGGGCTATTTTGCAGAGTCGGTAGAGGTGCTGGACGAGTTGTTGGCCCGCTATCCTCAGGATGGGGAGGCGCGCCGTTTGTGGGCGGAGGTGCGCTGGTGGCGCGACCATCAGGAGCGGATTCCCTGGATACCACCTCGCGGCCTTGAAGACGGCCGTCGCTACCGCCACATGATGCGCCAGATAGACTCCGATTTTGCCGCCGACGAGGAAGCCTATATGCGCCCGCTGCCCTATATCCCCCCAGACGCCGATAAGCTGCCGCCCGATTTTGAACTGCCACCCCCGGTGCAGGCTGAATTGGTGGCGCGGGTGGAGGAAGCGCTGGCCGATTTGGAACCGGAGGAAGAAATGCTGGCTTCTCGTGTTGATTGGGGGTATCTGGACAGGCTGGAACGGGGCGACGTTGCTATCAGCGATTTCCCGGCCTGGGTGCAATACTTACTGCTGGAAATTGACGACCCCGATCATCTGGCCTGGTTGAAGCAGTATTTTTTACAGCGGTTTTCTAACCCGCCGTTTGATGAAGAATAACAGTATTGAGGAGATTAGGAGAATAGGAGAATAGGAGATTAAATCTCCCAATCTCCTAATCTCCCAATCTGCCAATCCCATACCCCCATGACTATGACTGACAAACTCCCCCTTCAGGCACAGGTTTGTTTTCTGCTGGCGTTTCCCATGGACGAAGTTGATGCCGCCTGGGTACAGGCGCCGCAGCAGCAGTTGAACAAGGCGCCTTATTTTCAACCGGTTGATCTGGATATGCGGCTGTTGACGGCTACGGCCGTGCAGCTTGAGGGCGTCCATATCTCGGTGCAGCCCCAACTTTTTGAGGAGAGCGTGCAGATTGTTGAATGTCATTTTCCCATCACCGACATTTTGAGCAGCGCCACCTTGCAACTGGTGGAGCGGCTGAAAGAGTCGCTGCGTAACTTGCTGCTGCCGGCCGATGTGCGCTCCACTGACTTGTGGGAGGAGTATTTTCTGCTCATGTTGCAGGAAGTAGGCACGGCGCCTGATTTGTTCATTGCCCAGGCCGTGAGCGAACTGGCCGGATTGCTGCGTTCTCAGCGGGAAAAACTCAGCGCCGAAGACGCCGCCAGTTCCCTGATTTCCCGGCTGCATTACTCAGAGCGTGACCTGACCATTGTGGACTGGGAAGGGGGGATCATCATTGCTCCTGATGGGGATTTTCAGTCTGACATTGAGGTGATCAAGGTTGCCATTTACCAGCTTTTGCGCTACCGGATGTTGGACAAACGCATTGATGAACGGCTGGCGTATGTGCGGGAGCGGTTTACCACCGGCCGACGCCGGATCATAAACCCGGTGCAGTTACGCCGCACCGTGCAGCAGGTGATTCAGGAGCGTCTGGCGCTGCTGCTGGACTTTGAACGGGTAGACCAGAAATTGCTGATGATTGGCGACTGGTATACAGCGCAGTTGTACCGCACGATGTCTGACGAATTGTACCTGAATGAGTGGAAAACCAACGTAAAACAAAAACTGGAGAATATGGAGTCCATTATGCGCGCCGTGCAGGATAACTTCTCGGTCTCCTGGGTGACGTTGCTGGACATTGTGCAGGTCATCGGCTGGCTCTTGCTGTTGTTGGGCTACATTTATTTATTCTATTTGGACACCCTGGCTTACAACATTATCCCCTGAGCGGGATTTCCTCGTCAATGATGAATTGTAAACGGCCGTGCGCCAGCCGCAGCGCCTCTTCTACCCTGTCCGGCGTCTGCCCGGTGGCAAAGATAAACCCCAGGTAACTTTCCCCTTCCGGTAAAAGTACCAGCCGGTGGTGTTCGGGCACAGTGATGGTAATGTCATCAATGCCGGGTACGGCATGGGCCGCTTCCAGCCCTTCCACCCGGCGCAAAATGCCGGGGCGGGGAATGGGGATCATCATCACGCCGCTGGCCTGCGGCTGCCGCTGTAAACCGCTCACGCCCAGCCCCACTGCCTGGCGCAGCAGCAGTTCTTCCAACGACATGCCCATATCAAACCGTAACGTCTGCGAACAAAGACCGCCAATGGAACGGCCGTTAACCTCCACAATCCACGCCCCCTTCTCATTCAGCCGCAGTTCGGCATGGACGGCGCCGGTTTGCAGGCCAATGGCCTGCGCCCCCTGTGCCGCCATCTCCACAACGGCCGTTTGTGCAGCCATTGGCAAACGGGAGGGCGTGACGTAAATCGTCTCCTCGAAAAAGGGGCCTTCCAGCAGGTCCGGTTTGTCAAAAAGAGCCAGGGGGTGCAAACGGCCGTGATCCAACACCGCCTCTAACGCCACTTCCACCCCCGGCAGATAGCCCTCCACCAGAAAACCGGCCGCGCCAATAGATTGCAAAAGGCGCTGCACCCGGCGCACGGCCGTTGCCAGCTCTGCCTCATCATTGGCGCGAATCACCCCCCGGCTGCCGTTCAGTGTGCGCGGTTTGACCACACAGGGAAAACCAATGGTGGATTGCACAACGGCCGTGACCATCTCCACCGTGTCATCCAGTTCAAATCCGCGAAACGGCGGTGTAGGCACGCCGCCATCACGCAAAAGCTGGCGCATCACCAGCTTATCTCGCGCCGCCGCCGCTGCTGCCGGCTGATTGTGCGGCAGCCCCAACGACTGATTGGCGCGGGCAGCAATGAGGACGCCGCTGTCATCCACCGGCAAGATGGCCGCCAGGGGCGTAGTTTGGGCAAAAGTAAGGATGTTTTGCACGGCCGTGTCCGGCTGCCGGAAATCAAGCGCCAACTGGCCCGGTCTTTGACGTGCCAGTTCCGGGGGCAGGTCTACGGCCGTAACCAACGGCACAGCCAACCGCTTCGCCGCCGCCACAAACGCCGCAGCGCGGTAGGTGTGGGGCGTGGTTAGAAGTAAGATGGTGGGGGGAGGAATGGCTGGCATTTAAGAGTAATGAGAGATTGGAGATCATCAATCTCCAATCTCTAATCTCCAATCTCATTCCGCAACCGCACGGCCGTACCCTCATTAGCCGCGCGGATAATCAGCGTTTCCCGGCCTGTCTGAAACAGACAAATGGTATCTTCCGGCCCCTGCCAGCATTCACCGCCGCTGCCTTGAAGCTGACCGGTGGCGTTAAACAGGGTAGTGGGGTAATTGGCATACAGCGCGGCAAACTCGGTGGCGTCCTTGTCCGTATCCCACAGCAGCCGCAGCACCAACACCAGTGCGCCACTGCTTTCGTGGGTATAGACGGCAAACCGGTCGCCGCCCCAGCCGGTCACGGCCGTGTCCACCTGCTGCGGATTCATCTGCTGGCGCAGATATTCCCGCAGCATAAATTCACCCAGCACATCCTCTTGCACCAGCGCCCAACCCACCCCTAGCGTGTCTGTCAGCGGCGGCAGCGCCACCACCAGGGGCATATCCCCGGCCAGATAACGATCTGGGTGCAAAATCTGCTCGGTAGATTGGGGTGGATTAGCCCAGGCGTCATCAAGCGCCGCGTAGCCTCCCTGGTTATATAACGTTTGCACGAAGGACAACCCGGCGGTATAGGGATACAGCAGGCTGTTCACCATGACCGGTGGGGCGCTGTCCAGCACCGGCGTTTCCACCCCGACCGTGCTGGCTAACACCTCCGCCATGCTCACGTGCCCGGCCAGCATGTAATGGGTTTGCAGCAGCACCGCCTCCCCTTCGGCCAACGCCCGCAGCGCGGCCTGGGCGTCGGCATCTAGCGTGTCATCATCCAGTGAATCCAGGTTAAAGTGCTGGTCTTGGAGGGCGTGCATATATTCGTGGGCATGTGTTAGCTGCTCATTGGCGTCCAGCACATCGTCATCGCTGACCACCACAAACTCGTCCGTTTCCGGGTCATAAAAACCGGCAATCTGCTCACTGTACAGGTCGCGGCTGAAGGTATACAGGTCAAAATCAGGCGGCAAGAAATCAAAGGCGGCATAGACCAGCACATCTTTTTGGGCGTCGGCTGCGGTGTAATCCGCCAGCAAATCGTTTTCCACACGCTGGCGCAGTTCGGCGGCGGTGAGCAGGGTGGTCGTAACCGGGACCTGGGCTGCCAGACCGCGTATTTGGGCGACGCGGCTTTCAATTTCGGCGCGCAGGGCAGCGTTATCGCCACTGGCTAACTGGCTCAAAGCGGCGCCCTGGGTATCGGCCGTAACGGTGATGGTAATGGCGGTGGGGTTGCTGGCACGGCCGTTCACATTCACTGCCAGCACACCAATGACCACCTGCCCAGGGTCGGCCGGCGTCCACAATTCACGGGCGGTAACCAGCGTGGCGTCGTCTGGGTCATAGCTTTTGAACGATTCGCCGTTGATGAGCAGGTTCATGGTGGCAATGCCGGCAGGATCGGCGGCAGCAAACACAATTTCCAGGGATTGGCCGACGGTCACGGCCGTGCTCGCTGCCGGGGACACAATTTGCACGGTCGGCACAGTCACCACGGAGGGGATGGGTGTAGCCGCAGCGACGGTACTGCTGGCTGCCAGTTGCCCCTGCAACGTTTCCACTTCGCCGGTGAGCGTGTCCACCAGCTGCTGGCTTTCCACCAATTGCCCTTCGTAGAGGATGGCTTCGGCAATGGCCGTAGCCAATTCCTGCCCCGTTGCCAGGCGCGTCGCTTCCACCGATTGAAAGGCCAGGTCGAGTTGGGTGCGGGTCATGTCCAGGCCGGTCACGGCCGTAGCCAGGTCATCCCGCTGCCCCTCCAACGTCTGCCGCCCCTGAAATAAAAACACAAACGCTGCCGCCAGCACCAGCAGCAGCATGATTAAAGCCAGAATAATTGCCGTCGCAGTGGTTGATCTCATATAGGTTGGATGCTACACGAGGTTAGATCACGGGTCAAGCCTGATTACGTCCAAAACAGGTTGGAACGGGGCGCGCCACACGGCCGTAGCACAAACTATGTATTTTCAGCCGCCCGCCTTGACAGAGTTCGTGAAATAAATCACAATGAGGCCGCTGACACATCGCCCATAACCATCATTCTCACAGCAACATAACCCACAAGAGAGCAGGTAATCTCATGTCTGGCACACCCATCAGCCCTACGTCACTAATTGAAGAGCATCTGGCCGCGCGGCGCATTCTGGCCGTCACCGAAGAAGAGTTACAGCGCATTGTGTTGGACATCCACGATGGCCTGGCGCAGCGCCTCTACGTAGCCCAAACCCAACTGAGCCTGATCAAACAAAAGCGGCGGCAGGGCCAGACCATTTCAGAGGCCGAGTGGGATGATAATTTGCAACGGCTATCAGGTTTATTAGAAGAGGCGCTGCAAGAAATCCGCCACTTCCTCGGTTCCTTTCGCGCCCCCGATTTTGCCCAACGGGACACGGCCGTGATCATTCACGACCTGGTCAGACAACACGAAGCCCTGACCGGCTGCCCGGTGGCCCTCATTGGCTGCCCGGAACGGCTGCCCGCCTCCCTGCCCGTTAAAATCGCCCTCTATCGCATCTGCCAGGAAGCCCTAAACAACGCCTACCGCCACGCCCACGCCACCGAGCAAAAAGTACGCCTCTCCCTGGAAAACCAGATGATTCGGCTGGAAGTTAGCGACAATGGGCAGGGGTTCACGCCACCGCCGCTGCATGGGCCGGAGGCCACGGAGCAGGCAGAACACATTGGTCTGCGCGGCATGAGGGACCGCGTGGGCCTGGTTAATGGGCAGTTTGAACTGGATACGGCCCCCGGTCGCGGCTGCCGCATCGTTGTAAAGGTACCGCTAGATGGATAAACCCATTCGTGTTGTATTGGCCGACGATCATGCGCTGGTGCTGGAAGGGCTGCGCAGTCTGCTGGCAGCCGAGCCAGACATCCTGGTCATTGCCACCGCCACCGACGGCGAGCGGCTGTTGGACGCCGTTGAACGTTTCCACCCCGACGTGGTGGTAACGGACATTCAGATGCCCTACCTGGATGGCCTGGCCAGCCTGCAAACCATTCGCCAACGCCACCCCGGCGTCACCATTTTGCTGCTGACGGCCTTCAGCGACGGCGACACGCTGCGCGCCGCGCTGGAGGCGCGCGCCGATGGCCTGCTGCTCAAGAGCGACCCGCCGGAGCGGGTAGCCGAGGCCATCCGCCAAATCACCGCCGGGCAGTTGGTTTTTCCGGCGGCGGCCCGCCATTGGCTGTCTGGCAGCCACACGGCCGTGCCCCCCGTCCCCCTGTCTGAGCGCGAAAATGAAGTGCTGGCGCTGGTCGCCGAGGGGCTGACCAACGCCCAAATCGCCCACCGCCTGCACATCAGCCAGAACACCGTCAAATTTCACCTGCAAAACATTTACCAGCAGTTGGGCGTACGCAACCGCACCGAAGCCAGCCGGTGGTATCTGGATAAACGGCCGTAGCCACCCCATAGATTGGTTCAATCGCCAAAGATTGAACCAATCTCCCCCACCTACTCAAACGGGTAGTTTGAAACCACCCACCGCACCCACCCCCTGACTACCCCATCAGTCATTCTCCCTCGCCGCCGCTTCGGTTATCCTGATTGTGAAAATATGAACAAACAAAATTCATAATTCATCCTTCATAACTCATAATTTTCAAAGGAGATTGATTGAAATGAGTACAACCATGATTGCCCCCAAAACCATCAGCCAGCCGCCAACGGCCGAACTCAGCCAGAAATACCAGGCTGGGGTGCGTGATTATGCCGTAGATTACTACGCGCCCGATTACGCGCCGGCCGATACCGACCTGCTGTGCGCCTTTCGCATTACGCCCAAACCCGGCGTCAGCCTGACGGAAGCGGCCGCGGCCGTCGCCGCTGAATCTTCCACCGGCACCTGGACGGAAGTGTGGTCAAACCAGCTCACCGACCTGGATTTTTACAAGGCCAAAGTTTATGACATTGCCACCGCTGCCGATGGCAGCGCCATCGCCTACATCGCCTACCCCATGGATTTATTCGAGGAAAACAGCATCGTCAACATCATGTCCTCCATTGTGGGCAATGTGTTTGGCTTCAAGGCGGTGGCGGCGCTGCGGTTGGAAGATATGCGCATCCCCACGGCCCTGGTAAAAACGTTCCCCGGCCCGCACGTCGGCATTTATGATGAACGGGTGTGGGCGAATAAGTGGTCACGGCCGTTGCTCGGCGGCACCGTCAAACCCAAACTCGGCCTCTCCCCCAAAGCCTATTCCACCATCATCTACGAATGTCTGGTGGGCGGCCTGGACACCACCAAAGACGACGAAAACATGAACAGCCAGCCCTTCAGCCGTTGGCAAGACCGTTTCCGCTATGCCCAGGAAGCTGTGGGTGAAGCCATGGTCGCCACCGGCGAATTTAAGGGGCACTGGCACAATGTCACCGCCGGTTCCACCAGCGAAAGCCTGCGCCGCATGGACTTCCTGGCTGAACGGGGCGCTAAAATGTGCATGTTCGACTTCATCACCGCCGGTTTTGCCGCCTCCGCCGACGTTTTTGCCCACGCCCGCGACCTGGACATGATCGTGCATTGCCACCGCGCCATGCACGCCGTCTTCACCCGCCAGGCCAATCACGGCATCCACATGCGCGTGGTAGCTAAATGGCTGCGGCTGACCGGCGGTGACCACCTGCATACCGGCACCGTCGTCGGCAAGCTGGAAGGGTCCCGCAGCGAGACGCTGGGCATCATTGACCTGCTGCGCCAGCGGCACACGCCCGCCAACCGGGAGCGCGGCCTCTACTTCGACCAGGATTTTGCCGGTCTCAAAGAAGTGTGGCCGGTGGCTTCCGGCGGCATTCACGTCCACCACATTCCCGAACTGCACCGCATGTATGGCAACGACGCCTTTTTCCTCTTCGGCGGCGGCACGCACGGCCATCCCAAAGGCAGCCGCGCTGGCGCCCGCGCCAATCGCGTGGCGACCGAGGCTATCGCGTCTGGCTCCACGCTGGAAGAAGCCGCCCGGAATTCCCCAGAACTGCGCGACGCCATGAACCTGTGGGCGGACATTAAATTTGACGTGCAGAAGTAGAGCGATTTTCCAAATCGCGCTACAAACAGAGGAGTGTGAGCAATGAAGCGATCACAACGCCCCATCGTCTTAGGCATTGTGGGCGACAGCGCCGCCGGGAAGACGACCATTACCCAGGGGTTGACGCGCATTTTGGGCGAGGAAAACTGCACCCACGTCTGTACCGACGATTACCACAAATTCGACCGCCAGGAGCGGGCGGCGCGCGGCATTTCGGCGCTAGACCCGGATTGCAATTACATTGACATCATGCAACTGCACATGGAGCGGCTGCATTATGGGCAGCCCATTCTGAAGCCGGTGTATGACCATTCCAACGGCACGTTAGTACGGCCGGAATATGTGCAGCCGAGGCAGTTTGTCATTGTGGAAGGGTTGTTGGGGTTTTCTACGGAAGTGCTGCGCAATTTTTTTGACGTGAAAGTGTTTCTGGCGCCGGACGAAAATGTGCGCGCCATCTGGAAAGTGCGGCGAGACACCAGTAAACGAGGCTACACGCCGGAGCAGGTGCAGGCTGCGCTGCAACGGCGCGAGCCGGTGTCGGAAGCCTTTATCCGGCCGCAGCGCAAACATGCCGATATTGTGGTGAACTTCTATCCGCCGCCGGGTTGCGACCCGGAAACGGCCGGATCGCATCTGAACACCCGGCTGATCTTGCGGCCGACCATCCCCCACCCGGATTTGAGTTATCTGTTGGAGGGCAGCCGGAACGGCCGTATCCGCCTGCAACTCAACCGGGACAATGGGCTGCCGGTGGATTTTCTGGACATTGATGGCAATGTGTCTACCCTCGAGGCCACCCGCCTGGCCGACGCCATCTGGGAACACATGCCGGAACTGCGCCCGGAAGCGGAGTCGGAATTCGGCAATTATCTGGATGGGCTACGCCACCAACACAGCCACCCATTGGCCCTGACCCAACTGCTGATCACGTACCACGTGCTGCGCAAATACAACGACCTGACCAACATGCCCTTTGCCACGCCAGTAGCGGCGCTGAGTCGCCTGCAAACGACGGTTCAGGCGACGGCCGTTACCTGAATTACAACCCCGTTGCCAGGAACGGGCAAATGGTTGGATAATACGCCCATGAACCAGATCAAGTTAGCCCCCTCTATTTTGTCGGCCGATTTTTCTCGCCTGGGTGAGCAGGTTGGCGAAGCCATTGCCACCGGCGCGGCCTACATTCACATAGATGTGATGGACGGCCACTTTGTGCCCAATATCACCATTGGCCCGTTGGTGGTGCAGGCATTACGGCCGTTGGCCGAACAAACCGGCGCCCTCCTCGATGTGCATCTGATGATTGAAAACCCGGACCGGTATCTGGCCGATTTTGCCGGGGCAGGCGCGGACATCCTCACCGTTCACGTGGAAACCTGCCCCCATTTACACCGCACCATCCAGGTCATCCGCGAATTGGGCGTGAAACCCGGCGTCACCTTGAATCCGGCCACGCCGCTGGCTACACTAGAGGAAATTTTGCCCGACGTAGACCTGGTGCTGATCATGTCGGTCAACCCCGGTTTTGGTGGCCAGAGCTACATCCCCGGCAGCACGGATAAAATCCGCCGTCTGCGCCGGATGTTAGACGAGATTGGATCGGCGGCCGATTTAGAGGTAGATGGCGGCATTAAGGTTCAGAACGTGGCCGAAATCGTCGCCGCCGGGGCCAACGTGTTGGTAGCCGGCAGCGCCATCTTTGGCGGCACGAAGACGATTAGCGAAAACATCGCCGATTTCCGGCGTGTGTTAAGGATGTAGGGCAATTTGCCCAATTGCCCTACACCGAAAGGGGAAAACAGGATGAACAAGGAACTATTGGAAACCACTGCCCAGGCCATGGTAGCGAAAGGCAAAGGAATCCTGGCCATGGACGAAAGCACCGGTACTTGCGTGAAGCGCTTTGTGAAATACGGCATCGAATGTACGTTTGAAACGCGCCGTGTTTACCGCAGTTTGCTGCTGACCACGCCAAATTTGTCTGACTATATCGCCGGGGCCATTTTGTTCGACGAAACCATCCGGCAGCAGGTGACGGGCGGCGATGTGCCCATGCCGGCCTACATGGCCACCAACGGCATTATCCCCGGCATTAAAGTGGACATGGGGGCAAAACCGCTGGCCGGGCATCCGGGCCAGGTTGTCACCGAAGGGTTGGATGGGCTGCGCGAGCGGCTGGCCGAATACCGGGAGATGGGGGCGCGTTTTGCCAAGTGGCGGGCCGTCATCAACATAGGCGACGGGCTGCCCACACGGGCGGGCATTGAGGCCAACGCCCATGCCCTGGCCCGGTATGCGGCGCTGGTGCAGGAGGCAGGGCTGGTACCGATTGTGGAGCCGGAAGTGCTGATGGATGGCAACCACACGATTGAACGGTGTTATGAGGTCACGGCCGTGACCCTCCAATCCGTTTTTGCCGCGTTATTCCAACAGGGCGTTTACCTGGAAGGGATTGTGCTGAAACCGAGCATGGTGATCTCCGGGAAGGAGTGCCCGCAGCGGGCCGCGCCGGAACAGGTGGCAGCGGAGACGGTGCGCTGTTTGCGCAACCACGTACCGGCAGCCGTGCCCGGCATTGCCTTCCTTTCCGGCGGCCAGAGCAGCGCCGAAGCCACCTGGCACCTGAGTTTGATGAACCAGTTGGGCGGTGTACCCTGGGCGTTGTCATTTTCTTACGGCCGTGCCTTGCAGCAAGAAGCGCTGGAAACCTGGCACGGCAGCGACGCCAACATTCCCGCGGCCCAGGCCGCATTTCGCCAACGGGCCAGCCTGGTAGCCGCCGCCGCCACCGGCCAATATACGCCGGATATGGAAGCGTGACCAGTGACGAGTGAGGCGTGAGGCCTCTCTGGTCACACATCACTCGTCAAATCCGGCAGGTGGAGGTTGTGCCCAATGAACCGGAAGCGGGCATGTTGTTCCTGGACAACATAGGGGTCAACGGGCATGGTTCCCAAAACGGCAGCCAGTTGGTAATTGGCGGCTGGGTGAAGGGGCCGGCGGCGGCTGACGTGTCTGCGGAACGGCCGTACTGCCTGCAAACGGCCGTGGCCCCCATCCTCATCCTGCGCCACGAAAACCGCTTCTTTGCCTATAAAAACGAATGCGCCCACATGGCCATGCCCCTGGATGGCGGGCTGCTGGACGCCGAATCGGCCATTCTCACCTGCCCCTGGCACGGCTTCCGCTATGACATCACCTCCGGCGAATGCCTCACCGCCCCCCAGGCGCAGTTAGAACCCTACCCGGTGCGCATTCAGGGTGGGCACGTGTGGGTGAGGCCGGGATAATGAGCAAACTCACCGTCTCCATTTCCTCCTCTGCGCCGCTGCCAGCAGTGGGGGCCTTTTCCCAGGCATTGGCGGCGCGGCCCGCCGTCTGGTTGGGAGCATCTGCCCCATTTGGGCTGGCGCTGCCCGCCGCCGCGCCCACGCCCAACCAACTTTACGCGCCGCGTGGCGTTTATTTTGATGATGACTGGCTGATTGTGGCCGATTCGGGCAACCACCGCCTGCTCATCTGGCACGGCCGTCCTGCCACCGACCAGGCCCCGGCAGACGTTGTCTTAGGCCAGCCCGACTTTTTCAGCGAAGGGCCAAACGGCGGCGGGCGCGGCCCGGAAAACGGCCTCCATTTGCCAACAGGGGTGCTGGTGGTGGACGGCCGTCTCTACGTGGCCGACGCCTGCAATCATCGCGTCCTGGTGTGGGAGCAGGTGCCCCAAACGTCAGACACGCCGCCGAATTATGCGTTGGGGCAGCCTGACCTGCACACCGTCACAGAGAATCGCGGCGGTGTGGTGAGCGCGTTGGGGATGTATTGGCCGTATGGGATAGGGTTTGTCAACGGCCGTTTCCTCGTCACCGATACCGGCAACCGCCGCCTGCTCGTCTGGAACGGACTGCCCGCGCCGGAACAGCCGCCGGACTTCATCATGGGCCAGGATGGGCCGGACAAAGGGTTGGAAAATCGCGGGCGCGGCGTTGGCCCGGACACCTATCGTTGGCCGCACGCGATAGCCGGTAACGACGCCGTGTTATACGTGGCCGACGCGGGCAACCATCGCCTGCTCGGTTGGACGCCGCCGCCCACGGCCGACCGCCCCGCCGACCTGGTCATCGGCCAGCCGGACTTTCACCACGCGGCCGAATGGCCTTACGGCCAGCAAGGGCCGCAGGCGCTGCGCTTCCCCTACGCCATTTCTCTGGACGGCGACCTGCTGGCCTGTGCAGACACGGCCAACAACCGGGTGTTATTCTGGCAGGGGCCGCCACAAACGGGCTGTTTCCCGGCGGCCGATGCGGTAATCGGCCAGCGCAACTTTGCCCAGAATGGCGAAAACCGCTGGGAGACGGTGGCGCGGGATACGTTGTGCTGGCCGTATGGGATTCATTTGCGTGACGGCCGTTTAGCCATTGCCGATTCAGGCAATAACCGTGTTATGATTTGGGAGATACAGTAGACCGCCACGAGCAGGGTGTGAATCCTCAGATGCACACCGGTTCGCATCTGAGGAATCCCTAAAAACATGATGAAAACCATGCCCTCTACCCGCCCAGACTCTTCGGCCACAACTCGCATCCGCCAACGGCTGACGGTGACGGGCGTGGTGCAGGGGGTGGGCTTCCGGCCGTTTGTCTATGGATTGGCGCGGCGGCATGGGCTGGCGGGTTTTGTGGGCAATGACAGCGGTGGGGTGTTTATTGAGGTGGAGGGGACGGAAACGGCCGTGACTGCCTTCCACGACGACCTTATCCACCAGCCGCCGCCGCTGGCGCACATTGAGCAGGTGACGGTGGATTGGCTGCCCGCCCAGGGCGACCGCGATTTTGTCATTGTCCACAGCCAGGCACAGGCGGCGGCCAATACCCTCATCTCGCCGGACATTTGCCTGTGTGACGACTGTTTGCGCGAACTGTTTGACCCCGCCAACCGGCGCTATCGCTACCCCTTTATCAACTGCACCAACTGCGGCCCGCGCTTCACCATCATCAAAGAGATTCCCTATGATCGGCCGTATACGACGATGGCTGCTTTTACCATGTGTCCGGCCTGCCAGGCGGAGTATGACAACCCGCTAGACCGCCGCTTCCACGCTCAGCCCAACGCCTGCCCCGATTGTGGGCCGCAGGTGTGGCTGGAGATGGGGGAACGGTTATCGGTTATCGGTAATCGGTTATCGGACATCGGACTTTGGGCGGACGAAGCGGTGCGGCAGGCGCAGGCATTGTTGGCGGCGGGGCAGATTGTGGCCGTGAAGGGGTTGGGCGGCTTTCATCTGGCGTGTGACGCGGCCAATAACGATGCCCTGGCCACGCTGCGCGAGCGCAAGGGACGGGTGGATAAGCCGTTTGCAGTAATGGCCTGGGACGTGGACGCCGTGCGCCGGTTTGCCCATGTGTCAGACGAGGAGGCGGCCTTGCTCACCAGCAAAGAGCGGCCGATCCTGCTGCTGCGCCAGAAAGAGAACCATCCGCTCTCCCCCCTGATCGCCCCCGGCAACAAGACCATCGGCGTCATGCTGCCCTATACGCCACTGCATTATCTCTTGCTCGGCACCCCATCGCCAATCTCCAATCTCAAATCTCCTGTTTTTGTTATGACCTCCGCCAACTACAGCGACGAACCCATCATCAAGGATAATGACGAGGCGCGCGAACGGCTGTCCGCCCTGGCCGACGCTTTTCTGATGCACAACCGGGAGATTCACGGCCGTTGCGATGACTCCGTTGTGCGCGTAACCGGTAATCGGCCACAGGCTACCGATCACCGATTACCGATTACCGACCACCTTCTCCCCCTCCGCCGTTCGCGCGGCTACGCCCCGTTTCCAGTGAAATTGCCTTATACTGTGCCCCCCACACTGGCGGTGGGCGGCGAGCTGAAAAGCACGTTTTGCCTGGCGAAGGGGGAGTATGGCTACATGAGCCAGCACATCGGCGATATGGAGAATTTAGAGACGGTGCGCGCTTTTGAAACGGCCGTGACCCACTTCGGCCACATTTTCCGCGCCGAACCGGAACGGCTGGTCTGTGATATGCACCCCGGTTATCTTTCCACCCAGTGGGCGCAAGAACAGGCGGCGCAAGCAGGGCTGCCGCTGGTGGCCGTGCAGCACCACCACGCCCACATTGCCAGCCTCATGGCCGAACACCGGCTGGACGGCCGTACACCGGTCATCGGCTTTAGCTTTGACGGCACGGGTTATGGCACAGATGGCGCGGTGTGGGGCGGGGAACTGCTGCTGGCCGATTACACCGGTTTTGAGCGGGCGGCCCATTTGAAATATGTGCCGCTGGCGGGGGGGGATGCGGCGGTTAAACGGCCGTATCGCCTGGCATTGGCGCATTTGTGGGCGGCTGGGCTGGAATGGGATGAGGCGCTGCCCTGTGTGGCTGCCTGCCCACCCCAGGAGCGGCGCATTTTGCGGCAGCAATTAGAGCAGGGCATCAACAGCGTGCCCACCAGCAGCATGGGGCGGCTGTTTGACGCCGCCGCGTCGCTGTTGGGCATTCGCCAGGTGGTGACGTATGAGGGGCAGGCGGCGATGGAGTTGGAAACGGCCGTAGCGCCAGACGTGACCGGCCATTACGCCTTCGATCTGGCGGGCGCGCAGATTGACGCCGCCCCGGTGCTGGCGGCGATGGCGGCGGATATAATGGCCGGGGTGGCAACGGCCGTGATCGCCGCCCGCTTTCACAACAGTGTGGCCGACCTGATCGTCCGGCTGAGTTTGCAGATGCGGGCGCAGCATGGGCTGAGCCAGGTGGCGCTCAGCGGCGGGGTGTTTCAGAATGTGCAGTTGTTGGGTACGGCCGTGCAGCAGTTACAACAGCACGATTTTACAGTCCTGACCCATCGCCTGGTGCCGCCCAATGACGGCGGATTGGCGTTGGGGCAGGTGATGATAGGAGTAAGACCCTAAGGGTTTCAAAAACCCTTAGGGTCTAAGTGAGGTTGATTATGTGTTTAGGAATTCCCGGAAAAGTGGTGGAAATATACGAGGCATACGGCACACGCATGGGCAAAGTAGACTTTAGCGGCATCCAGAAGGAAGTGTGCCTGGCTTACCTGCCGGAAATTGCGGTGGGTGATTACACCATCATCCACGTGGGTTTTGCCATTACCCGGCTGGATGAAGCCTCCGCGCTGGAAACGCTGGCGTTGTTTAACCAGATGGGTCTGCTGGAAGAAGAACTGTTGGCCGACGAGGAGGGCGTGACATGAAATACCTGGATGAGTTTCGGGATCCCGACCTGGCGCACAGGCTGTTGGCACAGATCGAGCAGTTGGCGACGCGGAAATGGGTGATGATGGAGGTGTGCGGCGGGCAGACCCATTCCATCATTCGCAACGGCATTGACCAACTGCTGCCGGACACCGTGGAGATGATTCATGGGCCGGGCTGCCCGGTGTGCGTCACGCCGTTGGGCATCATTGACAAGGCGCTGGCGATTGCCTCGCGGCCAAACGTCATCTTTTGCTCCTTTGGCGACATGCTGCGTGTGCCCGGCAGCGAAAAGGATTTGTTCCGCATCAAGAGCGAAGGGGGCGACGTGCGCATCGTCTACTCGCCGCTGGATGCGGTGAAGATTGCCCGCGAGAACCCGGACAGGGAGGTGGTCTTTTTTGGCATTGGTTTTGAAACCACCGCCCCGGCCAATGCTATGGCCGTTTTCCAGGCCAAACAGCAAGGATTGACCAACTTTTCGATGTTGGTCTCACACGTGCTGGTGCCGCCGGCAATTGAGGCCATTTTGCAGTCGCCGACGAACCGGGTGCAGGCGTTTCTGGCGGCGGGGCATGTGTGCAGCGTGATGGGTTACTGGCAATATCTCCCCATTGCCGAACAGTACCAGACGCCGATTGTGGTGACGGGTTTTGAGCCGCTGGATGTGTTGGAAGGGATTCGGCGGGCGGTGCAGCAATTGGAACACGGCCGTGCCGAAGTCGAAAACGCCTACCCCCGCGCCGTCACGGAAACGGGCAATGTGGCCGCGCAAAAGATGTTGGCGGACGTGTTTGTGGTCAGCGACCGGCAGTGGCGGGGCATTGGCCTGATTCCGCAAAGCGGCTGGGAACTAAGCGAAGCCTACCGGGATTTTGACGCGGCCGCGCGTTTTGACGTGGGCCACATTGAAACCCACGAATCGCCCCTATGCCGCAGCGGGGAAGTGCTGCAAGGCATGATCAAACCGAATGAGTGCGCGGCCTTTGGCCAGGAATGTACCCCACGCAACCCGCTGGGGGCGACGATGGTTTCCAGCGAGGGGGCGTGCGCGGCGTATTACCAGTACGGCCGTTTTATTGCACTGGAAAGTGTGGCGGTATGAAAGAGGAAGAGATTAGAGGTTAGAGATTAGAGATTGGAGATTGGAGCCCACACAATCTCCAATCTCTAATCTCCAATCTCAGGACAAACCTATGACCAATGACTTAGATTTTGAAGGCTGGATGTGCCCGGCGCCGCTGCGCAGCTACCCGAACGTCATCCTGGGGCATGGCGGTGGCGGTAAGTTATCGGCGGAGTTGGTGGAGCATTTGTTTGTGCCCGCCTTTCGTAATGACAAGCTGGAAGCGTTGGGGGATGCGGCTGTGTTCTCGTTGAATGGGTCGCGGCTGGCGATGTCTACCGATTCGTTTGTGGTACGGCCGTTGTTTTTCCCCGGCGGTAACATTGGCGACCTGGCGGTGAATGGCACGGTAAACGACATCAGCATGAGTGGGGCACGGCCGTTGTACCTGAGCGCCGGTTTTATCATCGAAGAGGGGCTGCCCATGCCCACGCTGGCGCGCATTGTAGACAGCATGGCCGCGGCGGCGGCCAAAGCCGGCGTCACCCTGATCACCGGCGATACAAAGGTGGTGGATAAGGGGCATGGCGACGGCGTGTACATCAACACCAGCGGCATTGGCCTGATTCCCGATGGGTTAGAGATTGGGCCGGATAGGGCGCGGCCGGGCGACGTGGTCATTCTCAGTGGTACGATTGGCGATCATGGCATGGCGATTATGAGCGTGCGCGAGGGGTTGGCGTTTGAGTCGCCCATTGTCAGCGACACGGCCGCGCTGAATGGGCTGATTGCGGCGATGATCCAGGCCACCCCCCAGATTCACGTGCTGCGCGACCCCACTCGCGGCGGTGTAGCTTCTTCGCTTAACGAGATTGCCCGCAATTCCAGGGTTGGCATTGCCCTGGACGAAAAGAAAATTCCGGTGCACCAGTCGGTACATTCGGCCTGTGAATTGTTGGGCATGGACCCGATTTATGTGGCGAATGAGGGCAAATTGTTAGCCATTGTGCCGGCCGAACAGGCGGAAACAGTGGTGGCAGTGATGCGGGGGCACGAGTTGGGGCGAGACACGGCCGTGATCGGCCAGGTCGTCGCCGAACATCCCGGCATGTTGGTCGCCAGAACCGGCATCGGCGGCACGCGGGTAATACCCATGCAGATAGGTGAGCAGCTACCACGTATTTGTTAGAGATTGGAGATCAGAGATCGGAGATTGGGCAAATCTCCAATCTCCAATCTCTTGCCTGTTTAGGGTTCAACCACAAACCAGACGTCATTCACACCTTGCCCGGTTGTGTCGCCGGGTGCTTCGTCGTGAATCCAGAAATAAAGGGGATAGCCGTTGTACGTCACTTGAAGTGTGCCATCGGTACGTTCGGTAATGCCCAATGCACCCGTCACGTCAAAACCGGCAACGGGTAATTCACCTGGTTCCAGCAGCAAAGGCGGCCAGTTGGTGGCACATTCGTCATAACAGGCGCTTTCGTTTTCTCCGTCCACGCCGAAGAGATAAAGCGTCATACCGTTATGAGCCACCAGAAAATCGCCGAGTTCGGGGGTGTTGCCTACCGCTACGGTGTAGGGCGGCACGACAAACCAGACATCATCCACCGCCTGCCCGGTAGCGTCGCCGGGATTTTCATCCAGTATCCAGTAATAGAGGGGCATACCGCCATACGTCACCTGGACCGTGCCGTCGTCTCGTTCAGTGGCGCCTAGTTCACCCACCACGCCAGCGCCGCCGGTGAGCGATTCCCCTTCCTCCAGCAGCAGGGGCGGCCAATAAAAGGCACATTCGTCGTAACAGTTGCTTATGCCTGGTTCATCGGGATTAAAGCGGTAGAGCGTGAGACCTTCTGGGCCGGTGAGGAAATGGCCGAGTTCCTCATTTCCGCCCAACAATACTTTGCTGGTGGGGCGGGCTACCGCCCAAACATTGCGGAAATTGTGGCCGGTGGTATCGCCGGGGGTGGCGTCATTGACCCAGTAGTAAAGCGGCCAGCCATCGTAGGTAACTTGTATCGTGCCATCGGTGCGTTCGGTGGTTGCCAGTTCGCCGGGTAGTTCGGCTACGGCCGTGACATCTTCCCCGGCGGCCACTACCAACGGCGGCCAGGCCAATGCACACGCATCATAACAATTACTGACGCCCGGTGTGTCATGGGCAAAGGTATACAGCGTCATACCGGCAGCATCTGCCAGGTAGGCACCCAGTTCGTCGCTTTCGGCCAGGTTGAGCAAGGCTGCTACCGGCAGGCCTCCCAGAACAGCAAACGGCGGCGTGACCATATTGCCGTCTGCATCCATCGCGGGCACATCGTCGCCGGGAAATTCATATTCGCCCACTGTGCCCGCGTCTATGTGGAGCATGGCATACAGGGTCTCGGTAGCGCCTGCCGGATCAACGGTCACGGTGACATTTTGATTTTCACCGGCGGCTACAGGTGCGTAACCCAGAACGGGACCGGGACGGCCGTCTGCCTGGGCGTGAATGACCATCCAACCGGGCACATCGGCAGTGACGCTGTCTATGGTGACGGTAAACTCCTCGGTCAGATTTTGGTCGGAAACGGTGACGGCGTTGGTCACGGCCGTTTCCATTTCTTCCATTGTCTCTGGAGTAGCTTCTGCCGGTTCGGCGGTGGGTTCAGCCTCTTCTGGTTCTGGCGTGGGAACGCCTGCACTGAGCGGAGTCGAAGTGGCCGTTGGCGGTGGTTCTGTTGGAGGCGGCGCCGGTGTGGGAGATTGTCCACCACACGCGGCCAGGGCCAATAACAATACAAGCAGCAGGATATATTTCATCATCTTGTTTTCTCCTTATGGTCTTGGTGTGAATCGGTTTACCGGGCAAACAAAGCGCCGGTATGTTCAATCATACGGATAAAAACAAGAAGTGGATGAAACTGAGGGCGTTTTATAAGTTGAAGCCCAGCACGCGCTCCCCTGTGGGGCCGGGGCTGCCGCCGGCCGGTTCGATGGTGATGCCAAAAGCCTGGTAGCTGGCAAACGGCCGTGCCGCCTGAATCGTCACCTGGGCCGAGCCATCGGCGTTTACCGAAAAGACCGCGCCGCTGTCGCGCTGGCCATCCCGGATGAGCCACAACTGATACTGCTGTTCGGCCGTCAGTGGCGGCAGGTTGGCAATGGTCAGGGTAGCCATGCCATCGGCGGCGATGGTGATGACACCGGTAGCTTCTGGCGCGTGTTCGGTAGCGGTGAGGGTAAATTGCGCAGGGGTCGCCGGGCGATTCTGCTGCCATATCACGAGGGCGGTGACGGCCAAAACCAGCACGACCAGAGCCAGGGCGGGTCGCCAGTAAGTAGACCGCCATCGTTGCCAATTCTCTTTGATAGATTGGCGGCGGGTTGGTTGGGGGACAACGGCCGTTTGTGTGCGGGCCATCAATCTGGTTTTGAGCGCCGGAGGTGGGGTGGTCAGGGGCACGGCCGTAGCCAGCATATCGGTAACGGCTTCATAAGCAGCCAGTTCTTCCCGGCAGGCAGGGCAGGTTTCCAGGTGCGCGGCTACCTGCGCTGTTTCGTCCGCCTCCAGGCTGCCCAGAGCATACGCGGCCAGTAAATCCTGCATCTCTTGATTTGGCGTATCGTTCATGTTTCTACCAGTAATCCCCGCAATTTGATCATACCGGCGCGAATGCGCCCTTTGATGGTACCCAGCGGTTCATCCAAATGCGCGGCAATCTCGCTGTGGCTCAGGCCGCCGAAGTACGCCAATGCCAATACCTGTTGCTGGTCGTCCGGCAGCGAGGCCAGCGCCCGGCGTACCTGCTCACGCTGCATCAGCAGGGCGGTTTGTGTCTCCGGGTTCTGGCTGTCGGTGAGGGGCACGGCCGTGACCTCACCCCAACTCACGCTGTCTTTTTCCGGCCGTACCCGTTCGCGGCGCAGCACATCAATGGCCCGGTTCCGCGCCAGCCGGGTGAGCCAGGTGCTCACCTGACTCTTGTCAGCATCGTAGGTGTGGCCTTTTTCCCAGGCACGGGCAAACACATCCAACGTAATTTCTTCGGCCGCCTGGCTGCTGCCAATGACCCGATAAGCCACGCTATACACCAGACGGCCGTAGCGATCATACAACTCGGCCAGCGCCGCCTCCTGGCCGCGCGATATGTGCTGCACAAGAGCAGCATCAGCGGCCTGCGTAAAATCCACGGCAACATCCTGTCCCTGATTCGGAGCGAAGCATGACGGGGATTCTACTGCGGCCGGAAAGTTCTCGCCACGCAGGATCATCACCCGATCATACGCAGGGCACGGCCGTTTGGATGAGTTGGTCGCCAAATTAACCAGACACCGGCAAAACTCATCCAATGCCCAAATCCTTGCGTATTTATCCCATGAGTGACCATACATTATCCCGGCTGTCCGGGTTAAGGCAGCAAATGGAGGTGCAGTGGTTTGAAGTAAACGTAAAACAATGAATTTCCCGTTTCACCATTTACCAGATCAGATAAGGAGAAAATCAACATGTTCATAAAAATAAGAAACCTATTCGTGGCGGCCACGCTGCTGGCTTTGGCCGTTTTATTTTTCGGGTGGCAAAGTTCTGTAGCCTCGGCCCGGCAGCCCAAGATTTTGGAATTTGATACGATGGTAGGCAATACGCAGGCATTCACCGGGGCCACCAATCCTATCCGGGGCATCAACGGCGGCGGCTTGCCCTGGATGGTGGCTGGTTCGGCTAAGGGTGAACTTAAGACAGACGGGCAGTTGGAAATAAATGTGAAAGGATTGGTTCTGGCGGCCGGCCCCAACGCCGGCAGTAACCCCATCGCCAACTTTGCGGCCATTGTAAGCTGTCTGACAGGTGATGGCGGCATTGTGAATGTGATGACCGGAACTTTCCCCGCAACCACCGGTCCGGCCTCTCAGGGCGGGGGTAATGCCAAAATCGAGACTGTGGTGGCACTGCCCCAACCATGCATTGCGCCCATCATCTTTGTTACTAATCCAGGGGGTGCCTGGTTTGCGGCAACGGGCAACTGAGTCATTTTACAGATTGGTTCAATCTCCAAGATTGGACCAATCTGTAAAATCACTTTTCCTGAGAGCGCATAGGTAGATCACGCGGTTCGCAAGTGGGCATGTGGCCTTCGTCCGGCGCGTTTACCAGGATGGCCGCCGGGTCTACGCGGGCGTTGAATTGGGAAACCTCCACATCTTCGTGGATGAGGCCGGCCCACACCGGCTGCGGGTTGCGTACACCAAAAACGTTGGTCAGGCGAATGCCGCCGGTCACCACGGCGCGGTCGCCCGGCATCAGGTAATAGTGCCCGTCAATTTCGGTTAAATCTTCCGGGCTGCCCACTGCCCAGCGGTAAGGGTAGTTGGTGATTTCGTTTTCAAAGCCAATGCCCACGCGAAAGACGCCAGATTCGGTGAACCAGCCCAGGGTGTTGTAGTTCCAGTCTGAATCGTAGACAGTGCCGGGGGGCGGGCCGCTGGTGCGAATGGGAGTTGTACCATAGTTTTCGACGGTGAGGGTGAAGTAGAGGGTGTCGCAAATGGGTACGGCCGTGACGTTCCAACTGACCGTGTCTCCGGTGGGCGGCGGGAAAATGTGGGCGCGGGGCACGCCGCCATATTGAATGGTAAGTTCGCTCTCAGCCCGTACCACCTGCCCTTCTTCATCGCGGGCAATGGCAATGATAGGGTAGGCGCCGTCGGGCGGCGGCGTGGCCCCTTCGTCTACGCCCCCGGCATAGTCGTAATAGTGCCAACCGGCTGAACGCGCCGGTACATTTTGTTCATACTCCAAAACGGGCTGCTCCGAACCATCGGGCATCAGCAAAAAGACACGCAGGTCGGCCACATCTTTGATCAGGAAAAACTGCGCTCGCAGTCGGTCATCAATGCCATCCCGGTTGGGGGTGAAGATGGCCCGGTCCAGGGTGAAATTGCGCATGTCCGGCAGTTCCGGGTCACCATCACGGATGGTGAGTTGCCCTTGCTGCTGTTCGGTGACGCCGCGTTCGTCGGTGGCCTCTATCGTCCAGGTGTAACGGCCGTCTGGCAGCAGGCGGCTGAGAATTTGCCCCTGTACCTGGTCATCAGGTAGGGTAAAGCCGTCCACAATGCCACTGAAAGCCACGCGGTAATCACCGGCGCCGCGTGGTTTTTCTTCGCGGAAGTAGAAGCGGTCGCCGTTTTCATTTGCAAAGTAGATGGAGACACGGCCGTTGCGCGACAACCGGTAGCTGATGGTGGTGACATCATCCACGCCATCCGCGTTCGGGCTGATTTCGGCGGCGGCAACGTTGACGTTGCGCAGCAAACTGTCATCGCCGCGCACCACCCGCCAGCCAACCGCCACCGCCAACAGCACCAGAATCAGGGCTAACACACCCACAATCAGAGGAGTTCGTTTCTGCTCAAACATGGGCGCAAGTGTACCAGAGGGGTACAGGCCGGGCGAGAATGATCAGGCTACGTTTAGATGACGCCAGACGAACCGCCGTTATTCCACCGTCACGCTTTTGGCCAGGTTGCGTGGCTGGTCTACATCGCAGCCGCGGCGCACGGCCGTGTGGTAACTGAGCAACTGCATGGGGATGGTATTGACGATGGGGGCCAACAGCGGCGGCGTTTCCGGCACATAAATCACGTGGTCGGCTTCGGCGGCTACGGCCGTGTCCCCCTCCGTCGCCAGGGCAATCACCGTGCCCCCCCGCGCCTTGGCCTGCTGAATCTGGCTGATCATCTTCTCGTACAGCGGGTCTCTGGTGGCAATCGCCACCACCGGCATCGTCTCATCAATCAGGGCAATGGGGCCATGTTTCATCTCCCCCGCCGGGTAGCCTTCAGCGTGAATGTAGCTTAGCTCCTTCAGCTTAAGTGCCCCTTCCAGCGCCACCGGGTAATTGATGCCCCGCCCCAAAAAGAGGAAATCGTTAGCCTTAAAAAAGTGGTGGCTCAACTCCTCATATTCTGGATCATGATCCAGCACCCGCCCGGTCAGGTCGGGCAGATGGGCCAGGTCAGCGGCCAGTTGGCGCAAACGCGCCGACGAAACCGCGCCCCGCAGTTCCCCCAACACACAACCGAGCAAATACAGGTCTACGATGGAAGTGATAAACGCTTTGGTGCTGGCTACGCCAATTTCCGGCCCGGCCTGCATGGCAATGTAGCCATCCGAAATGCGCATAGATTGGCTGCCAAAGGCGTTGACGATGGACCACAAAATCGCCCCGGATGCTTTGGCCTGTTCGCTGGCGGCCAGGGTATCGGCCGTCTCGCCGGATTGGGTGATCGCCAGCACGGCCGTGTCCCCATCCAGTATCGGCTCATAATAGCGAAACTCCGAAGCGTACTCCACCTCCACCGGCACACGGGCAATAGATTCGATCATAAATTTGCCCACCAGCCCGGCATAATAGCTGGTGCCGCAGGCCACAATGAAAATTTTCTTGAGCCGCTTTGCCAGTTCCGGCGTCAGGTTCATCTCCGGCAGATAAATTTGCCCCGTTTCAAAATCCACCCGCCCCCGCAGGGTGTTGATGATCGCCTGCGGCTGCTCAAAAATCTCTTTTTGCATGAAATGTTTGAACTCCCCTTTGGCCGCACTCACCGGGTCCCAGGCGATGGTATGGACCTCTGGCGCAATGGCGTTGCCTTCCAGGTCGGTCACAACATACCCCTGGCGGGTGACACGCGCCATCTGGCGGCTTTCCAGAAAGATCATGTTACGGGTGAATTCTAAAATGGCGGGGATGTCAGAGGCGATAAACATCTCATCCTGCCCTACCCCCAACGTGATCCCACCGGCATTGCCCAGGCGGGCGCAAATAAGCGTGTCGGGATGATCCACGCTCATTACGACGACGGCGTTGGCCCCTCGTAACTGGCGCAGGGTGTGGCGCACGGCCGTGTCCAACGCCAGCCCACTTTCCAGATACCGCTCCACCATCTGCACGATCACTTCCGTATCCGTCTCCGAATCAAAACGCACGCCCTCAGCCGTGAGTTCGTCGCGCAGTTCCACGTAATTTTCGACGATGCCATTGTGAACCAGGACGACACGGCCGTTCATGCTCACATGCGGGTGAGCGTTGCGCTGGCTGGGCTGCCCGTGTGTGGCCCAGCGCGTGTGCCCAATGCCAATGTGCCCATGCAGCGGCGATTGAGCCATCATCCCTTCCAGGTTGCCCAGTTTGCCCACATCCCGGCGCAGTTCAATTTTGCCATTTTGGGCCAGCACCGCCACCCCGGCGGAATCATACCCCCTGTACTCCAACCGTTTCAGGCCACCCAACACCACGGCCGACGCTTCCCGCGCCCCAATATACCCAACGATACCACACATAATAAACCTCCGTTTGTGAGGCGGGTGGCAGCGTGCAAGTGGCAAGTTGCAAGTAATTACCTGCAACCTGCGACTTGCAACCTGCAACTCGCATAAATGGCGACCCTCGATTGTGTGTTTCGTGGGGACGCCCCTTCTTTGTTTCGTAATCCGTAGGTCATAAGCCGTTATCCGAACACGGACTACGGGTTACGGATTACGATTGACGATAAACCGGTCGCTTGCCATCCCTTTTGTCGGCCGGTTGCCCGCGCCGGTTTGTGGAATGGCTTCAAATGAAGGGGCATTGATTCAGAGTTTAAGCGACCACTCTGGAAGGCATCCGCTGATCTTTCGATTTTCCCGGAAGTTCCCAGACCCTAAGGGTTTTCTGAAACCCTTAGGGTCTAAATTCCGGTTAGTCTCACCTTGCGATGAGAAACCTTCACCTCGTCAACGGGCTACGCAGACACCTGTCAGGTCTTCTGAGACCTGACAGGTGTGAGCGTAAACCCGTCCATGCGCTCATCATGCCCTGTTAACGTTGTGTGGACTGTAGCGTTTGGCGGTTACGGCCGTGCTTACCGTCCCCACGTTACCATTCAGACCTGACAGGTTTCAGAAAACCTGTCAGGTCTCTTGAATCCACACGCACCCTTTCTACGCCACTTCCGGCATTTGTCAAGGGGTTGGCCGGGCAGATAAAAATTTCCTCACCCATCTGTACTATTTTTCACAGAATGATTGACAATTACTTAGGCGGGCATACAATTAGCTTGCCTAATCATTTGGTTGGCTAAGTAAATTTATCATGCAGTGTCAGGCACAGAGCGAAAGACCTGGAATTTCCAGGGCCGAACTGCTCTGTGCCTGGCACTATGTTATCCATAATGTCTGAAACCAATCTCGTAGCAACCGAAATCATTCGTACCATCCCCTCTATCATGCGGCTGGTGGCGGCGGAACTGCGCAAGCAGCAAAGCCAGCTTGTGCCTGCTCAACTAGGCGTGATGGGGGCGCTGGCCGAACGCTCCTGCAATCTGAGCGAACTGGCCGAGGTCAGCGGCGTCAGTCTGCCCACCATGTCCGGCACCGTTAGCCATCTGGTGGCGCAGGGTCTGGTCAAACGCACGCGCGCCCCCCATGACCGGCGCATGATTATGCTGGAACTGACGCCCGACGGCCGTGCCCAACTTGATCAGCTTGGACACTATATCATCGGCCATATTGCCGCCCTGCTGGCGCCCCTATCCGACGCCGACCTGACCACCCTGCAAAACGGCCTGATCACCCTACAAAAAGTGTTTCCCCCGTGGGAGCCTTTCAAAAGAGATTAGGAGATTAGAGATTGGGGATTTAATCTCCCAATCTCCAATCTCTAATCTCCCAATTACCCAATTGCTCAGTTACTCAATTACCCAATTACAAGGATTAACCCATGCTATCCAAACTTTTCGACAAAATCACGGCTCTCTCCCTTCGCTTCCGCTGGATCACCGTCGCCATTGCCATGATTATCCTGGCGGCTGGCGTTTATTCGGTAACGCAGCTAAACCAGGAATTACTGCCGCGTGTGGAGTTTCCACAGTCGGTCATCGTGGTGCAGTGGGGCGATGCCGCCTCCGCGGAGCAATTTCTGGAAGAAGTCACCATCCCCCTGGAAGAAAAGCTGCAAGGCGTGGAGGGGGTATTGAATGTGGAATCCACCACCAATCCCACCTTTGCCTTTCTCATCGCCCGGTATGATTTTGGCCTGAACCAGGAACGAATTTTAGAGGCGATCAACGAAGCCATTGCCGACGCCGGGCTGCCGGAAACGGCCGAAAGCCAGGTGATCAATTTCAGCTTTAGCGACCTGCCGGTGGTCATCGCCAGCGTTTCGTCATCAGAACTGACGCTGCCGGAACTCAAAGCCCTGGTGGAATCAGAGCTAAAGCCTTCACTGGAAGGGTTGGAACCCGTCAGCCGTGTTATCGTCTCCGGTGGGCAGGAGTTACCTGAAGAGGCAGAACCGGAAGTTGCCGAAGCAACGGCCGTACCCGAACCCACCGCTACTCCCGCAGACCCCGGCCGTTTACCACAAATCATCGTGGATGGCGCAGCCAGTCTGGGCGTTGAAATCGGTTACGCCCAGGACATCACCGTTGACCTGCTGCGCAGCCTCAGCGACCGGCCCACCGCCGCCGAAGACGTGATGACCATCCTAACCATCTTCCCCACCGACCTGCTGGTCTACGTGCCTGCCGACACGCTTTCTTACCTGCCGGTAGAGTATATGGACACCCTCGACCCGGCATTGGTGGTAGAACTGGACGAACTGGCGGCGGAGTTTGGCGGCGTGGGCCAATATACCCTGGCTGAAGCTACCGCCATCCTGTCTGGCAATGAAATTGCCGCAGAAGCGCCAGTGGTCACACCCATGCCTGAAACCGAAACTATCACAGAAATGGCCGTACTGCCCACCTTTGCTCCCGTAGATTTGCCGGAAACGTGGGTCGCCGGGGCCGCTCAACTGGGCCAGGTCATCTCCACCACTGCCGACATTACTCCCGAATTTATGCAAGGGCTGGTGCAGTTTGCCCCCGACCAACTAACCGAATTAACGCCAGAGATGTGGCGGGCGTTGGACCCGGCAGTCACGGCCGTCGCCCTGCCCCTGGTTGAAGCCGATTTAGACCTGCTGCTGCTGCGTCAGTTACAGGCCATCCAGGCCGCCGCCAACGGCGAACTGCCACCCCCGGCCGATCTGCCCCAATCGTGGCAAGAGATGGCCGCCGGATTTGGCATGACACTCACCAGCACCCTCAGCCTGGCCAACCTGCCGCCGCAGGCGTTTGGCATGATGTCCGGCAGCATGCCCCCGGAAATGATGGCCGAATTGACACCGGAGATTTTGTTGGGGCTGCCCGCGTTCATCCTGGGGCAGTTACCGGAAGGGATGACGGCCGTACTCGACGAAGGCATGACCCAGACCATCAGCAACATCCTCATTGCCGACGCCCGCCACACGGCGCTGGCAGCGGCTGAAGCCGAAGAAGGCGAACCAATTGCGGCCGAGGCTGAAGCCCAACCCACCCCCGACCCGGCCCGCCTGCCAGACCTGCTGATCCAGGGCATGGCCCAGGCCGGTCTGGAACTGGAATACGCTCAAGATATCAGCCCGGAGATGATGCGTATGCTGGCCGGCTTTGGCCCACAGGCCATTCAAGCCCTGGCCCTGCTCACGCCGGATAATCTGCGCCTGTTGCAGCCGGAAGTGATTGCCCTGCTGCCGGTAGAATTCCTGGATACCCTAGACACCGATTTACGCGCCGAGCTAGACACCCTGGCGGCTGAATTTGGCGGCGCGGGTGCGTTGGCCGCCGCCGAAGCCGAAGAAGCGGCAGCCGCTTCCGCCGAAGCGCCTGCCCTCAATGGTGTATGGATGGAACCTGGCCCTAACGGGGAAGAACCTCTCTTCAAAACAGCCTATGATTTGATCAACAATGGCTTTGTGCCCAGCGCGGCGATGCTGCTGAACGTGTTGCCCACCTCCCCCAATGCGGAGATGGCGCCGCAAATGATGGCCGACCTGACGCCAGAAGTCATTGTTTACCTGGTCGAAAACGAGGCCGGGTTCATTGAGAATTTGCAGCCTACCATCCTGGAACTGATGTCGCCGGAGACGCTGACTTTTATGCTGGCCAATTACCCCAATGCTTTTGACGCCGAACTGGCGGCGCGGCTGGAAGGGATCGCCGCTGGCACAGTGACAGTTTTTGTGCCCGAAGCAGCCATCACCCGCACCGATGGTAACCCGTCGGTGCTGATTCAACTATTCAAGGGTGGCGATGACAATACAGTGGATACCGCCCACGCCATTTTTGATGAACTGGCCGCTTTTGAACAGGCACATCCGGGTATGAAAGCCACGTTGGTGTTTGAACAGGCCACTTTTATCGAGGAATCTATCGCCGGCGTCACCCGCGAAGGCTCTTTGGGGGCGGTGTTTGCCATCCTGGTCATCCTGGTCTTTTTAAGCGGGCACATTGGTAGGCGCTATAAATTAAGCTGGCGGGCCACATTGGTCATCGCCGTGTCCATTCCCCTCTCTATCTTTAGCGCCTTCTTCTTGATGCAGTGGTTGCCCATCACCGTTGGCGAGGGAATGCAAAATTGGGCCAACAGCAGCGGCAGCAGCGTTGTCACCTTTATCTCTCGCCTATTCCCTAACTCCGTCACGCTCAACATTATGACCCTGAGCGGCCTCACCGTGGCTATTGGTCGCGTGGTGGATGACTCCATTGTGGTGCTGGAAAACTCCTACCGCCACATCCAACGCGGCGAAGAGACTAACGACGCCATCCGCGCCGCCACCCGCGAAGTGGCTATTGCCATCTTCTCGGCTACCGTTACCACCATGGTGGTGTTCCTACCCCTGGGGTTTGTGGGCGGCATCATCGGCTCCGTTTTTATGCCCTTTGGTCTGACGGTGGTCTGGGCGTTGGCCGCCAGTTTCATGGTTTCCATTACCGTTGTGCCCGCGCTCACCTCGCTCTTTATCAATAGAAACAACATCCCCGAAGAGCGGGAAACGAGTATGCAGCGCTGGTATACCCCCATGCTGGAATGGGCGCTGACGCACCGGGCGCTGACCCTGTTGGGTTCGGTGATCATTTTTGCGGGCAGCCTGTATCTGCTTAGTCTGCTGCCGCAAAGTTTCATCCCGGCGTTGGGTGAACCAACCATCAACGTTAGCATTGAACTGCCCAATGGCACGTCCATTTTGGAAACAAATGAAGCGGTGGCGCAGTTTGAAGAGGCGATTAACGACATTACCGGGTTAGGCTCGGTGCAAACAACGGTAGGCAGCGCGGCCGGTTTTGAGGCCCTCTTTTCGCAGGGTTCGGTGACGCAAAATATCGCCTCGCTGACCATCAGCGTAGAGAACAAAGATGAGTTAGACGCGCTGACGAAGGCGGTACGCGCTAAAGCAGTGAGCCAGTTTGGCGAAGAAAATGCGACTGTCTCGGCCGCTTCACAAACCGGGTTTAGCGGTTTTTCGCTGACCGTCACCGGGGATTCGCTGGAAGATCTGCTGCCGGTGGTGGCTGACGTGAAAGCGGCCATTGGCTCGGTAGACCTGGAAGGGGATGGTGTGCCCGATATTGCCAACGTGACCAGCACGGTGGACGACCTGATCGCGGGTAATGGTAATGGCAGCACGGTGTATATTCGCATTGACGGCCGTCCCGCCATCAGCTTCAGCGGTGAACTGGAAACGCAGAATACGTTGGGCGTCACCAATGCCGCCAAAGCTGCCATCCAGTCTGTGAGCAGCCTGCCCGCCGGCGCCGTCGTCAGCGAAGGGTTTGAATCGCAACAGCAGGTACAGGGCTTCCAATCCATGCTGCTGGCTATTGCCATCTCCATTGTCCTGGTCTATGTGGTCATGGGGCTGACGTTCCGCAGCTTTATTCTGCCCTTTGTCATCCTTTTCAGCCTGCCTTTTGCCCTGGTAGGCGCGGCCATCGCCCTCTACGTCACCAGCAGCGTGATGGGCATCTCCGCCTTGATCGGCTTTATGATGCTGGTGGGTATTGTCACCACCAACGGCATTGTGCTGATGGAACTGGTGCAGCAGTTACGCGCCAGGGGCATGGGCACATATGAGGCACTGGTGGCCGGTGGCCGTACCCGGCTGCGTCCCATCTGGATGACGGCGCTGACGGCCATCCTGGCGCTGATTCCATTGGCTGCCAGCGCCGAGGCCGGGGCCATCATCGCCTCTGACCTGGCGCGGGCAGTGATGGGCGGTCTGCTGGTGAGTACGGCGCTGACGCTGATTGTGGTGCCGGTGGTCTTCTACCTGTTCCAAGACCTGACGGATTGGATTGGCAAGAAGCTGGGCCGGAGCTGATGCGGCGCAGAGCGCCTGGCAGAACATTCCACGCTCCGCGTGGAACGAGGAATTGAAGAAAAAATGCCACCACTACCGGTGGCATTTTTTTATGTGGGGGGTAGACGTATAATTACGGCCGTTACGTGAGAGCGAAGTGCCAGGCACAGGGCGTCAGGTCAATCAATGACCACCACTTTTGGCCCTGTGCCTGGCACTCCTGTTACAGGAGGGCACATTGACCTTTGAAATTGGATTGACCCTTTTTATTCTGGCAGCGGCGATTGTGTTGTTTGCCACGGAACGTTTCCGGGTAGACCTGGTGGCCTTGATGGTGCTGCTGTCCTTGCTGCTGACCGGCTTGCTGACGACGGAACAGGCGTTTTCCGGTTTTGCCAGCCCGGCGGTGATTACGGTGTGGGCCATTTACATTGTCAGCGCCAGCCTGACACACACGGGCATCGCCGACTATTTTGGGGTGCATATGGGGCGCATTGCCGGGACGGGCGAGGCGCGCCTGATTCTGGTGATCATGGTGGTGGTGGGGGCGATGTCCGCCTTTATGAACAATATCGGGGCAACGGCCGTACTCCTGCCCGTTGTCATTGCCCTGGGGCAAAAGGCCAACATCCCCCCTTCCAAACTGCTCATCCCCCTGGCTTTTGGTTCGCTGTTGGGTGGCATCACCACCCTGATCGGTACACCGCCCAATTTGCTGGCCAGCAATGCCCTGGCGGCCGCCGGCTATGAACCATTCCGCCTGTTTGATTACACCCCAATGGGGCTGATCATCATGGTTTCCAGCATTACCTACATGGTATTGGTGGGCCGCCATTTGCTGCCGCATCGGGAAAAAATCACCCACGCTCACCAGGCAGAACAATTGACGGACGAATATCGCCTGAAAGATTACCTGGCCGAACTGCGGGTGGAGGAAAATTCACCGCTGGTGGGGCAAACGCTGATAGCCAGCGGCCTGGGGGCGCGCTTTGACATTAACGTGATGGGGGTACAGCGCGATGGTCACCGCCACATGGGGCTGTTGACCGACATTGAATTGCAGGTTGGTGATGTGTTGTTTACGCGGGGGCCGCACGGCCGTCTCTTGCAGATGCACGACGAGATGGGCGTCTCTATTTTGCCGGATTTTGTGCTGGACGCCGATTTGAAATCGCCGGAGGCCACCATTGCCGAGGTGGTCATCGGCCAGAAGGCGTGGTTTTTAGGGCGGACGTTGAAGGAACTGGATTTCAGAGAGCGATATGGGCTGACGGTGCTGGCTATCTGGCGCGAGGAAGCGCCGATGCAGCAGAAATTGTCTGACACGCCGCTGCATTTGGGGGATACGCTGCTGGTACACGGCCGTCGAGACCGCATCGAAGCCATTCGCCAGGAAGATGCCTTCCTGCTGCTGCGCGAGCCGGAAAAACCCAACCGCCGCCTGAACCGGGCGCCCATTAACCTGGTTATCTTTGTGACGATGATCGGTCTGGTGGCTGCCGGGAAATTGCACATTTCGGTAGCGGCGGTGCTGGGCGCCGTCCTCTCCATCCTCACCGGCTGCCTGACGATGGACGAGGCGTATGAGGCCATTGAGTGGAAATCGGTCTTTCTGATTGCCGGGATGTTGCCGATGGGTATTGCCATGGAGGTCACGGGCACGGCGCAATTTCTGGCAAATCTGATCATTAACACAGTAGGTGGGTGGGGGCCGGCCGCCGTTTTAATTGGTCTGTTTGTGTTAACGTCCCTGATTACCGAATTTATGAGCAACGCCGCCGCCGCGGTGCTGGTCGCGCCTATTGCCATCAGCACGGCCGTTGGCCTGGATGCTGACCCTCGCGCTTACGTGATGGGCGTGGCTATTGCGGCCTCCAACTCCTTCCTCTTCCCCATCGGCCATCAGGCGTCTGTGTTGGTATACGGGGCAGGCGGTTATCGCTTTTTTGACTTCACCAGAGTAGGGCTGCCGCTGCAAATTTTGATCTGGATATTGATGATTATTTTCCTGCCGATATTTTGGCCGCTGTAGGAAGATAGTGATGCGTGATGCGTGAAACGTGAGAACTCTCTTGTTACGCATCACGCATCCCACGAAAATGCCCCACAGAACACAACAAATCATCTGGACAGGTATCCTAACCGGGATTCCCTTGCTCTTTCTGATAGCATTTTTCTTTTGGCCGCTGGTGAATATCTTGCGGCTGAGCGTGACGGCCGTGGGCGTGGAGGCGGTGCTGGTACGGCCGTATTTCCGGCAAACTCTCTGGTTTACGCTGTGGCAGGCGGCGCTCTCCACCGGGCTGACGCTGCTAGTGGGGCTGCCTGCCGCTTACCTGTTTGCCCGCTACACCTTCCCTGGCCGGTCGCTGCTGCGGGCGCTGACCACCGTGCCCTTTGTCATGCCCACGGTGGTGGTAGCGGCCGCTTTCCGTGCCTTGTTGGGATCGCAGGGGGTGGTGAATCAGGGTTTGATGGCCCTGTTTGATCTGTCTCGCCCTCCGCTGCGGCTGGATCAAACGCTGGCGATCATTTTGCTGGCACATGTGTTTTATAACACGGCCATTGTGGTGCGGCTGGTGGGCGGCTTTTGGGCACATCTGAATCCGCGCCTGAACGAGGCGGCGCGCACGATGGGGGCCAGCCGTTGGCGGGCGTTTCGGGAGGTGACATTGCCTTTATTACGGCCGTCGCTCCTCAGCGCCAGCCTGCTCATTTTCCTCTTCACCTTTACCAGTTTTGGCGTCATTTTGCTGCTGGGCGGGCCGATGTTCAGCACCCTGGAAACGGAGATTTACCGGCAATACGTCAACTTTTTGCGGCCAGATATTGCCGCTGTATTGGCCTTGTTTCAAATCGTTTTCACGTTTGTGGTGATGATGATTTACACACGCTGGCAGCAGGGCACGGCCGTGTCGCTGGACATGCGCGCCGAAAAAGCCAACCTGAAACGGCCGAATACCTGGCCGGAAAAGGCGGCCGTCACCCTCATCATGGGCGGCCTGTTTCTCTTTCTGGTAACGCCGCTTCTGGCGCTGGTGTGGCAATCACTGGTAGACCGAAACGGCGACCTGACGCCGGCCTATTACCAGGCGCTCTCGGAGACGCGGCGGGGAAGTGTGGTGTTCATTTCGCCGTTGACGGCCGTGCGCAATTCCATCGGCTATGCGTTATTGACGGTGCTGTTGGCGGGGGGTCTGGGGCTGGCGACGGCGGTGGCGTTATCCCGACCAACGCGCTGGCGCAAATGGGCTGACCCACTGTTTATGCTGCCATTGGGGGCTTCGGCCGTGACCCTCGGTTTTGGCTACGTGGTCACGTATAGCACGTTGCGCACCTCCGCCTGGCTGGTGCTGATCGCCCACACCCTGGTGGCACTGCCCTTTGTGGTGCGCAGCCTGCTGCCGGTATTGCAGGGCATCAAACCCGGTTTGCGCGAGGCAGCGGCGGTGATGGGGGCCACGCCGGGGCGCGTCTGGCGCGAAGTAGATTTGCCCATCATTGGCCGGGCGCTGCTGGTTGCGGCCGTATTTGCCTTCACCGTGAGCATGGGCGAATTTGGCGCTACCAGTTTTATTGTCCGGCCGAACAGTGGTTTTCTGACCATGCCCATCGCCATCCAGCGTTTCCTGAGTACACCGGGCGGGGCACTCAATTTCGGCCAGGCCATGGCCATGAGCGTCATCCTCATGGTCGTCAGCGCCGCCGGTTTCATCGCCATCGAACGCTTCCGCTACGCCGACATTGGCGAGTTTTGAGGGGTAGTGCCAGGCAAGGGGCAGTCAGGCATTGGTCAATAAAACGGTTTTGCCCCTTGCCTGGCACTACTTGGCATTCTGCAATCGCCCAAAGTATCATTTAGTCAGATTAAAGAACTAAACTACGAGAGTTTCAACCGGTTGACCCGTCACACAATCTCTAAATATGGAGTGGTTTGACATATGAGCGATTATTATGAGTTAAAGAACATTATCGAGTTATTATCTCAAGGCTTCAGTCGTAATGAACTCTACACCTTGTGCTTTGAAAAACGCGCTTTTAGCAAGTCTATACCGAGTGGGAATCCATTGGCAGTAATCGAGATTTTGTATTGAAATTGGTAGATCATGCTTATCGTCAATTGCTGGTCGAGGAGTTACTTGATTGGGCAAAAGAAAACAATCCTCGTCGCTTTGATCAATGTCGTCCTTATCTTCGCTCCGAACAAATTGAGCCGATTCGTAACACCTCTTCAAAATTATTTGAAGCAGGCCTGTGCCTTCCAGATAACAATATTGGTCGAGGTATTTCACTTGGGGGCAACTACCGAGGACTTCCACTTAAAATCATTGCCACTGAGTGGTATGAATATGGTCAAGGTAACTGGTCACGCTCAGGCTGGCTTTATGTCCCTCAATGGACAGACAACCATGCTACGACTTTTTTCAAGCTTCATCTGCCCAATCACAACAGCGGCTATATTCATCTATTAGATGCCGCAGACCCTATACACACCATTTGGCTTTCCACAACAGCGGGAATCCGTATTGAAAAGCAATTCCATTATCTGGCTCATCCAGCAGATGTGTGGGATTTTAAGTGGAAGGCAGATTAATCTAGAGATAAATCTCAAGTGAGCAACGTGTATAAATTACCACACAGCATCCAATTGCCGGAAGAAGACGGCGTTCCCATGGAGACAAACTGGCATCGTAGCCAGATGAATTTGTTGATTGACGTGGTGCGCCATCGCTGGCGAGACTGGCAAGACTTTTTTACTGGCGGTAATATGTTTGTGTATTACAGTATGAACCAGGCGCGGAACCGGGATTACAAGGGGCCGGACTTTTTTGTGGTGAAAGATATTGATGGCAGTTATCCGCGCCAAAAGTGGGTAGTGTGGGAAGAAGATGCCCGTTTCCCGAATGTGATTGTGGAATTGATGTCTGAGTCCACCAGGGATGAAGATTTGGGCAAGAAGAAAGACCTCTATGAACGTACCTTCCACACTCCTGACTATTTTTGTTATGACCCGGATGAAACCAAATTATATGGCTGGCATCTGGCCGGGCAAGTGTATGTACCAATAGAGGCGGATGAAAACGGCCGTCTTTGGAGCAGTGAGTTGGACGCCTGGTTGGGTCTATGGCAAGGGGAGTTCTTGGAAGAAGAGGGAGTCTGGCTGCGCCTGTTTGATGAAGACGGCCGTCTCATCCCTACGGCCGCCGAAGCTGGGTATCGCTGGGCTGAAGCGGAACACCAGCGCGCTGAAGCCGAACGTCAACGCGCCGACAGAGCTGAAGCAGAGTTGGAACGATTGCGAACGGAACTGGCGCGTTTGCAAGGTGGAAAGGAATAAAGTGAGGCGTGAATTCTTACGAGTCACGCATCAAGAATTTTTGCATATAATCGGCCAGGGCGTCCGCCCACGGCCGTAGCGTAATCCCCAACGCGGCCCCGGCTATGTTGTGCAGGGCGCCAAAGGGGGGTGGGGTAGACGGCCGTGCAAATTCCCGGCTCAAAATAGGCGTATTCACCACATCGGTCAGACCCGCCAGCCGCAAAATTTCGTTGGCAAACTGCCAGCGGGAGCAAGCCCCACTGTTCACAAAATGGTAAATGCCGTATTGGTGTGTCGCAATCAATTGGGCGATGGCGACCGCCAGATCGTTGACGTAGGTGGGGTTGCCAATTTCGTCAGTGACCACACGCACCTGCCCGGTTTCTCTGGCGCGGTTGAGGATGGCGTGGATGAAGTTGCGCCCACCGGGGGCATACAGCCAGGCGGTGCGCACAATGTAGTACCGGTTGAGGATGGCTTGCACGTGGCTCTCGGCGGCGGCTTTGGAACGGCCGTAAGCGTTCACCGGATTCCGCACCATCCACTCCTCATAACCACCCGGCTCCTGCCCGGAAAAGACCTCGTTGGTACTGATGTGAACCATCTCCACGCCGAACTGCTGGCAGACCAGGGCCACGTTTTGGGTGCCCAGGCCATTGACCCGGTAAGCCAGTTCCGGGTCGCGGGCGCAGCCGTCCACATTGGTGTAGGCGGCGCAGTGGATGAGCAAGTCAGGGCGGGTGGTGGACACGGCCGTGAACACCGCCTCCCTGCTGGTAATGTCTAACTCGTCAACGTCTACGGCCGTGACCTCATGCCCCATCAACACCGCCTGCAAAGCCGTCCCTAACTGCCCCTTCCCACCTGTAATCAAAATGCGCATCGAAGAATCCTGCCTTTTTTAGAGTGTGCGGGATTATAAGACAATATGGGAGATTGGGGATTAGAGATTGGAGATTGCTCAATCTCCAATCTCTAATCCCCAATCTCTCTATTTCCTTGACGCCTTTCCCAATCCGTACTACGCTTTAGAACGTATGTTTGCTGAACTGGTCATCAACATTGAAGCGCCATTGGAAAGCACCTTCCATTACCACGTGCCGCGTGATTTGCAGCGGACGCTGCGCGTGGGGCATCTGGTGGAAGTGGAGTTTGGGCAGCGGTTGGCGCAGGGGGTGATTATTGCCTTTGACGACACCGCCCCGGTGGAAGAGACGAAGCCGATCATTGCCCTGATAGACCCGGAGCCGGTCTTGTATTGGTGGCAAATTGAACTGGCGCAATGGCTCAGCCGACGCTACCTGGCCCCCTTAAATAGTTGTTTGCGGCTGATGCTGCCGCCGGGGCTGACGCGCTGGGCGGACACGACCGTGGCGGTAAACCCCTATTGGGACGGGGAGGGCCGTCTCACCGACCTGCAAGCCAAAATCATCGAGATTGTGCGCGAAAAGGGGGATATGCGGGGGCGGCAGTTGCAAACGGCGCTGCGCAAACAAGAGGTCAAGGGCGATAGGAAATCAGGGGATTGGCAAACGGCCGTCACCCAACTCGCCCGCCGCAACATCTTGCGCAAGGCGACTGTGCTCGACCCACCGCGCATTCGCCCCAAAACCATCCGCACTGCAGAACTGATTGCCGCGCCGGAACGGTGGCACCGGAGCGTGGCTACCCTGGGCCGCGCCAACAAACAGGCGGACGTGCTGGCCTATTTGTTGCAAAGTGACGACCCGCTGCCTCAGGAAACGGCCGTACTCACCGCCACCAACACCACCGAAAAACAGTTGCAAGAACTGGCTGCCGCCGGGCTGATCGGCCGTTCCCCTGCCCAGACCGTGACATTGGGCAATGAGCAATTGTCAATGGAAAATGGTCAATTGGTTGTTGAACAGCCCGCTCTGGTTTTCCTGACGGTTGCGCCGAAGGAGGCGCTGCGGCAATTGTTGGCGCGGCGGGGGGCGCAGCGATATTACGCCATCCTGGCGCTGTTGGAAAAGGAAGCGCAGCCGGTCAATATCAGCGACATCTACGCCCAAACCGATACAAATTTGACCCACCTGAAGAAGCTGGAAAAACTGGGGCTGATCCGTTTTGGCGCGGAAGAGGTGTGGCGTGACCCATTGGCCGACCGGGACTTTGTGCCCGCCCAGCCCCCCCTGCTGACGCCCGACCAGGCGCGGGTGTGGGGACGGATTAAGATGCAAATGATGGGAGCGGAGGAAGATTTGGACGAATCTTCCCCCGTGCCCATCCTCCTCCATGGCGTCACAGGCAGCGGCAAGACGGAAATTTACATGCGGGCGATCGGGCAGGCTTTGACGGACGGGGAACAGGCGATTGTGCTGGTGCCGGAAATTGCGTTGACGCCGCAAACGGTGCGCCGGTTTGCCGCCCGGTTTCCGGGGCGGGTGGCGGTGCTGCACAGCCGCCTGAGCGAGGGTGAACGGTATGATACCTGGCGGCGGGCGCGGCAGGGCTTGTTTGACATTATCGTCGGGCCACGCAGCGCCCTGTTTACGCCGCTGCCCAATTTGGGCGTGATTATCCTGGATGAAGAACATGACCCCAGTTACAAACAGACGCCGCCGGTGCCGCCGCCCTATTACCATGCGCGGGAAACGGCCGTCGCCCTGGCCCAAATTCTCAATGCTATCCTGATCATGGGCAGTGCCACGCCGGATATTGTGACCTACCACCAGGCGCGGGGCGGCCGTTACCAGCTATTGGAATTGCCACGCCGGGTGATGGGCCACCGGCTGCGCATTGAAAGCCAGGCGGAGCGGGTGCAGGCGATGAGCCATTACCAGCACGCGGCTGATGACCCGGATGATGCCCTTTCCATCCCCCTGCCGCCGGTGCAGATTGTGGATATGCGCCAGGAGTTGCGGGCGGGGAATCGTTCGATTTTTAGTCGGGTATTGGACACGGCCGTGACCGAAACCCTATCACGTGGTGAACAGGCCATCCTCTTTTTGAACCGGCGCGGCACGAATACCTATGTCTTTTGCCGGGATTGTGGCTATGTGGCCCGCTGCCCACGCTGTGATATGCCGCTGACCTATCATCGGCCGGATATGATGCTGGTGTGCCACCACTGCGGCCGGCGGGAACGCAGTTTTGCCGAGTGCCCGCAGTGCAAATCGAAGCGTGTGAAACATTTCGGCCTGGGCACAGAGGAAGTGGAGACGCAGGTGCAGCAGCGCTGGCCGGAGGCGCGACTCATACGCTGGGACCGGGACACGACAGCGGGCAAAAATACACATGAGACGCTGCTGGCTTCGTTTGTGAACCATGAGTCGGACATTTTGGTGGGCACGCAGATGATTGCCAAAGGGCTGGATTTGCCGCTGGTGACGCTGGTGGGGGTGATTTCGGCGGATGTGTCGTTGGGGCTGCCCGATTACCGCACCGGGGAGCGGGCGTTCCAGATTTTGGCGCAGGTGGCGGGGCGCGCCGGGCGTGGGCTGCTGGGCGGGCGGGTGATTGTGCAGACATATCAGCCGGAGCATTATGCCATTCAGGCGGCGGCGGAGCATGATTTTGCTTCGTTTTATATTGAGGAGATTCGCTTCCGCACGCAGCATAGTTTGCCGCCGTTTCGGCGGATGGCCCGGCTGCTGTATATTGACCCGGTGAATGAGCGCGGCGAACGGGAGGCGGAGAAGCTGGCGCGGGCGCTGCGGCTGCATATTCGGGAGAAGGCGCTGGGGGCGACGGAGATTTTGGGACCGACGCCACCTTATTTTAACCGGATTGACGGCCGTTACCGCTGGCAATTGCTCATCCGTTCCCCCGACCCGGTGCGACTGCTCGAAGATTTTCCCGTACCACGGCCGTGGTTGGTAGACATTGACCCCGTTTCGACGTTGTGATGTGCAATCCGTTATAATTTCCCCATGAAATTGCGTGAATTTGCAGCCAGGCTTGCCATCAGTCCCGATAAATTCATGACGTATGCTCTGAATGAAAATCATCCGAAAGGGAAACATAAAGCGCGGGTTTTCAGAGCCGCTTTGGGATATACGGCGGATAATTACGCTGGTTTATTGAGCCAGATATAAGCCCTGGCGCTGGATGCAGAGGCTACAATTTACAAGGAAGACGAACACGGCCGCAGCAATTCGAAATTTGGCTTGCGGCGGCAGATAAATCTGCACCAACAAGAGGCAAAGTCGGCCTTCGCCGACTGGCATATAGCCCACGAAGGTGGGCTTTGCCGCTTGTTGCCGCGATTTTAATCGCCGGGTTTCGTCATATTTCGAATTGCCGAACACGGCCGTCACCTGCAAGAGGATTTGCCTGTTACTGGTATAATGGGTCAGAGAGCAACGATTAGAACGGGATGGTTGGTTGGCCCAATCGGTGATAAGGCTTTTTTGAGTACGTTGTACGTCTTAGGAACGGAATCATGATCAAGCCAGAACTTTATGATGTGGTTGAATTGATTTATGCGGCTGAGGACGGCATGTTGCCCCCTGGCACAGAGGGCACCATTGTGTTGGCACATGGCGAGGATGTGTTTGAGGTGGAATTTATGAATGAGGAGGGAGAGACGCTGGCTTTGTGTACATTGACCCGCGACCAATTCCTGGTGGTGTGGCAGGCGGCTACGCAACTGCCTGTGCCATTGGCGGAGCAGGTGGCGCAATTGGTGGAACTGCTGCCGCAGGCTGCCCGCACCGAAGTGCTGGATTTTGCCCGTTTTCTTTCTGTTCGCCAGGGAAAGCGTGTGGCTGCGTAAAGGACGGCCGTACCAAACACATTCACGCTGAGCAAAACAGGTGTGGCGCGGTGAGGACACCGGCCACAGCACAAGAAAATATGTACGAACGATGTCCAAATAATTGTGATAGTTCCATATTGCGCGAACTAGATGATGAAATTGATGCGAGAGTTTACAGATGTTCGGTTTGTGATTGGGAATACATGGAACACAATCCATTTTATGTTAGTGCATGGGTTGTTGACGTAAATCAAGCGATTGCTCCCATTGATATTGTCCATTCCTTGTTGACAGACAGTGATGTGATCAAATTTGTCAAAAGGGATCTAGTCGTTTTTGGGACGAATTTGCCAGACCGCACCATGCGCATAATCCACCACATACAGTTCCCCGTTTGCATCGGCGCCAACGGTGGAAACTGGTGTATGCGTTTCGGCAACGGCCGTGCGCACCCACTGCCCCACCGCCTCATCATAGCGCAGCGTCCAGATGCGCCCACTGCAAAAGTCCGAAAAAAAGTAATTGCCGGCTAAAGCCGGGAACTGGTTGCCCCGGTACACACGCCCGCCAATAATGGCGCAGCCGTCCTCGCCATGAGCATATTCAAAAATGGGCATCCGCAAGCCGGGGATGTCACAGCTTTCCGCGTCATAACAATTGCTGCCCTCCCGGTAAGGCCAGCCAAAGTTTATCCCCGCCGGGCTGTGAGCCGGGTGAAAATTGATTTCTTCCAGGCCATCTTGAGCCACATCGGTGATGTATAAATCACCGGTCAGAGCATCAAAACTGAAAGCCCAGGGATTGCGCAGGCCAATCATCCAGACTTCTCCCCTGGCCTGACGCTCCTCCACAAACGGATTGTCTTGGGGAATGGCATAGGGGATAGCGCTATTAATGTCTATGCGCAGAATGCTGCCGAGCAGCGTGCCGGGGTCCTGGGCGTTATCATAGGGGTCACCCACCGCGCCGCCATCCCCCAGGCCAATGTAGAATTTCCCATCGGGTCCAAAGGCAAGCTGCCCGCCATTGTGGTTGCCATAGGGTTGGTCAATTAAAAAGAGACGCTGCCCGCTCTCAGGGTCCGCCTGGTTGGGATCAGCCGCCGAAACGGTGTAGCGGCTGATCTCTGTATCGCCATCGAGGTTGGTGTAAATGATGTAGAAGTAGCCATTTTGGGCGTACTGCGGATGGAAGGCCAGTCCCAGCAGCCCCCGTTCTGAGCCATCGGTTGCCAGCAAATCGGTCACGTCCAGAAATGGTTCAGGCAGGAGTTCCCCATTTTCGATGATACGCACACGGCCGTCCTGCTCCGCCACAAACAGCCGCCCATCCGTGGGGTTGTCGCCGGCATGTGTCAGGTAAACGGGTTTGCGCAAACCACCGGTGATGATGGGTTGTAAAGCCACGGCCGTGACCGGCTGCGCCGGTGGGCCAATGAGGGGTACGGCCGTGGCCGCCAACAGTTTATAAATATCCACCGTCGCCGGACGGCTGACGCTGCTGCCAGGCTGGCACGCCGCCAGCAGAAGCATAAAAAACAAGGCATAACTGAGGGTAATGATTCGTTTTTGCATAACGCCGAAGTATAGACAAAAAAACGCCCCTGGGGATACCAGGGGCGTTCTACGACGGTGATTCAGTTGTCTGGCGGATATTTGCCGGGGAAGTGTATTCTGAGAACGGCCGTTTCCAGCTCCCCCAAAAACAGTCGTATGTCCACAGTTTTGTGACCATGCCACCAGCGCTGCCTGGGTTCACGCTTCTGTGCCCTGGCTGGATGAATTGCATTACGCATGTAACCGTCACACTGTTGGATTCAGAATACACTCCTGGTAAAGTCCGCTTTGTCCTGTAACACTCCTTTTGGTCGCTTTCCCCTCACAAATGGTTAAACACTTCCCCATTTGCCGGTGAAAGACGCCACCATGACCCATAAAGGGTTCTG
>JAHBVI010000045.1 GCA_019637635.1 Anaerolineae bacterium
CACCACATGAACCACCACACCCTGTTCAAGATCGAGAGTATTATTTGCTGACCGCTGCCTGTTATGAACATGCTCATCACATGCACACAACCCTACGTCGCCAGGAATTACTCAATCAAATCTTCGAGATTATGATCGCCACCGATATTGAGATTCAGGCATGGGTGGTACTGCTCAATCATTACCACCTGCTGGTGTTTGTGCCTGATTTCCAGGCGCTCAGGAGATGTTTTAAGGGGGTTCATGGGCCAACGGCCGTGACCTGGAATCGGGAAGATGGCGTGTCTGGCCGTAAATTATGGTATCGTTTCACCGACCGGGCCATCCGTTCCGAAGCGCATTATTTCACCACATTGAATTACATCCATTACAATCCGGTCAAACATGGTTGGGCAACGTCGCCATATGAATGGCCAGAGAGCAGTGTGCATTGGTATATGACCCATCACGGCCGTGACTGGTTACGTGACTTGTGGCGAACTTATCCGCTGCGGGATTACGGGAAAGGCTGGGATGATTGATGGTTTTGTTTGTAGCAGGTACTTCAGTGCCCGTTCGTAGTAGGCACTTTAGTGCCATTTGAAGGCGATAAATCGCCTACTACAAACGACAAAAGAAGAGGGCGATGAATCGCCTACTACGAACTGAAGAGAATATGAACCAGACTGAGATGTTGCGTTTCTTGCAAGAGCGGGTCAGTGAAGACGAACTGAAAACCATCTGCTTTCATTTGCAAGTGGATTATGAAAGCCTGCCCGCTGTGGGAAAAGGCGGCAAGGCGTTGGAACTGATCAAATTTATGCAGCGGCGCGGCCGGCTGCCGGAACTGGAAGCGATCATTAGCCGGTTTGGGGCAGTCGGCGAGGGCACACCGGACAGTGTGAAACCGTACCTGAAAGTGATCGCCCAACGCACCAATGCCCTGCCCCTGGCCCCGCTGGACCCCAAAGGGCGCGACGCGGCCGCCATCTCCCTGGAACAGGTGTTTATCAACCTGGACGCAGGCACGGCCACGCACAAAACCGCCCATGCCGAACAGGATAACGTCACCATTCACCAACGATACAGCGCCGCCCTGGCCCACATCCATTACCGGCCGCGCCTGATTTTGTTGGGCGACCCTGGCTCCGGCAAATCTACGCTGCTGCGTTTCTTGACACACTGCCTGGCGCAGCACGGGTTGGCCCCGGACAAGGGGTGGACAAAGCTGCTGCGCTGGACGCAGGAAAAGGCGCTCACGTTCGTAGTAGGCGATTTATCGCCGTCAGAAGGCGATAAATCGCCTACTACGAACGAAGAACAGTATTGGTCAATCAGTGGGCTGCTGCCGGTGCTGGTGGAACTGCGCGATTTTGCGGCCACGCCGTTTGCGCCCCATTCCCCGGCGGCCATCTGGCAATACATTGAAAACCGGCTGCGCGATCAGGGGTTTGGCGAGGCGCTGCCTGCCCTGCACAACCTGGCGCGGCAGGGGCGCTTGCTGCTGCTGCTGGATGGGGTGGATGAAGTGCCGCTGGAGCAGCGCCCGGCTGTGTGGCAGGCGATTAACGCCCTGAGCGAAGGGCCGTATCTGGACAACCGCTGGGTGGCCACCTGCCGCATCCTCTCCTTTGCCGCCGCCGAAGCGCCCAAGGGGGCGCCGATACAGACGTTGCAGCCGCTCAACGAGCAGCAGATTGACCGCTTTATCGGCAGTTGGTATGGGGTGCTGGTGGAAACGGGCGAATTACAACCGGCGCAGGCGCAGCAGATGACCCGCCAGTTGCAAACCGCCGCCCGCCGCCGCCGCTTGCAGCCGTTGGCCGAAAACCCGATGCTGTTGACCATTATGGCGCTGGTGCAAACCTATCATGGCACTTTGCCCGATGAACGCGCCCGGCTGTACCAGGCGTGTGTGGAGACGCTGCTGCTGCGCTGGCAGCGGCACAAAGAGACCGGCGCGGGCGCAGAGATGCCGGATGTGCTGGCGCAGTTGGGGGTGAACCAGCAGCAGTTGGAACGGCTGTTGTGGGAGATCGCCTGGAAAGCGCACAGCCGGGCGGCGGAACGGCAAGAGTCGGCCGATATTGCTGAAACAGAAGTGATGGGCATTGCCAAAAACCACCTGGGCAGCTACCAGAAGGCGGAGCAGTTCATCGAGTATACGGAGCGGCGGGCGCATTTGTTGGTGGGGCACGGTGGGCAGCAGCAGCGGGTGTATCGCTTTCCGCACCGCACCTTTCAGGAGTATCTGGCGGCCTGTTATGTGGCCTCGCAGCGAGATTTTTCGCGGGGGGCGCCGAAGCTGGCGCAGCGCGGCGACAGTTGGCGCGAGGTGCTGAATCTGGCGGCGGGCACGCTGGTGTTTAACCAGAACAATGTAGAGAAGGCGTTGGATGGCATCCGGGAAGTATTGCCGGAGCGGGCGCCGGCGGCCGAAGACACGGGCGGCTGATACCGGGTGTGGCTGGCGGCGGAGATGATGGTGGTGGTGGGCAAGGAAGTGGCGCGGCGAGACGACGTGGGGCGCAAGGTGCTGCCCCGGCTGCAAAAGCTGCTGGCGGGGCTGCTGGCGGCGGGGGCGCTGACGCCGCCGCAGCGGGCGGAGGCGGGCGACGCCCTGGGGCTGCTGGGCGACCCGCGCCCTGGCGTGTGTACGCGGGAGCCGGAGATGATTCCGATTCCGGCGGGGCCGTTTTTGATGGGCGATAAGAAGTACACCGTTCACGTGGACGCTTTTGCCATTGCCCGCTACCCGGTGACCAATGCGCAGTACCGCTTTTTTGTGGCGGCGGGCGGTTATGAGAACCCGGATTTCTGGACGAAAGAGGGGTGGCAGCAGCGCGGCAAAGAGAAGTGGACACGGCCGCGCTATGGGGATGACCCGTTTACCTCTATTGACAACAAGCCTGTGGTGGGGGTGAGCTGGTATGAGGCGGTGGCGTACTGTAACTGGCTGAGTGCGGAAGCAGGGAAAAGCTACCGGTTGCCGACAGAGGCGGAATGGGAACGGGCGGCGCGGCATACTGACGGCCGTACCTTCCCCTGGGGCGAACAATGGCAAGACGGCATTATCAATTCCAGTGAAGCAAAAGTGGAACGCACGACGGCCGTCGGCTCTTTCCCGCACAGCACGGCCGTTTGTGGCGCGCAGGATATGAGCGGCAACGTCTGAGAATGGTGCCAGAGTCAGTATGCAGATGAGCCATATCGGGGGGGTGTCGGCCGTGAAAATCTGGAAGGATATGCCCACCGGGTCAGGCGCGGGGGCGCGTTCCGCAGCGTCGATCAGAGCACACGCACCGCGTATCGCCTCAACTACTACCCGAACAGCAAGAGCAACGATATCGGGTATCGGGTGGTCGAACATCTCTCGGACTCTGCATCCTGATTTCTGCTTTCTGGATTCTTTTTTCTGTTTTCTGAAAAGATAGTGGAATGACCGCCATCCGGGCAGAGACAGGCGGCCCCATCCAATCTCTCTGCGCCTATGGGCGCAGAGATCGCTACAAAAATTTTTTCACCCCTATTCCTGCATCCCTCTCATTCCACGGCGCTCCGCGCCCCATTCACACACCAAACCCGTCGTAGGGGCGGGACAGGCGGGCTAAAACCCTTGCCAAAACCAGGACCTCATCCCCGCCTGTCTCGCCCCCCTGCCAGGCAGGGGGCGAGACGGCGCGGAGACCAGATCATTGGCTCCGGCCGGATGGAACCCGCGCCGTCCCGCCCCTACCACCTGTCACAATGCCAGGGGGGGCCTGCTGTGGCCGGTGTCCCCACCGCGCCACCCCGCCCGCCCGTCACCCGTCGTAGGGGCGGGACAGGCGGGCTAAAACCCTTGCCATCACCAGGGCCTCATGCCCGCCTGTCTCGCCCCCCTGCCAGGCGCAGGACAAGCAGGGCGAGACGGCGCGGAGACCCGGCCATGCGTTTCGGCCACCGTATTACCGCGCCGTTCCGCCCCTACCAACCGCCCCACCCGCGCCCGCCATACCCAGGCGCGGGGCGAGATGGCGCGGGACAACGTTTCGCGTTTCGGCCGCCGTAATGCCGCGCCATCCCGCCCCTACGATACGTTGCGGGCGCGGTGGGAAATGGGGGTGATTGGGGTATACTGGGCGTATGACGGTTTTGTTATTTCCGGGGCGGCATTTGCTGAACACGGCTTTTCAGGAACAGTATTTGCGTGGGCTGCTGCGGATGCCGCTGGCGGCGCTGCCGTTTGTGGATGCACAGCAGCCCGCCGCCGGAACGCCCATTGACCAGGTCGTTTTTGCCGTCACCTCGGCCAACCAGCAACATGCCCGCTACAATCCCATCCCGTTTCATGTGCGGGCCATTGGCGTGGATCGCTTTGCACGGCCGTTGGAAATGACCTTTGGCATCCAATATCGCATCATTGGCATTCCCCATTACCCGCCCACACCCCGTTTTGCCGAATTTGTACTGAAGGAAATTGAGGAGCAAACGGAAGGCGACCTGATATTGACACCGGAGAACTGCGCCGTACTCACCTGCACACCGGGGGTGATGGACATGTTCCAGCGGTTGGGTTTTGCCATTTTACCGGCCGAATCGGCCTTTGACCCCCAGCCGGACACACCCAATGACCTGCTGCAAAAGCTGGTAGCGGCCGGCGACAACTGGTTCACCAACCGCGAACTGCGGGAAAAAGTGGCAGCGGCAACCTTTGACTTGTGGCAGGATTTCCCCGACGTGCCGCGCCGGGTACTCAGGTTGTGGCGTGACCCGCTGCTGACGGAATCGGGCGATCTGACAGGCAGCCGCGACTATGCCACCTATGCCTATGGCATGGGCAATCAGGAGATCATTCGCCTGAAATATGCGGACATCAAGGAGGCGATCCGGCCCGGCAAAATTGTGGACGAGGGATGCGCCGATGGGGCGCTGCTGGCGCTGATTGCCGCCGATTTCCCGGACTCTGACCTGATTGGCATTGAGATTACGGGGGAGTTTATGGCGCGGGCGCTGGACAGGCAGCGGGCGGGGGATTTTGGCGGGGCGTATGTGCATTTCCACCAGCGCAACATCACCCAGCCGCTCTTTGAGGCGAATTCAATTGATACCACAATTTGCAATTCGACGACGCACGAGTTGTGGTCGTATGGCGAGGGGGAGGCGACGCTGCGGGCCTATCTGGCGGCGAAGTTTCACCAGACGCGCGTCGGCGGGCGGCTGGTGATTCGGGATGTGGTGGGGCCGGCCGATAAGGAGCAGGAGGTGTACCTGTGGTTGAATGAGGCCGACGGCCGTACCCCAGACCCCAACCCGCCAACCGACCCTGAGGCAAAGCGACAGTACCGTGAGGGGTTGTCTACGGACGGCCGTTTTCACCACTTTGCTCAGGAGTTTCTGGGCGCGCCAATCCGGTATCGCCGGGAAGAAGTGGAGGGCGTACACTACGTGGTGTTGACGCTGCGTGATGCAGTGGAGTTTATGAGCAAGAAGGATTACACCGATAATTGGGACAGCGAGATGCACGAGGCGTTTGCCTTTTGGGACTTTGACCAGTGGAAGGCGGCGCTGACGGCAGCCGGTTTTACGGTGCTGGAAAACCCAAATGAACCGGCGCGCGGCTCCCGTGTATATACCAACCCGTGGATTGTGCAAAACCGGTGGCAGGGGAAGGTGAAGTTGTACCGGCGGGCGGGGGACGGCCGTTTGCATCCCCTGCCCTGGCCGCCCACCAATGTCGTGCTGGTGGGCGAAAAACGATAATCAGTAGAACGAGTTCAGACATCCGATTTCTCCAAGAAATCGGGCGTCTGATTTCGATCTACTGAGGCTTGACAACTTCGGTTTCATTTGTATAGTGGCGGCACATTCGTAACGGCAATTTGCAGGAGGTATTCCACACATGGCTGACAATTACAATCTATTTTTCAAAGAACTCAGGGGCAGCTTTAGCGCCACAGAACTGGACGAATTGTGCCTGGAACTGGGGTATGACAGCGGCGAGGTATTTACGCAGCCGGGCAACCTGAGCCGCATGGCGCAGGATTTACAGGGGTATGCCAGGCGACGAGGACAGGAACAGCAGTTGCTGGCGGCCGTTGCCGAAGCTCGCCCTCACCTGGATTTGACGCCCTATGGGTATAAGCCCAACCTGCCACCAGGGCCGGGCAAACCGCCGCTGCCAGGGACGCCACCACCTCCACCGGCGCTGCGGGAGAAGCAGGTGTTTGTTTCCTATGCCTGGGGAGGCGAGAGTGAAAACATTGTCAACCAAATTGACCAATCATTCAAAGAACGCGGCATTACCTTGATACGAGATAAACGGGACCTGGGGTTTAAGGGGTTGATCCGCGAATTTATGCGGGAGATTGGGGCCGGGCAAGCCATTGTAGCGGTGATTAGCGACAAGTATCTGCGCTCCAAGAACTGTATGTTTGAACTGGTGGAGATTGCCAGTCATAATGATTTTTACGGCCGTATCTTCCCGGTGGTGCTGCCAGATGCCAAAATCTACGACTCGCTAGATCGTATTGAGTACATCAAGTATTGGGATGACAAAATCAAGCAGCTCAATGAAGCCATGAAGAGCATTGATGTGCAGGCCAATTTGCAGGGGATTCGGGACGACATTGACCTCTATACACGAGTCCGCGGCACGATTGCCGGGTTGATGGATATTTTGCAGAACATGAACACGTTGACGTCCGATATGCATCGGGCGTCGGAGTTTGAGGAGTTGTTCACGGCCGTAGAGAAAAAGTTGGCCGAATAAAGCCAAAGATTCCTCGCTCCGAAGACTTCGCTCGGAATGACAGGTTGATGACCGTTTACCGTTTACCGATTACCGTTTACCAGCTATGAGCGAGACGCTTCTTCTCAGCCGCTACAAGCTGACCACCTTTCTGGCATGTCGCCGCCGGTTTCAACTGCGGTATCTGGCGGCGGCGGCGTGGCCGGCGGCGCCGCTGGCAGTGGCGGACGAGGCGCGGTTGGGGTTGGGGCAGCAATTTCACCAGTTGGCGCAGCGCCATTTTCTGGGACTGCCGGTGCAGGCGACGGCCATTGACGACCGGACGCTGCGGGGGTGGTGGTTAGCGTTTGCACGATTTATTTTGCCGGAGATGCCCCACGGCCGTATCCTACCCGAACTCACTCTCACCATTCCCATTGGACGGCATTTGTTACACGGCCGTTTCGACCTGCTCATCATCGGCGAGCAAAACGGCGCTCCCTTTGCCCGCATTTTTGACTGGAAAACGGGACGGCCACCTGATGAAACGACGCTGCGCCATGACTGGCAAACCCGCCTCTACCTGGCCATGCTGGCCGAAGGCGGGCAGGCGTTGTGGGGCGAAGAGCGCAGCCCCTTACAGCTGGAGCAAATTAGCATCACCTACTGGTACGCGGCCGCCCCGGAAAAACCCCTGACCATTCCCTACACCGCAACCTGGCATACACAAAACTGGGCCGAGATTGCCGCCATTGTGGCCCAGATTGAAGCGCAGCAAATGGCGGGCAGTATCTGGCCATTGACCGAAGACCGGACGCAGTGCCGGGTATGTGCTTACCAGGCGTTGTGTGGGCGACAGGAGGTGGGCGCGCCGGCACTGAGCGCAACCGAAGGGGCCGTACCGCTGCTGGCAGACGAGGAAACGGAAGACCTGCGGGCGCTGCCATTGGAACCGGCATTACCTTAACCGGTCATGCAGATGGCCGAGGCGAAAGATTCCTCGCTCCGAAGACTTCGCTCGGAATGACATGTTTCTACAACCGGTTTTTTCGCCTTTATCAGCCGGTTGGCAATCTCCCCAACGCGCTTGAGCGCGTTTTTTGTCTCCGCCTGGGGGTTCCATCCCCAGGCGGCGCGGCGTGAACCTATGACTCTGGATGACCTCCATTTTTTGCTTTCCGCTGAAGGAGAACGCTGGCTAACCGAAACGGCCGTCCCCCCCCCCACCCCGCACAATCACCTGCAAATCGCTACCCACTTGCGCCAACAGATGCCGTCTGCCCAGGCGCAGGCGGTGCTGGAAACGGTGATCCTGCGCCAGCAGGCCGCCGCCAAATTTAGCCGCGCCCACCAGATGTTTTTCACCCGTCCGGCGCTGGAACAGGCCTCCGCGGAAACGATTTCATACTATCGAGCGCAGCGTTTTGCCGCCGCCGGTTTTGCCCACGTGGCTGACCTGGGGTGCAGCATTGGTGGGGATGCCCTGGCGCTGGCAGCGGTGGCGCGCGTCACCGGGGTGGAGTGGGACGTGGTGCGGCTGGCCATGGCCCAGGAGAATGTGCGCGTTTATGGGCAAGGAGCGCAGTTTCATCCCTTGCAGGCTGATCTGATAGCATTGACGCCGTTTCCCGTGGACGCTGTTTTTTTTGATCCGGCGCGGCGGGATGAACACGGCCGTCGGTTCCATTCCGTGCAGCAATACCAGCCGCCGCTTAGTCTGGTGGGAAGGTGGGGGGCGCACACGGCCGTGAAAGCCAGCCCGGCCATTGATTACGCCGAAATTCCGCCGGGAACCGAAGCGGAATTCATCTCGTTGGGCGGTGAATTGAAAGAGTGCGTCTTGTGGGCGGGTGACTTGCGCCGCGGGGTGAACCGGCGGGCCACGCTGCTGCCGGGGGCGCATTCGCTGACGGATGCGGCGTTACCGGCGCAGCCCACGCCGGTTACGGCACCGGGTCACTATCTATACGAACCGGACAGCGCCGTTATCCGGGCGCATCTGGTGGAGGCGCTGGCGTACCAGTTAGAGGCGAGCAAGATTGATGATGCGATTGCTTATCTGACCAATAACACGCCTCAGGAGACACCCTTTGCGCGGCGATATGTGGTGGAGATGGTACGGCCGTTTCAACTAAAACAACTGCGCCACCTCCTGCACCAACAACAAATCGGCAGCGTCACCATCAAAAAACGTGGCTCGCCGCTAGAGCCGGAACAACTTAAACGGCAGTTGCGGCTAACCGGGCCACCAGAGAATCATCGTATTCTGTTTCTAACCCACATTCGGGGGGAACCGTCCGTGATTATTGGGTGGGAGGACAAATAAAAAGACCCGGTTATGTCAATAACCGGGTCATGCAAACCTGTTAGCTATTATTCAAATAAGTACGCAGCACCTCACGCAATTTACGAATATCCAGCGGTTTGGGCAAATAATCATCACATCCAGCTTCCAGGCATCGTTCCCGATCCCCCACCAACACCTGCGCCGTTGTGGCAATGAGCGGCACATGGCTCAACCGGGCATCAGACTTAAACTCCCGCGCCAGTTCCAAACCAGATACGCCGGGCAGGTTGATGTCTAGCAAAATAATATCGGGCACAACATCTTTCAGGAGATCGCGGGCCGCATATCCATCAGCCGCCTGGACCAAATCATGCCCTTCCGCTTCTACAATGCGCGAGACCAACAGCATATTGACCGAGTTGTCTTCAACGCACAATACTTTTTTTCGTGTTTCAGCCATAATACCTCTTAAACATTTTTCTACAGTGTGAGCAATTATCAAAGTTACTACTCAACCGGGCAATTGTAACAACAACAGCGTCAAATTTCAGGTACAAAATAACACAACTATAGAAATCGGGTTTACCAAAAACACAGGCATTCAGTTCCTCAAGAGACCTGACATGTTTTTGGCTCGCACAGTTTCAAGTTAAACTGGTCAAAAACCTGTCAGGTCTGAACGGATACTCCCCAACCCGGTTTCTCGTTAATAGTCTAATAATGGGCTGGTACCCGGTCTGTTAGCGGGTGGCACGTAAGGCAGGGTAAAGAAGAAGGTAGTCCCCTGACCATACACACTTTCAATCCATATGTCACCACCATGTATCTCTACCAGTTTCTTGGTGATGGGCATACCCAAACCGGTGCCACTGGCGGCGCGGTTAAGCCCACCATCAATTTGCCGGAACTGCTCAAACACAATGGGGATGTTCTCCTCTTTGATACCAATGCCTGTATCCCGAATGGCCACCAGCAAATGGCTGCCTTCGTCGCGCATGGAGAGGGATACGCTGCCTTTGTCGGTGAACTTGATGGCATTACCCATGATGTTCCACAATACCTGGCGAATACGGGTGCGGTCTATGCGCACAGTGGATACGGCGTCGTCCAGATCAAGGTACATATCCAGCCCTTTCTGCTGCGCCAGTGGTTGGGCCGTAGCCATAATGTCATTTGCCATCTGGCGCATGTCCACATCTTCATAGCGCAGTTCCATACGGCCGGCTTCAATCTTAGACATATCCAGAATATCACCGATGAGTTCACGCAGGTGACGGCCGCTTTCCCGGATGAGGCGCACGTCTTCTTCCATGCGTTCGTTCAGGTCGCCGTCTAGCCCTTCCAACAGCACATCGGCAAAGCCGATGATGGAATTGAGCGGGGTACGCAGCTCATGGCTCATGCTGGCTAAAAATTCGGATTTAAGCTGGTCTACTTCACGCAGTTTCTTGGAGGTTTCTACCTGTTCGGCATACTGCCGGGCATTTTCAATGGCGATGGCGATTTGGGAGGCCAGCGTGCGTTGGATCTTGAGGTCTTCGTGGCTAAAACTGTCTATGGTATCTGATTGCAAGTCCAACACACCCACCAGTTTGTCACCGAGGATCATGGGTACGGCCATTTCGGCCTGGGTGTTGGGCAGTAGGGGGTGCGGCAGGAAGTCTACCGTTTTGCGCACGTTGTTCTCCAGCACACCCTGGCGGGTGCGGGCGGCGCGCGCCACCAGAGAGTCGGCGTCTATGGCAATTTCGCGCCCTTCCAGGGCCATCAGGCGGCCCACATTGCCGGCGCCAGCCTTGAGGACGAGTTTACGCCCGGTTTCGTTGAGCAGGTAAATGTGAACATGATAGAGGTTGAAGCTGGTTTTAGACAGGTCTACTACCGCTTGCAGCAGGGCGTCGGCTTCTAAAATGGTGGAGGCGACGGTGCTAACCTGGGCCACTGTTTCCAGTTCGGCGGTGAGGCGTTCTTGTTCAGACAGGGCGTCCTGGGTTTGTTCAAAGAGGCGAGCAGCTTCCAGGGCTTCGGCCACTTCTTTGGAGACGGCGTCCAGGAATTCTTGCTCGTCGGGGGTGAGGGGGTTGTCGGGGCCGGCCTGAATGCCGAGGAAGCCGATGGTTTCGTTGCGGATTTGCAGGGGCAGGCTGGCGGTGGGCACGGCCGTACCGCCGCCATCTTTTTTCTTCTTATGACCATTGGCAGCACGGCCGTTGGTCGGGCGGGCGACCTCACCTTCCAATAACTGCACGCCGGTGTGGTCATACTGGTAGCCAGCCGTCTCTGGCCGGATGGTGTGATATTCCCGCCACCCTTCACGAGTCATTTGCCGCTGCAACACATTCAACTCACGCAAACGCGATTCCATTTCTTGCCGCAGCACGGTACTTTCAATAGCCACAGCTATCTGGCCGCACAAACCTTCCAACACCAACTGATCGTTGGCATCGAGGGCGTCAGCCCGGTTACTCTGCACGTCCAACACCCCCAACACCTCATCACCCAGTTTAATGGGCACGGCCAGTTCGCCCTTTGTCGCCGGCAGCAAGGGATTCGGGCGGTGATCCGGGTCGCCGGTCAGGCTGGGACGTAAGATAGATTTGCCCGAAGCGGCGGCTTTGCCGACAAGGCCCACGCCCACGGGCACGGAATGATGCATGTCCAGCATTTTCTGCCCAACTTCGCCATAGCCAACGGTCAAGGCCACTGTTTGCATGGCCGGGTCATAGCGCAGCAGTTGGGTGTAGTAATAACCAAACTGCTCGTGAATTTGGGTCACCACCCGCTGGTACAGTTCATTCAGGTCAGAGGCGCTGGCAATTTCCTGAGCAATTTGGGTAGCCAGGGCCACTTCTCGTTCGCGGCGGGCCAGGTTGCTTTGCGTAGCCGCCACCAGCCGCGCGGCCCGCAGCGCCACCGTCCCTTGTTCGGCCACATTGCGGTAAACGGATATGGTACGTTCGTTGAAGAAATCTGCTTCCGGGCACGATAATTCCAGACTGCCCAACCATTCACCACCGGCCGTCAGGGGGACAACGGCCGTACTGGTAATGCCGGCCGCCTTGAGCTTTTGTCGCAAGGATTGAGAAAAGCGGGCGTCCTGACTCACATCGGCGGTAATAAAAACATTCTTGGCGGCATAAAATCTGGCCAGGGGCAAATCCCAGTAGGGAGTTCGTGTGCCTGGCGGCATCAATTGCAGTCCACTTTCGTGGGCATTTTGGGCCGCCACCACAACCACTTTCGCATCACCTACCCACTCGAACAAATTCAGGCTAACGGCCACCTGGGGATGATAGCCCACATGATTGGCAATGGCGGCGATGACTTCGGCTTCGCTTTGGGCTTTGGTGACAACCTGGCTAAAAGCGACCTGTTGGTTCAACAGTTCAAATGATTCCTGTACCTGTTGTTGTAATTGTTCTTGTTCGGTGATGTCTTGCACCAATGAAACGACGCCGATTACCTGGCCATCATTGCCAACGAGGGGGGTGTTGTACCATTCACAGGTGATGAGACGGCCGTCGGCGCGCACATTACCATTTTTGCTACGCGAACCACCTGTCTGGCTCAATAATCCTGCCCAAACCGCATCCACATGCTGATGATATTCTTGGGGAATAATAAACCGGGCATGCTGCCCTAACGCAGCCTGGCGGGTGTGGCCGAAAATTGTTTCCGCTGCCAGATTCCACTCCCGGACTTCAAAGTTAAGATTCCACTCAATGAAGGCCAGTGGGCTTTGCTGCACCAGATGGGAGAGCCGCTGCTCCGATTCTCGCAGCGCTTCTTCAGCCTGCTTCCGCTCGGTAATATCCTCCGAAGTTCCCAAAACGCCAATGACATTACCGGCAGCATCGTACAATGGCGCTTTATTGGTTTCCGCCCAGGCAACACCACCATCCGGCTGGGGCAGTTGTTCTATGAGGCCCAGCGCCGGTTCTTGTGTTTGCATCACCAGGCGGTCGGTTTCCACAAAATAATCGGCCTGCTCTTTAGACCAGAAATCGTAGTCCGATTTGCCCACCAGGTGTTCTGGCGATGGCAAACCCACCGCGGCAGCAAAGTTCAGATTGCTGCCCAGGTAGATGGAGTTGTGGTCTTTCCAAAAAACCGATTGGGGGATGGTGTCTAGCACCAGGCGCAACGTGGTTTCCGCAGCACGTAGATTTTCTTCAGCCTGGCGTAACGCATCTTCGGCCTGGCGACGTTCGGCCATCTGTTCTTTGATGGTAGCCACGTATTGGGCGTTAGCCATGGCCAGGGCAATGGTACGGCCGATGGCCAATAACGTTTCGCGTTTCGGGGCCGTCAGGCGCGGCTGATCTTTGAAGAATAGGTTGATGATGCCCAGAGCCTGCCCCTGATAGAGCAAGGGCACGGAAACAACGCCTTTTAAGCCTTCCTCAGCCAGCGAGGCGCGCACGGCCGTTACTGCCCGTTTATCAGCGCCCACATCCCCGGTAGTCACAATCTGTTTGCTGGTCAGAGCCAACCCGGAAAAACTGCCTTGAATGGGCAAAACGGCGCCCAGCTCAATCGTTTGTTGGCTAAACCCTTTGCCCACCAGCAGTTTAAGGATGCCTTCCTTTTCATCGGCGGAGAAGAGGGCCGCCGTGGGCGCCTGGGTGTATTCCATCACCAGGTCGGTGGCCTGATGAATGACTGTTTCAAAATCCAGCGACCGGTGCAAAACATCGGCTATCTGAATAATAATGTCACTTGTCTGGCTCATGGTAAGCATCCTCTTGGACTTTCGTTTGGGTTGTTGTGTCCAGATACACAAAGGTTTGCCGCCCCAATGCCTGGCCTATTTCCTGCACGGCCGTGCGCATGATGGTATCCACGTCGGCCGAACTTCGCACTTTAGCCGCAATTTCGCGCAGCATTTGTTGGCGTTGGGCGCGGGCCTGTTCCTGTTGGAATTGGCGCGCATTTTGAATGGCAATGGCGGCCTGGTTGGCCATAGCGTTCAGCAGATCAAACTGTTCTCGTGTATAAAAACGGGGCTGTAAACTTTGCAGGGCAATCACGCCCACCACTTCACTACCAAGCCGCAGCGGTACACCCATCCAGGACTGGGAAGGTGTACCAATGGAGTCTACACCCTGGCCGCGCAGCCACTTTTCCAGGCCATCTTCTACAAACAGCGGTTGCCCGGTACGCAGCAGATATTCTGTCATGCCATTGCCATACGGCCGTGAGGGCCAGCGCACCTGTTTGTTTTCTTCCACGGCAATGGGGAAAGCGATTTCATTGGTCAACTGGTTATGCAAGGCAATATAGAAGTTGGTGGTATCCATCAGCCGGGAAGAGAAGCGATAAATTGCTTCCAGGATGGGTTCCACCGCCAACATTGTGGTGAGTTCACTGACCATCTCATTGAGGATTGCCAACTCATGGGCGCGGGCTTCGGCCTGGGCAAACAGGCGGATACTTTGGATGGTAACGGCGGCCTGCTGGCCCAGCGTTGTCAGGCGGCGAATCTCATCGTCTGAGAACGGCAACTTTTCTGCATAGATAGCATTGATGTAGCCAACCCATTGAGAACCAATAACCAGCGGCACAAAGATGGTGCTTTTTGCCTGGAAACGTTCCTTATAAAGTGTGCGGAGGTTTTCATCCAGCCGGGGGTCTTTGGCCACATCCTCAATAACAACAGGAGCGTCAGGATGCAGCAAATTGTCGGCTGAAGGGAAATTAGCCAGCGCATAACGCTGCGAAACGGCTTCTTCGGGCAGGCGCGTCCATCGGGTTAATACGTCTACCCAGGCCGGCTTACGCTGGCCCTCCCAGGGGTGATCGAAGAAATTGAGGCTGACATTATTGACACTGGCGTGCCCCATAATGCTGTTGGCGCGCAAGGCATTCAACACATCATCATAGGATTGCGCCGTATTCAACGCGGCGCTGCCCCGGAACAGCCTTTCGGCTTGTTGGCGGGCCTGTTCGGTTTGTTCAGACAGGCGTAGGTTTTCAATGTGGGCGCTGAGGCGTTCGGCAACGGCCGTCACAATATCCCGCGCATCCTCATCAACCACCGATGGTTCCGCCAGCATCAACCGCCCGATGGATTCACCCTGCACTTGCAATGGGTGGGTCAGGGTGGGCGTTGTGGGTGCTGTGGGTGTTTTTTGTTTGCCGGTGGCTGGGGTTACGGCCGTTGCCGGCATAAGCGCCTTCACCTCTTTCTGGTCATAAGCATAGCGCAACCCATTCCGACCACTGGCCTGCGCATAAGATTCCCAACCTTCCCGCCGCAGCCGCCGGGTCACTTCTTGCAACTCATTCAGGGCCGTTTCCGAACGGGCAAAGGAGCGGGCATTTTGCAGCGCCACCCCAATTTGTGCGGCCAGGGTTGTTTGAATCTGCACATCCCCCTCAGAAAAATGATTGGTCCGGCTGGCCTGAATATCCAGCACCCCCAACACCTCATCGGCCACAATCATGGGCACGGCCATCTCTGATCTGGTTTCCGGCAGCAGACGGTGTGGCAAGAAATCGGCATCGGCGGTCACATCATTCACAATGATACCCTGCCGTTTGCGGGCCGCACGGGCAATAAGTGACTGCGCCTGATCTAGCGGAATGATGCGCCCTTCCGCCACCATCTGCCGCCCAACTTCACCGGCGCCGCTGGTAAGCACCAGATTGCGCCCGGCCTCATCCAGCAGATAAATATGCGCGTGATACAGGTCAAACCGCTCTTTGGTCAGGTCTACCACACGCTGCAACAAAACATCCACCTCGCGGATGGTGGTAATCGCCGCGCCCACTTCGGCCACCGTCGCCAACTCAGTCACCCGTTTTTGCGTCTGCTCAAACAGAAGCTGGTTATTCATAATGATGGCTGCCTGGTCTGTTAGCGTATGGAAGGTGCGGCGATCATCTTCGGTAAAGGACTTGATTTCATTCCAGGAGAGGTTGATCACACCCACCCATTTGTTACCGGCGTGCAGGGGCAACGTAGCACTGGCTTTCACGCCAGACATCTGGAAAAGCCCGCGTGTTGCCTCGTCTAGCGTAGTATCTCGCTCAACGTCATCATACAGCAGGAGTTCATCAGGGGCATCAATCCATTGGGTAGAAGTTGGCAGGTCTGGCAAATACAGGCGGGAACCAATGGGAAAATCCATGCTGGCCAATATGCTGCCCGGTCTGTTCCAGACAGCCACCAGTTCCATCCATTCAGGACGGCCGTTGGCATCCACCTCCAACGTAAATAGCGTTGCCGACATTATTCCTCGCCCGGCCACCGGCACTACCACAGCTTCCAAAATCTCATTCACAGAAGCCGCCGCATTCAGGCGGGCGCTCATCTCATACAGCCGTTCTGTTTCCGCCAGCGCCGTCGCCACCGATTCTTCGGCCCGCTTACGCTCAATCAGGTTGACAATGATATTGCTGTACGCAATTATCAAGTCTGGCAAATGGGGTAATAAGGGCTGCTGGCTGAGCAGGTTGTCGGTAAACAAAAGCCCCGCCAGTTTATTACCCTCTCGCAGCGGCGCGGTAATGTTCCAACCGCGCCCCACCACAACGCCATGATCCCACAATTCACAATCTTCGCGGATCATAAGACGCTGCTTGATGTCCCGGAAAAATTGCACGGCATCCGGTACCACAATGTCAAATTCAGGCCCTCGTTCATCACGTGGGTTGCCATCCCGGTCAACGCCATACGTGCCGGTGAAACAATCACGCGCTTCATCATACATATACAAAGCGAATCGCTCCAGGTTCAACCGCATTTTGCCCAGATGCACAGCCTGTTTGAACAACTCATCCAATGATTCCACCTGGGAGAGTTCCAGGTTTACCTCATGCAAAATTTGCTGCATACGCAAGGAATCATGGACAACTTGCTCGCTTTTGGCCAGGGCTTCCTGAGCCTCTTTTCGCTCGGTAATATCCTGTTTAATGGCAATATAGTGGGAAATTTCTTCACCTTCGGCGCGCACCGGCGTAATGGTCATTTCCTCGGTATACAATGATCCGTCTTTACGCCGGTTGACAATTTCGCCATGCCATACCTGGCCACCTTTAATGGTTTCCCACATACCCTGGTAAAAGCGTTTGTCTTGCTGCTCCGATTTCAAAATGCGTGGATTTTCGCCAATCGCCTCTTGCACATCGTACTGTGTCAGCCGCGAAAAAGCCTGATTTACCCATAAAATCGTGCCATTGTCGTCGGTAATGGCAATACCATTGGCGGCTGAATTGAGCGCCGTATCTTGCAGTCTTAATTGCGCCTCCACCCGTTTGCGGTCGGAAATATCAACCAGGGTGGCAATATAGGCCGGCTCACCCTGGTAATTGAATAACCTGGTGGAAACCAATGCCCAGAAATGTTCGCCGCTCTTTCGCTTAAGTTCTGCTTCGTACTTAACAATGCTCCCCTCTGCCTGCATCCTTTCCAGGCCAGAGAGGGAGTCCTCCACATGGACATAAAAATCATGCATGACCATTCCCGGCAGTTCGGTTAAGGGGATGCCCACTGTTTCAGCCAACAGTTCGTTGGCATACATGACCTTAGCGCCTTCTACGGCAACAATGATCACCGGGGTGGACAATGATTCCAAAACGGTCTGGATACGCTCATTTATTTCTCGCAGTTCTTTTTCTGACTGGTTACGTTCGGTAATGTCTTCAGAAACACCCAACAAATAACGCGGGGCGCCATCTACACCCAAGATGGGTAACTTGCGGGTGTGTAGCAGGCGCTGCCCAAGATGGGGTGTGGCAATTGTTTCTTCTGGTATCTCGACAATGGTGTTCCCCTTCAGCACTTGCCGGTCTTTTTCGGTGAAGAAATCGGCCTGATCCTTTGTGAAAAGGTCATAATCATTTTTGCCAATAACATCCTGGTATTTCAGGCCCGTTATCGCCTCATTGGCTTTGTTCCAACGGACAAAGCGCAGATTTTGGGCTTCTTTCATAAAGAGGCCAACAGGCAAAATTTCAATGATCTGATCTAACAAAGCTGTCGTTTCTTGCAGTTCTGCTGTTTGCTGCTGCGCCTGGGCAAAGAGGCGGGCGTTTTGCAAGGCTACGGCAATTTGGGCCGCTAAAGTGGTCTGTATATTGACATAACGTTGAGTGAAGCGGTTGGTGGTGTCGGCCTGCAAATCTAACACGCCCAATACCTGCCCACCCACAATCATGGGCACGGCCATCTCAGACCGGGTTTCTGGCAGTAAGGGGTGGGGTAGAAAATGGGGGTCTTTGCGCACGTTGTGGACGATGACACCGGTGCGGCTGCGCGCGGCGCGGGCCACCAGGGATTGCTCGGCGGCGAGGGGAATGGGGCGCCCTTCCTGAACCATTTGCTGGCCGACTTTGCCGGCGCCGGCAACCAGTTCCAGCGTATCGCCGGCTTCGTTAAGCAAATAGGCATGGGCGTGGTAGAGGTCAAAGCTCTCTTTTACCTGGTCTACAACGGCTTGCAGCATTTCCTGGGGTTCGAGGATGGTGGACACGGCCGTACTCACTTTAGCCACCGTTGCCAGTTGATTGGCAATGCGTTCCTGGTCAATCAACGCTTCCGCCAGCGCTTCTTCGGCCTGTACACGCTGGGTAATGTCCCGGCCCACACCCCGAAAACCAACGGCTCGTCCTTCTTTATCGTGACGCGGCAATACAAATGTTTCCAGATGGCGGGTACGGCCGTCCATCCCAATGGCTTCCCACACAAACCCCTTCACCGGCTCACCCGTTTTGTAAACGTGGTTAAAGGTATTAAACACTCGTTCGGCCGTTTCCGGCGTGGTGTATTCCCGGTAATTCTTGCCCATCAATTCTTCACGGGGATAACCGATCACCTGGCACAACTGATCGTTCATAAATGTGAAGTTACCATCCAGGTCTGCTTCATAATAACCATCTTCGATGCTATCCAGAATGGTACGGTACCGTTCCTCAGACTGGCGCAACGTTTCTTCATCTCGAATGCGCCCGGTTACATTACGCACGATACCACGGAAGCCGGTGGGGTCCTCGTTGGCGTCTTTCACTAACGAGATTGAGACCTCGATATATCGCTCTTCCCCATCGGCCGTGATGATGGCATGGGTTAATCCTTCAATAGGTTCGCCGGTGCGGAACACATGGTTGAATGCTTTGTAAGAGATTTCGGCCGTTTCTGGGCTGGTATATTGGCGGAAATTCATCCCTAAAAGCTGCTCGCGGGGATAACCAAAGATATCTACCGCCTGCTTGTTTATCATAATGATTGACCCATCCAGGTCAACTTCATAATAACCATCCTTAATGCTTTCCAGAATGTCCCGATACCTGGCTTCTGAACGGGCTGAAGCCGCCTGGGCCGCTTCACGTTCTGTAATCAGGCTGGTCACGTCACGGGCAATGCCCCGGAAACCAATCACCTTGCCGGCGGTATCATGCCGCAGGGCAATGGAGGTCTCTAATATCTGCGGCGTGCCATCTTTGCGGATGGTGTGCATGAGGATGGCCTTAGCCGGTTGGCCGGTCTGGAACACCTGACGAAACGCCTCATAAATCTGGCGGGCATTTTCCGCATCGGCATAGTCGCGGTTGCTCAACCCCAGCAGTTCGTCCTCAGGGTAGCCCAGCACGTCGGCCAACCCTGAAGAGTAGTAGGTAATGGCGCCGCTTAAGTCCACCTCGTAATACGCATCCGGGGTGCTTTCCAGCATTTCACGATAGCGGGTCTCACTGGCACGCAATGTCCTCTCGGCCTCTTTTTGGGCTGTAATATCGCGGATGATAACGAGTGAGCCAAATACCGGCCCCCCCTCTTGACTCAGAAGAATGGCGCTGATCTGCACGTCCAGCACACGGCCGTCTTTGGTGAGCCGTTTGGTGATAAAGTTGGTGGCACGGCCGTCGGTAAACAATGCGGCTAAGGCCACCGTCGTCTCCTCTCTTCGCTCTTCCGGCACAAAGTTCAGCCGGCTGCCCAGCAGCTCTTCATTTTCCCAACCAAAGGTCACAGTGAAAGCCGGGTTAACATACACAACCTGCCCGATGGGGTCATAAATGATGGAAGGATCAGGTGACAACTCCAGCAGCGGCCGGAAAATTGTTACATGCTGCTCTAGCAGCGCACGGCCGTCCGGCGACTGGCTCACCATTTGCCCGGTATTATCTGGCTTTTCTATTGCTGCCATGCCAACACTCCTAACGCGCTTTCTGCGACGAACCATTACCACCATCAGCCGACTGAAGGGCCGGTTCGTCACTTAAATTGAGTTCAACCTGGGTGAATTTTGCGCCTAGCGCGTGGCCAAGTTCTTTCACGGCCGTTTGCAGCGCGCTTTCCATACTCAACGTACTCTGAATCTTTTGCGTGATTTCGTTCACAATCCGTTCTCGTTCGGCGCGGCGGCGCGTCATTTCAAACTGCTGCACGTTTTGCAGTGCCGTCGCCACCTGCGAAGCCAGGGTGGATTGGATGTTGATGTCTTGGGTGGTGAAATGGTCAACCTGGTCTGACTGCACATCCAGCACACCAATCACCTGATTCCCAGTCAGCAGCGGTACAGCCATCTCCGAGCGGGTATCCGGCAGCAGCGGATTAGGCAAAAAGCCCTCGTCCGCCTGCACATCATTGGCAATAACACCCTGGCGCGCGCGGACGGCGCGGGCCACCAACGAGCGCTCGCTGTCCAGGGGGATACTGTGCCCGGCAGCCACCATTTCAGCGCCAGCCTTGCCAGAACCGGCCGCCAGCACCAGGCTGTTTTGCTCCCGATTGAGCAGGTAGATGTGAGCATGGTACAGGTCAAAGTTATCTCTGGTCAGGTCTACCACGTCTTGCAGCAGGCGAGAAGCATCCAGGGTGGCAGCTACGGCCGTGCTGATTTCCGCCACCATTTGCAGTTCCAGCGCTCGTTTAGCCAGCGCCGCTTCAAACTGCCGCCGCTCCGTAATATCTTCGGAAATGCCCAACAAATACTTCGGATTACCTTCTGTATCCAGAATAGGCACTTTTCTGGTGTGCAAAGTACGGGTGCCTTGATGCACCGTTTGAATCGGCTCGTCGGGAATATCTACGGCGACCCCACTTTCCAGCACCTCTCTATCCTTAGCTGCAAAATATGCCGCTTCTTCTGGTGGGAAGAAATCATAATCATTCTTACCAAGAAATGCTTCTTGCGGATAGCCGGTAATGTCCGAACCCGTTTTATTCCAGCGCACAAAACGCAAATCCTCGGCATCCTTTACAAACAACATAACCGGCAAGTTCTCAATGACCGAATCCAGGAAGCCGGTCGTTTCCTGCAACTCCGTCGCCCGGCTCTGCACTTCATCCAGCAGCAAAATACTGTCCACTACTGAAGCCGTTTGCGTGGCTATAGATAAATAAAGCCGGCGATCTGCTTCCGTAAACGCATGGGGTTCAAGCCAACGGAGCAAAATGCTGCCTAACTGACGAGTACCAACGGCCAATGTCATAAAAACTAAAGCTCTGGTGCCCGTTTGGGCCAGACCCATCTTAAACGTGGGGTCTAGCTCCTCGTTTTGGGCCAAATCTTCAACCAACAACACGCCCTCGCCAGAAGCCAGACGCAAGCGGGCCGAAGGCATTTCATCCAGATTGAAACGGGAGCCAACCGGGAGAACAGGGTTTGGCGCGGTGGTTGCCACCAGTTCCACCATAGCCGGTTCACCCATTGCATCCAGTTCAAACTTAAACAATGTGCCGGAAACGGCGCCAGCAGCCAACGCCGGCGCCGCCGCCGCGGCAATGGCTTCACCCAACGTGGTAGCCGCATTCAGCCGGGCGCTGATGGCAAACAAGGCTTGAACCTCTTGCAATGCGGCTTCCGTCTGGCTAAAGAGGCGGGCATTTTGAATGGCGGCGGCAGCCTGGAAAATAATCGTTTCCGCCAGACGCTGCATATCGGCCGTAATTGCTTTGATGTCGCTGAGCATGTCCATACCGACCGTGCCGATGACTTCATTACCCACCAACATGGGCAGCACAATCAACTGCCTGACGCCCTGCGCCTGCAACATCTCTCGCACTGGATAGGTCAGGGGATTGGTCGTTACGTCAGACACCACCACACTCTGCCGCGACTGCACCACCTGCAATGTCAGTTCGTTACCGGCAACGGGAATTTGCAGACCCAGCGCGCTCTGATTTTGCTCCCTGTCGTAGGCTTCCGCCATGATGACCAGATTTTCTTTGGCCGAGTCAAAAAGGGCAATACGCGCCTGGTCTACACCCACACCTTCCACCAACCCTCGCGCTACCACCTCCATTGCCTGCTGGATATCCAAAATGGAACCAAGCTGGCTAACGATTTTGTTGATGGCTGCCAGTTCTTCTGTGCGCTTTTGCGTTTCGGCCAATGCCTGTTGGATTTCGGCAAAGAGGCGGGCATTTTCCAAACCCACAGCTACGTAAGAGGCAATACCTGTCAGCAGTTCCAGGTCGGCTTCGGAGTAGGCGTTATAGGCATAACTTTGCACGGAAAGGATGCCGGTAACGCGCTGCCCGGTTTTCAGGGGAATGAAAAGTTGGGTGGCGGTAGGCGGTTTTTCCAGGTCGCCAATGATGGCAACGGCCGTGTTCGCCTCTACTTGCCGCTGGAGTTCCCGCACCCCTTCCGGCGTGAGATTGATCAACTGGCGCTCGCCGGTTTGAATTACTTTATAGGAGTTGCTTGTGGGCAAGACGGATACAATGATAGATTCTCGACGCTCATCGGCTTCATAACTGATGGGGATTTCCAGGGTGTTTGTTTCTTCATGGTATATGGAAACATGGAAACTGTCAGTAGGGACGATTTGGCGGATTTCCTGGTAAACGGCTTCTACGAGTTGTTCTGGTTGCAGTTGTTGGGCAACGGCCGTCGCCACCCGGTTAATGGCCGCCAACTGCCGCGCGCGGGTGTCTAATTGCTGGCGACTCAGTTCCGACTCTTCAAAGAGGCGGGCGCGTTCCAGGGCTTCGGCTACCTGCCGGGAAATGGAGGCCAGCAGCACTTGTTTGTCGGCAGAGACCGGCTGCCCGGATGGGTCACGCACACCCAAGACGCCGATGGTGGCGCCACGCACGGTAAGGGGAGCGTGTACGGCCGTGTCACTGGCAATTGTTTCATGGATAACGGCCGTGTCCGGCGCGCCATTGCGTTTAATCGGCTGCACCTGCCGCTGGTCATACATAAACCCTTGCAGGTCTGTCTGGCCAGTAGTCAGGAAAGATTCCCACCCTTCCCGGATCAACATCTGCTGCATACGGGTCAGTTCGTCTAATGCTTCCTGGGTGCGTTGATACTGCCGGGCGTTTTGAATAGCAGTCGCAATTTGCGCCGCCAGCGTGGTTTGAATGTTAATGTCCGTCTCGGTGAAGTAATTGACTTCACTGGCCTGGATGTCTAACACGCCCAACACCTGCTCACCGGCGATGAGCGGCGTCGCCAATTCAGCGCGGGTATCCGGCAGCAACGGGTTAGGCAAGAAACCGGCCTCCGCCCGGACATCATTGGTAATAACACCCTGGCGTAACCGGGCCGCGCGCGCTACCAACGATTGTTTCTGGCGCAGCGGAATTTGCCGCCCTTCTGCCGCCATCTGGCGGCCTACTTCGCCGGCGCCGGCCGTCAGCGTCAGATATTGTTCATCCTGGCTCAGCAGGTAAATGTGTGCATGGTACAGGTTAAATCGCTCTTTGGTCAGATCAGACACCTGTTGCAACAGTTCATTTACATCCAGAATGGTGGTGGCAATACGGCTCAGATCGGCAACGGTTTGCAGTTCTTGGGCCTGTTTTGTCACCGCCTGCTGCACCTGTTTGTTGGCGACCAGGCTGGCCAGGGCATTGGCGAAGAGGGTGATGAGGTCTGGTTCATAGGGCTGCAACGGCCGTTGGCTTAGCAAATTATCCACCGCTATATACCCTAACGGACGGTCTTCATACATCAGCAGCGCCATTACGTGCCATCCCTGGCCTACCACCTCATAATCCTCATACAAATCGGCGTATTCATTCACCATACGGCGCTCACGCGAAGCCATGATGTTGTCAAACCAATCGCCATAAGAGGACATGGGATGAGACAAATGCGTCTCGTCTACCAGATTACCCTGCCTGTCGGTGCCAAATGTGCCCCGCATCATCACCAGGTCTTCATCAAACATCCAGAGACCCAATCGGTCAAATCCCAACCGGGAATGACCCATTAAAATCGCCTGCTGGAACACGTCGGACAGCGTCTCTAAACGAGAAAGCTCCGTCGTCATTTCCTGCAAATTAGCCAATTTCTCCTGAAAACTACGTGCTAACTGCTCGCTGGTGCGGATCGCTTCCTCGGCTGCCTTACGCTCGGAAATATCACGCATGGTCATGCTAAAGCTGGTGGCATGGCCATCTACATCATAATTGATGCCAATGGTCTCTTCGATGGGGATAATGCCACCGCCGTTCACAGTAATACTTGCTTCTGCCGACCAACTACCCGCTGTCATGGCCTGGGGAATGCCCTCCTGCATCAACCGCCGGGCATCTTCCGATAGAAACACGCTGGCGGCATTGATTTTGGCGGCATCATAGTCAGGCGGATAGCCCAACAATTTCAAGCCAGACGGGTTCACATAGAGCGCCTGGCCCTCCAGAGTGCCTACCCCAATCAAGTCAGGGTGGTTTTCCACAATGGAAGAAAGCAATTCGCTTCTTTCAAACTGGCGGGTACGGTCTACCACTGTGGCCAACTGCCCCATCACGGCACGATAGATACGCTTTTCCTGGGCGGTAAATTCCCGCTGCTTGCCCCAATTTATAACAACCAGCCCCACCCAACGGCCGGCTACCGCCAACGGTAGTAAAGCTGCGGCAATGGCCCCCGTCTGTTTGAAGGCCATTCTGGTAGCTTCATCTACATGCGTATCTACATCAATGTCACTGATGAAGAAGGGATTTTCCGCATCTGAGATCCAAAGGTCAGACATGGGAAAATCGGGCAGGTAAAAGCGCGTGTGCATCGCTACGGTAGACTGCTCACTGCCTGACCACAGGGCTACTACTTCGGCCCAGGTTGGCTGCCCGGCTTGATCCAGATCAAAGGTGAGCAAGGTCACGTTGGTGGCGCCGGTATCAATGGATGTTTGGGCAGCGGCCAATAAGGACTCTTCCAAATTGGTAGCCTGGCTGAGCCGCTGGCTGACCTGGTAAAGCTGTTCGGCTTCTTGTAATGCTGCCTGGATTTGTTGGGTGGCCTGCACCGCTTCTACCACGGAGAATGTTTGCTGCGCCAGATTGGAGAAAATGCGTTCATCCCGGCTGGTGAATGAATGCGGTGTATTCCAGTTAAAAACGATCAAACCGGCCCAACGCTCCTGGGCATATAAGGGCAACACGGCCGTTGCCATAATTTTGATCTGGGTGTGCAGCCGGCGCAGTTCCGGGCTAATGGCTTCGTGGGTGGACGTATCGGCAATGAGCAACGGCCGTTCCGGGGAGGAGAGCCACAAGGGGGTAAAACCAAAACCGGGCAAATAGTAGCGCGTTCCTTTGGGAATGCCCCCCTCGCCCATGTGCCAGGATGCCTGCACCACCGCCCATTCCGGACGGCCGGCCGTATCATTTTCAAAAAACAGCAGTTGGGCAGACGTGGCGCCCAGGCGACGGCCGTAGCTGCTAACCGCCTCTAAAATTTGTTCCGGCTGGCCCGCTTGCGTCAATTCCGAAGCAATATCATACTGAATGTTGGTCTGCTCCACTTGCTGCGCATTTTGAATAGCCACTGCCACCTGGTTGGCAATAGATTGCAGCAGCGCCACACTTTCCTCGTTTAACCCATAGGCCACATTGTGCTGCACATCCAGCACCCCCAACACCTCGTCCCCCAGGGCAATGGGAATGGCGACTTCTGCTTTTGTATCCGGCAGCAAGGGATTGGGCAGCCAGTGGTCATCTTGGGAAACGTCGGGGATCAATACCACCTGGTTCGTGGCGGCGGCCCGGCCCACCACACCCTGGTTAACGCGCAGTTTGTGCCCGGCCACCAGCATTTCCTGGCCGGCCTGCCCCGTGCCACCGGCCATCAGCAGATAAAGTTTGGAGGCGTCAAATAGATAAATTTGGGCATGGTAATAGTGAAAAGCGTCACGGGTCTGGTTCACCACTTCCGTTACCAGTTCATCCAGGTCAAGGATGGTGGAAAGGCGGCGGCTGACTTCCGTGCTGGTAGCCAACGCCTGGGTGCGGTCGGCTACGCGGCTTTCCAGCGTACCAATAAAGGCGCGCAACTGCGCCGTCATGTTGTTAAATGCCCGGGCCAGCGTCCCGATTTCGTCTTGTGTTTCCACGGGCGCCTGGCGATTGAGGTCCCCACCGGCAATGAGTACGGCCGTGTCCGTCAGACGGTTCACAGGGCCGGTAAAGAGCCGGGCAAAATACGCCGCCAACAGACTGCCAACGGCAACGGCCGTGAGCGCCAGCAAAATACTGATGCGCTCCTGCGCATCCACGGCCGCAAAGGCTTTCTGCACCGGCTGATGCACAATAATAGACCAGCCCAACCCATCCACAGCCGGAATAAGGCCAAACGTAGAAATGGGAGATAGGTGAATGAGACTGCTTTCACCATCAATATCATCAACGGCATTGGGGGCCAGGTTATCACGCAGCAAATCCAGCGTAGCCGGGGCGACATTGGGCGGCGTCAGATGCAGTTCGCCGGTTGTATGCGCATCTTCATCATGCAGCATCAGGTCACCAAACAAGATATTGCTGCGAACCGACTCCCCCAACTCTCCTGTTTCGGCCAACAGTTTTTGGAGCTGCTGCAAAGCTAATGTGGTGCGCAGAACACCCACCACCTGATTGCCAGAATAAATGGGCATGGCAATGGGAATACCGATGGCGCCAGTAGCCGGGTCTTGCTGCGGCAAATCAACGTAGATGGCGCCATTCCCCTGGTTGTAGGCCGCCTGCCACCAGCTTTCTGCGCTGTAATCAAACCGGTCCACATGGGATGTGGCCCCCACCAGCGCGCCGTAATGGTTCGTCACCAGCATGACTAAATTTTCAGGGAAATTGTATTGATAGTTACGCAAGATACCGGCTGTGGCATTGTTGGTAAACCTGTTCACAATGCCTGATCCGGGCGGGGACGTAAGCCACTCGGCATTGAGTTGGTCAATGGTGTCCGAAATTTCCGCTGCCGTGCCGGTGTACTCCCGGTTATTACTGCGAACGAGCAGAGTTAACCCATTGTCCAGGCTAAAAGCCCGCAAGACACTCACTTCCCGCCCTAAGAGTTCACCCACGGCCAAAGCCTGAGAGGCGCTCACCGTATGATATTGTTCGTTCAATTGACTGGTGAGGTTACGCCGGGTGATACCGTTCACGACTACTGTGGTTAAGACGACGGTGATGACGACCAGGGCTACGGCGGCTGAAATGAGCTTGGTCCGCAGGGAGTACGTGGGAAACTGCCGGATGGCTACGGCCATTGTCAACACAATCAGAACAACGGCCGTAACATAAACAATGCGCAGGTCTGTCTGGGATATACCCCCACGTTCGGCCGGCCAAAACGTATCCAAAACAATCAAAATGGCGCCGGTGAAGGAGGCGATCACCACCCCCCAGGCAACCGTTCGGGGTGGCAAGCTCTGGCTGGCCAGCAGCACAATAAACAATGTGATGGTAACGGTAAGGGGCATACCAATTTCTGTCAGCCGGGTAATGAGAAACAGATCAAAGCCAAAGAGGATAACGGCAACCAGGGTCACAGCTAAGGTGACGTGCCCTCTTTTAGCCAACAGCGCCCCGCCGATAATGAACAAGGCGGCTATGATACCCAACCCGGGTTCTATGGTGTCCGCATAGTTCCCATCGCCATCAAAAAGCTGCCGGAAGAAGATGATACTGCCAGCCACGGCCACAGCCAGGCCCATGAAAAGCAGCAGGCGATAGGCCAGATTGGCTCGCTTTTCGTCTACAGATGCCTCATTTTCCGGTTTTTGGTTCAGTTCAATCATAATCCGTTACCAGAGGTGGCGCGGTGAGCGACCGGCCACAACAATCCTCATTACGAATGGCTGCCCACAGCAGCGCCGTTTGTGGCTTTTTCGGTCAGGGGGCCGGTGTCGGGAACGGCCGTTGCCGGTTCTTCCAGATACACAAATGCTTCCAGACCTAAGACGCGGCCTACCTCTTGCACGGCCGTGCGCAAAACCGATTCCGCATCTACGGCCGTGTACACCCGCTCCGACACCCGCCGCAAAATCTGCTCTTGTTGGGCGCGCGCCTGGGTTTCTTCAATCAGACGGATGGTTTGCGCCACCGCCGCCGCCTGGTCTACCAGACTGCTAATCTGGCGGATGTCCGCCTCCGTCAGGTCTTGCGGCGCAATCGAGCGGGCCATGACCAGACCAAGCCATTGATCCCCAATGACCAGCGGAAAAACAGCCAGGCTACTGACCTCCAATTGGTCTATCAGGAAGGCGCGGACGGCCTCGTCCATCTCCGTATCCGTATGGACATTATTCACCACAAACGGATGATCCTTTGTCAGGCGGTCAGCCACCGGGAATTGATCTATCTGAGACACATCCCCCACTGCTCCCGTCAAACCGATCCCCACCATATCCATCATCGCCGCCGTCATCATCGTTTGCGGGCGCGCATCACGCCAGGGCTGGTCAAAGAAACGTATCTCTATCTGATCCATCCACTGCAAGGCGGTTGAGGCCACCAACGCCTCCAAAATTTCGTCCAACGTGGTCGCCCGTACCACCCGCTCACTACCGGCATACAGCTGATCCGTCTGGGCGCGGGCAAGTTCTGTCTCTTCAAAAAGGCGGGCGCGCTCTAATGCTTCGGCCACTTGCACGGCAATGTTAGCCAACAATGCTTCTATTTCTGGGGAGACTGGCGTCCCTGCATCTTTGCGCACGCCTAATTTGCCAATGGTAGTGCCACGCGCCTGCACCGGAATCACAATGGCTTCGTCGGCCGTAAGACCAGGGAGAGAGGCCCCCACCGCCAGGTCAGGCGCCTCTATTTCGGAAGAGAACATAATTGGCTGGAGTTCCTGGCGGTTCGCAACGAACCCCTGAACGGCCCGCTGCCGGCTGTTTCTATATGATTCCCAGCTTTGCCCGGTAACCACACGCTGTAAGGAACGGAGTTCTTCCAATGCGGTTTGGGTCTGTTGGTATTGGCGGGCATTTTGCAGTGAGATGGCTACCTGAGAAGCCAGCGTGGTAAAGATATTGAGGTCTTCGTCCTTAAAGGCGCCAGGTTTATCTGATTGAATATCCAGCACCCCTAATACCTGCCCACCCACCAGCAATGGCGTAACGATTTCCGCTTTTGTCTCCGGCAGCAGGGGGTGGGGCATAAAGTCTGGTTCGGTGGATACATCATTGATGAGGATGCCCTGACCGGTGCGGGCGGCACGGGCCACCAATGATTTAAGGGTGCGCGGCGACAAACGTGTGGTTTGGCCGGCAACAGCAACAGTTAAATTGCCGGCCGCACCGGTAAGAACCAGATCGTTTTCTTCCAGGATGAACACGGCCGTCTGGTAAAGACTAAAAGCGGCATATGTCAATTCGGCTACTTCTTGGGCCAATTGGGCGGGGTTGCGGCTGGCGGCAACGGCCGTGCTGATTTCGGCCACCTTCTGCAAATTTTCCGCCTGCGTCTGCAACTGCGCCAGAAGCTGCTGATTTTCAATAAAGCTGCTAATACGCCGGCCCACACTTCCAATGACCGCGCTATCCTCATCCCGAAAATTCAGAGCCGGATCAAGGTAAGCAATGTGAACACGCCCCACAAATTCCCCACGAACCGTCAGGTCTTCCACCATGTGGCGGGGCAGTTCAATGGCCCGTCTTTCGCCGAAAATTTTGTCACCCATTGTCACCGCCACAATACAGGCTTCTGGATGGCTCATGGTTTGCGGAATACGCCGGGTAATCCAGGTCATAAACTCGTCTATGGCCGAGACCTCCTCCGTTTTGCGCCCAATTTCGTTTAGCAGATTCAACTGCTTCAGCCGTTCGGCCAACTGCTCCTCAATTTGCTTACGCCCGGTAATGTCGGTGGAGAGGCCAATGAGATATTTGGGGTCACCATCAGCGCCCATAACCGGCGCTTTGAGGGTATGCAACACGACCTTACCGTTTACGCCTTCTACTACTTCTTCAGGAACCTCCACCAATTGCCTGTCATGCAATACCTGGTAATCCTGGTCGGCAAAACTGGCGGCTGTTTCCGGCGGGAAAAAGTCATAATGATTTTTGCCTTCTATTTCTGACGCCGGCAGCCCTACCAACTCTTCCATGCCCTTGCTCACCCGAACATAGCGCAAATTTTCGGCCTCTTTAACAAACAGGATTAGCGGAATGTTGGCCACAATGGAGTCAAGGAAAAGGGTGGTTTCGGCCATTTCCGTTAGCAGTCCCGCATTTTGAATGGCCACCGCTAATTGGGCGGTCAAGGTCTGAAAGGCAGGCAAGACAGCTTCGTTAAGGCTGTTGGCCTGGCTGCTTTGCACATCCAAAACACCTACGACCCGGTCGCCCGTTATCAGCGGAACAGCCATTTCTGAGCGGGTATCGGGCAGGGCCGGATTGGGGCGGAAAAAGTCGCTGGTTTGGGTATCGGGCACAATAACCGGTTGGGCGAAGGTGGCGGTACGGCCGTTGATGGAATGTTCATCCACCGGCAGGCGATGCCCCTGCGCCAACAGGGCTGGCCCCACCGTGCCGGTACCTGCCCGCAGCCGCAGCCATTGTCCGGTTTCATCTGTCAGATAAATTTGCACATAGTACAGGTCAAAACGTTCGCGGATAAGCGTGACTGCCTGCTGCAACAGATCGTCCAGGTCTCGAATTTGGGCAATCACCTGCCCTACCTCCATCGCCAGCACCAGGTCAGTTGTACGCTCCCGCACACGATCTTCCAAAGATTGGCTAAATGCCTGTAATTGTTTGTTGGCCGCTCGTAATTCTTGCTGCCGCACTCTGGCAATGCGGTCACGATGCTGATTGGCTACCAAAACAAGTACGGTGGAAATAATGAGCAGGCCCACAGCCACCGCCACCAGATCATAAGTCATCGCAGGTATAAACAACGGCCCCAGCAACAAAAAGGCAATGTTCCCCACCGCAAACAGGAACACATTCCGGTTGGAAAGAATGGCGCTGGCAAATAAGACGATGATTGTCAAAAAGAGAAAACTAGAGTTGGACGGTGGGTCTGACAGGAAAAAGGAGGCGTAAATGGTGGAGGTAAGGGCCACAATAGCAATGAGTGGCGTCCACCGGTAGTAAGGGGTGCGGCTGAGTATGTAGGCAGTTACCAGCACCAGACTAATGACCACATATATTATGAATTCAAGCGGTTCGGTAAAGGCGCTGCCAGAGATGAGCCGAACGGGGATATTAACGGCCGTCAACCCGGTAATCACCAGGGTAATGGTTGCCAGAAAACGGGCCTGCTGCCACTCGGCAGGGTCGGTTATGGTAGTGGCAGGTTGGGCCAGACTTTCCAAAAAACGAACAATACGTCTTCTGGGGGTGAACCGGTTATCCTGTGGGTTCAATTCAGTCATCGTGGTCTCCAATCGAGAATAAGGTCAGGTTAGTTATGGCCATTGCCACCATCGGCCGCAACCGGGTCGGGTTGGATTTGTTCTTCCAGGTAAATGAATGCTTCCAGACCCAGGCGTTGGTTAATTTCTTGGGCAGTAGCGCGCAAAATGGATTCGGCGTCTACGGCCGTATACACCCGCGCCGTCACTTCCCGCAAAATCTGTTCCTGGCGGGCGCGGCTTTGCACCTGCTGCAACAGGCGAATGCCTTCCAGCGCAATGGCCGCGCCGCTGGCAACAGCCATCAATAATTCCAACTGATGTTCGCCATATTGGTTGGGCGCATCAAAACTCTGCATGGCTACCACCCCCAGCACCCGGTCGCCAATCACCAGGGGAACGCCCATCCAAGATTTGGCGCGGGCGCCAATGGCTTCAAAGCCCATTTCGGCAGCCACCAGCGCCATGTCCCCATTCACCAGCAACGGTTTGCGGGTGCGCATCACATACTCCGTCACCCCATTGCTGCTGCGACGGCGAATAATGTTCTCCACTTTGTTGGAGTGGGCAATCTCGCCAGGGACATAAAACAGGTGAATGGCAATTTCATTCAACGTTTCATCGTACAGGGCAATATAGAAGTTTTCCGTGTTGGGAATAAGCCGGGAAGTGAAGGTCTGGATGAGCGTCAACATTTCTTCGGTTTCGCGGGCGGCGGCAAAAGCCGCCCCCATTTCATTGAGAATGTTGAGTTCCGCCGTGCGCTGCCTGGCTTCAGACAGGGCTTCTTCCGTTTGCCGGGTCAGGCGCAGGTTTTCCAGGTGGGCACTGAGGCGGGTGGCAACGGCCGTGAGAAATTCGGCCGTTTGGGTGTCGGGGGTGTCCAGGTCAGCCAGTTCCAGAAAACCAACCGGTTCCCCCTGCACCAATAAAGGCGCTTGCAGGGTGGGGTCGGTAACGGCCGTTGCTTCGGTCAGTGGGTTAACAGCATATTGATCGTAAACAAAGCCGGTCACTGCCTGCTCTTCTTGTACTACCTGCCACCCCTCGCGCAGTAACCGGCGTGAGGCTTCTTCTGCCTCCTGGCGATACCGTTTCGCCTCATCCAGAAGCCGCAGATTCTCAATGCGTTGGCCCACCTGCTCGGCAATGGCGCGAATGATCGCCGCATCGTCCTCCGACCAGAAGTTGGGGTTCACATCTTCAATAGCAATAGAACCAACTGACTTCCCCACCACCGTCACCGGCATCTGCACCCCACGGGCGGCAGGTTTGGCGCTGGCCTTTTGCATTTCCATAACCTTACCGGCCTCATAACGATAGCCTACCAGTTCGTTCTGATGAATGCCGTCCAGATAACGCCCCCAGGATTGGGTCACATTTTGCCGAATTTGGGCTTCAAGCTGCTCCTTAATATCCAACGATTCTTGAAGCAGGCGGGCATTTTCCACCGCAATGGCTAACTGCACGGCCAACACTTCCAGTGCCGGAACATCCTCTTCACTAAAGCTGTAGGGCGTGTCACTTTGCATATTGAGGACGCCAACCAGTTTGTCGCCGGCCACCAGCGGCACGCAGAGTTCCAGCCGTGTTTGTGGCAACAGAGGATTGGGTTTGTGCAAGGGGTTGGTTTGGGTATCTTTTACCAAAATCGTGCGTTTTTCCGCCGCCGCCGTCCCGTTGATGGAACCACTACCAATGGCTAAACGGTGCCCGCGTTTTACCAATTCCCGGCCCACACTCCCGGTACCTACGCGCAAATCCAGAAATCTTTCGGTCGCATCAACCAGATAAATTTGGGTGTAATACACATCGAACCGGTGCGAGATGTGTTCCACAGCATACGCCAATAGCTCGTCCAAATCGTTGATTTTCTGGGAAATATTGCTGCCCACCTCGGCGCTGACCACCAGAGCATAGGTGCGTTCGGCCACTCGTTGTTCCAAACTACTAATCAAGCTGCGTAGCTGCTCGGTCATGCTGTTGAACGCGCGCGCCAATAGCCCGATTTCGGTTTTATCTTTGATAGCAACGTGCTGCGATAAATCACCGCCGGCCATTTGCAGGGCCACTTCTGTCAAGGAAAGGATAGGCTTGGAAATGCGTTGCGTCACCATGTAACCCAGGATAGCGGCACTAATGGCAGCAACGGCCGTGATCGCCACACCCAAATTCCGCGTCGTCTCCGCCGGGGCAAACGCCTCCTCTACATCAATTTCTGCCAACAAAGCTACCTGCAAATCTGGCAGCCAGCGGTATACACCCAAAACCGGCACGCCAGGCCGCCGATAATCAGGATAAAGACCATCACCATTATTTCCGGCCAATGCCTCATCAATACCCAGACTACGATAGGCGCGCTCCTGAGGGTACCCATCCTCCTCAAAACGGCTGGGGGTGAGAAAGTAATTGCTCTCCGCGCTAACCAGATACGTTTCACCCGTTTCCCCCAAACCGGTGCGTTCGAGCATAATGTCACCCAGCGTAGTCAGGTCCAGACGACCGGCCAAAACGCCAATTGGCTCCCCCGTTTGTTCATCGTGCAAGACATGGGTCAACACCATCGTTAAACCACCCACGCTCAAATCATAATAGGGCGTCTGAAATGAGGATTCCGCCAGATCAGCCGCGTAATAAGGCTGGTTGACCACCGATTTGCCCGTTTGCACCGGGCTAGAAGAAGCCAGAATAACGCCTTCCGGCGTGTAAAGGAAAAGCTCCTCAAAAAAGGAAGAACCACTTGCAGCCTGGGCAAACAATGTTTCCAATGCCCGCTGCTCCCCTTCCGCCAACTCACCTGCCTCAAAAGAAACCACGCCATCCCGCATCATTTCCTCATGGCGGCCAATGGGGAACTGCTCCAAAGTAGATTGGCTGTCACGTACCCAACGTTCCAGTTGGTCCTGTTTTAACTGCGCAATTGCCTCCAACCCGGTGAGGGTTTGTTGGCGAATTTGGTTAAGGGTGTTGGAAACAATAATGCTGACCACCAACACCATAGGTACCACTGCCAACAACACAAAAGCAGCGATCAAACGCCAGCGAATTTGATTCCAAAACCGGATGCGGCCTGTGGAAGGCAGTTCCATCGTTTGAGATGCTTGCATAAGGTTCATCCCTGGAGACCCAAAATGGTTTTATATCCTTCGGGTCGTCGTCATTACGTAGGCCCTATTTTTGATTGATCGCCTCTAAAAAGCGCAGGTCATACGCTTCTTCAATGGTAATTGGCTCGGCTAAAATTCCATGATCTAACATGATCTGGTGAATTTGTTCCCAGGTTCGGGGCTGCATAGCGCCTAATGTGCTGCCCGCTGGGTTAATCAGAGGCAGCCACGCCTGCAACCGTCGCTCTTGTTCTGCGGCTACCAGGGTATCGTTGTATTGCGTGACAAGCGTGACGGCTTTTTCGGGATCGGCAATCACATCGGCCATGCCCTGCAAATAGGCGCGTAAGAAGCGTTCAACGACATCGGGGTTTTCGTTGATCATCTTTTCTGTGGTGAAAATCAACGAGGTATAGTCATTGATGCCGTAATCGCTGAGCAAAATAGAGGTTGGTTCCAAACCCGCTTCCCGCACCAAAACGGCCTCGTTAATGATCCAACCGCCGATAACGTCAACCTCGTCATTGATCAGGGGATCAACGCCAAAGGTGGTGCGTGAGATGGTTTCAATGTCATCCGGGTTTAGCCCTTGCGAAAGCAGCATCGCGTTATAGAGAGCGGCAGCGCCGCCATCATTGACGGCTACCCGTTTACCCACCAGGTCGGACGGGCGGATGATGTTGTCTTCCGCCAGAGAAATGAGAGCAAAGGGATTCCGTTGTATTTCAGCGGCGATGGCTACCACCGGAACGCCGGCGGCCCGTGCCTGAATGAGCGAGATGGCGCTGGTAGCGCCAAAATCGGCGCTGCCCTCACCAACCTGGGTGATGGGATCGATGTAGCCTTGCTCGCCAAAGCCGCCTTCATTGATCTGAACCGATAAGTTTTCGGCGGTGAAACGGCCGTTGGCCTCGGCCGCATACAAACCGGCCGCCGAATACTCGTGAATCCAACCCATCTGAAATGTCACTTCGTCCGGTTCAGCAGTGCTTGTTTGGGAACCATTGGCCGCACTGCACCCCACGATAAACAAGGCCATAACGATTAAGGCCAATCCTATTTTTACATATTGCCCTGGGGCGAAAATAATAGCTTTCATGGTTGTGTACTCCTTAATAAATCTCACAATAGTGCAAAGGAATTTGACCCATTGCCCTACTCTTTGGAAACAAATTGATTCCCATTTTCACCGGCATGTAACGTCTGCCAGTCAACCTGAACGTGAAGGCGTTGGCCTAAAAAGTCACCTAACTCTTTAGCCGTCACCTGTAAGACGTTCTCGATGGTGGGCGCCTGCTGGATTTTTTGGTTGATGATGTTGACCCTGTTCTCGCGTTCGGCCTGTTTGCGCGCCTCTTCAAAAGAGCGCGCGTTGCGGAAGGCGATGGCTACCTGGCTGGCTACGGATTGCAGCAGAGACAAATCCCCTTCTGTCAGACCTTCACTGACATCGTGCTGTACGTCCAAAACGCCTAATACCCGGTCGCCAATGGCAATGGGCACGGCGATTTCCGCTCTGGTATCGGGCAGCAAGGGATTAGATTTCCAATCTGGGGATTGGGAGACATCGGGGATGAACACGGCCGTATTATCCGCCGCCGCCCGCCCCACTAACCCCTGGCCGATGGGTAGTTGGTGCTGCCGGGCCAGCATCAATTGTCCGGCTTCGCCTGTCCCCCCGCGCATGTGCAGCACCTTTTCCTGGTCATCCAGCAGATATATTTGCACATAATAGTAGTCAAATGCAGACCTGACCTGTTCCACAATTTCGGTCACAAGCTGGCTCGGATCCAAGATGGTGGATAGGCTGCGGCTTACTTCAATGCTGGTGGTTAAGGCATGGGTACGCTCCGTCACCCGTTTTTCCAATTCACTGATGGAAGATTGCACCTGTTCGGTCATCTGGTTGAAGGCGAAGGCCAATGTGCCAATTTCGTCATTGCCCGTCACTTCCGCGCGGGCGGAGAGATCACCTTCGGCTACCAGAACGGCCGTGTCGGTCAGGCGTATAATCGGCCGGGCCAACACCTGCGCCACCACCGCCGCCGTGATCGAAGCCAGCAAAACGATGACGACACCCAACAAAGCGTTTGTGCGCTGCTGCTGTTCCACCGGCAGCAACGCTTCCGCCTCCGATTGCACGGCCACAACCCGCCAACCCAGGCTGTCCACCTTCGGCTCATTAGCCAATGTATTCACCCGACCCTGGCTGACCAAACTGGGAGCGCCATTATAAACCTCGTTCAAAAAAGGCAAATTATTGAGTCGCAGATCCTCCACCAGCTTATTTTCATTGGTTGGGATGAACTGGAGCTGAACCACCGAATCCCCTCTAACCTCAATTTGTCGGGAATTGGGGAAGTGCAGATCAAAATGGCCGGTTTGTCCAAAAGCAGCTTCCCGTAAGATTTGTACCAACGAATTTAAGTTGTAGGAAGTCAACAGCACACCAGACACACGGGCGCGGCCTGTTCTGTCACGAGTACGCACCGGCACGGCAATATCTACTAATACTTCATCGCGGTCATCGGCCACATAAGGCTGACCAACATGCACCGTAGCAAACCCGGCAGACGATACAGTCTGCCACCACTCTTCATTGCTATAGTCAAATTTGCCAGGGCGGTGGGAGGCAGCTACCAGGGCGCCGTGGGCGTCTGTAAGCAAGATGCGACTGTGGTCAGGAAATGTTTGTTGAAAGGCGATCAACTGCTGCGAGGTGGTATTGTTCACCACGCTCAACACCAGCCGATCCGTTGAGTCTGCCACCCGCCATTGTTGGCTCAATTGTAAAATAGAGGCTTTGATTTCCTCAGGCGTCTGATCCTCATAAAACGTATTGCGGGCTTCCACAGCATCACTGACGGCCCTGTTCAGCGCCAGCGTCTCCATAATGTTGATCTGGCGGGCCATCACTTCCCCCAACGCCAATGCCTGCGATCCGGCCAGGCTGTTCAGGTTGCCACCTACCTGATTCACCAGCGCGTTTCGCGTGGTAATGCCCACAATCACCGTCACCGCCACCACAGAGACAATAGCGACCATGGCGGTGGCGGTGATGAGTTTGGCCCGCATACTATAATTTCTGAAATTAAAGGCGATGAACAGGCCATAAACCAGAAAGATAGCCACAATAACGCCCGGTAAAAAGGCTTGCAGCGTAGCTGGCACCTGGGTTCGGCCCTCCGGCCCGTACAAATCAATTAGCAGCGTCACGCCGCCGACAACAGTGGCTATTATCGCAGCCCGCGTGATCTCTTTCGAGGACAATATATTATCGGTTATGAGAATAACAAATATGGGCAGGCTCAGTCCTAAGACAATGCCAAATCCGGCCAGCAATAAGACAGACAGGGGCCAGATGATCATCATGCCGATAAATACCAGCCAGATAGCTTGTTGCACCCGGCCTTTTTTCACCATATACATGGCGACTATTGTTATCACCGCAAACGCGGCCAGTATGCCGGCTACGACCATAATGGCCGTCATGTTTTGCTGGTAGCCCACAAAAAGATAAAACAAGACAACCAGGATAGTCGCGCCCAATAAGATGGTTAATTTCAACAACGCTCTTTTTTGAACGGCGGTTATTTCTGGTGGTATTTTTTCATCAGCATGTGTCATGCGTGTTCTCCCTGTTGACGGGTCTTACTTGTGGCGTTTAGGAGGCGGATTCGGGTTGGGGGTTACGGCCGTTGCCCGGCTGATTGACCACATTCACCTGGCCAGCCGCCAGGCGCACCCGTGTTTGCGGGGCATGTACCGTCCGGCCAATCTCCCGCACCGCCACCTGCATCGCCTCCTCCATAGTAGTGGCGCTCTGAATTTGCTGGCTAATCTGGTTAATCAACGCCTCTTGTTCAGCCTGCGCCCGCGCCTCAGCCAACAGCCGCGCATTTTCCAAAGCCACCGCCACCTGGCCGGAAATTGAAAGCAGCAAGTCAGCGTCACTTTGCCCTAATCCATTCCGCACATTCTGTTGCACATCCAGTACCCCTAACACCTTCCCACCCAGAGCAATGGGCACTGTGATTTCTGATTGGGTATCCGGCAGTAAGGGGTTGGGCAGCCAGGACTCAACCTGATTCACGTCTGGGGCCAACACCGGCTGGTTTGTGCGCGCGGCGCGCCCCACCAACCCTTTTTCCACCGGCACCTTATGCTGCCGCCTGAGCAACTCCGCCCCGGCGTGCCCGGCGCCGGCCGCCAGTTCCAACGTGTCGCCAGTTGTATTCAACAGATACAGGTGAACCTGGTAATAATTGAAAGCGTCGCGTATTTCCTGGGCTACCGTTGTGACCAACTGTGCCTTATCCAGGATGGTAGACACCGTGCGGCCAATTTCGGCGCTGGTAACTAAGGCCTGCGTGCGCAAAGCCACCCGGCTCTCTAATTCTGCATTCAAACCCTGTAATTGCTGGTTGGCATGGGCCGCGGCCTGTTCACTGGCTTGCGCTCGTTCTAAGGCATCGTTCAAGTTACGCACCGCAAAATGTAACAAAGAGCCTGTCAGGGCAAAAACCGAAGCATAAATGATGAAATCAACGGCTGAAACTACTCTTTGCGGCTGGGGCTGAATAATTCCCTGGAGTTCGGCAACATACGCGGCAGCTAAAATAAGAATGGTGAGACCGGTGAAGATGAAGGAAGCGCGCCGTCTCCTTAACAGGAGGATGGCCATGATGATCACCAGGGCAAAACCAACTGTACTGGTGTTGCGAATGCCACCAAAGAAGAAGGTAACGGCCGTTAGCACCCCCAAAAAGGTAAAAGAGAAAAGATAACTAACCAGTTCAACACGCCCGCGGCGCAGCGTATACCACAAACCAACCATGATGGCCGCCATTGCCCAGCCTAACAGCAGAGAGAGCGTATTGCCTGGCTGTGAAGGATCAGACAAGACAATGAGCAGGGGCACCAGGAACGTAACCCCTAGCATGGTCAGCAAGGCCGTGTTCAGCAAATTGGCTGAAAGTGCCTGGGTTTTATCCTCCACTACAGGTGGAGCCAACAAATTTTTTATTCGGTCATACATGGTAACCTCTGCCAGGTTAAGACACGGCGTGATCGTTTTTTGACAATGTATTCGTGATGGGGTGTCTGTTTTTGTGCCTGCTTCTCATGGATTTACACTACATTTGTTAACCACAACTTCTCTTCTCCGGAAAGATGAGGTTTTTGCACTCTGGTAGGATAAACAATCCTTTACGTTTATGCGAGATGAGAATAGTACCAGTGAGGCCAATGTTACACAGAAGATGAGGCTGGCGAAGTGAAGGGGGCGTGATTGTCAGGGCAAAAATTGTAGTAATATAGTCCCAACCTCCGCCAAAGCGTAACCGTTCAGACCTGACAGGTTTTTTACCAGTTCAATTTGGCACTTCACAAGTCAAAAACCAGTCAGGTCTCCGGAGGGACTAAACATTTGCCTCTATCTCGTCTGCAAACGGCCGTGTTTCAGTCAGCGGGTACCAAAACGGCCCCAAATGTTGCCCCAGGCCAATAATCGGCCCCTTTTCCCAGGCTTCACGGTAACGAACCGCTTCCTCCGCCCGCCCCGTCTTGTCAGACCGCCAGGTAGACCGCAAAAAAGCATAGTCATAAAAAATCCGCCGCAGCGAATCTTCATCCAGCCCATACCCCGGCTGCTGCGTCCAATAGCATTGAACCTCTTCATACAAAAGCGGGGGTAAAACATCCTGGCTGATGAGCGGCTTCCCAAAACTGACCAATAGAGAAGCCGGCGGAATAGCATAGCCATACAACGCGAGCACCGCTTCCAGGCGATTACCGGCGCCCTGCACAAAAGCCTGCCCCACCCATTGCCACATCTGGTCAAAATCAGGTGTGATCACAAACCACAAAAAAGGGCCGCTTGCCCCTTGCGTCTCCTCCATCACCGTCTCAGCCGCAGCCTCTAATGCCGGTATGGGCGCACCAGCCGTCACAATGCGCACCTGCCAGTTGGCTTGCCGGTAATAGGCAAGAGATTTCTCGCCGGCTAACCCCCACGTCAACCACTGTACCAATCGCTGCCCATACAAACCGCCTTCCGCAAACATCTTGGGACTGCCCATGGGCATAATCAAATGCGCCACACCCAGCCGGAAAAAGAGTTCACAAGCAGACATCATCTGCTGCCGATTCCAACTGGCAAATTCATCACCGAACTCAATACCAGCCAAAGCCGCCGCCCGCCTGGTGCCGCCAGACGCAAAAATAACGCTCTTTGGCGCCACCTGCGTCACAACTTCAACAGGCGATGATAAAAACTCTCCTAACTCAGGTATCCCCATTAGGGTATCCATTTGCACCTCTCCTTTTCCTAAGACCTTCCTATCAGGACTGATTTCCTACAGACTTGCTCTATAATTGACCCGGTATTCATTTTATCTGACAGATTTAACGGTAATAATAACGTGAATCTTATCAATCTGATTGGGGAGATAAACAATGAAGAAAAATTTAACCATTCTCACGCTTCTATTTTTAGTCCTGTGCAGTATTTTGATTGTTAACCAAAGTGCTGTCTATGCCCTTGAGCAGCCATCAACCGTGGCATCAACAGCGGCAACGGATTTTGCCATTGCCGCCAACGATGAAACGCAGATGCACTGCTCAAGCAAACGGATTATTTCCTCCTTTGTCAACAAGCATCAAGTTGAGGCGCACGGTTTCAATTTTCAGGTGACACCTCCCGGTGGTTCTTATGCCTTTAATCGGGAAGGCCATCAACGGTATCTGTCACTGCGGATGGATCCGTTCCCGTTTAACGGTGAGCTTTCCTCCAGCCGTATTTCCGAGATTGACACGTCGCTGCCTCCCGATCAACGTGTTTTTTGCTGGCAGCCCACACAGAGAAAAAATGTAGTGGTGATGTACACGCATCGTTTTGCCGAAGCAGCGCCGCCGCCGGGATTATCGGAAAATCTGTTTCTGTGGAATGCGCCATTAGACACAGGGAACCTTATCACGGCCGTTGGCGTCACCCGCAGCAGCATTTTTGGTGGGTACTTCGCCATTGTGGCCCAAGACTTTGACTTTGCCACCGGTTCTGGTTTACTGCAATTGGTACCCATGCCGGCCTGGTTAGACGCCACCACCTGGCACACCATCAGCATCGAACTGTCTCAAGAATCTGCCACAATCCAGGTAAAACAAGGCAGCAATCAGGCAACCGTTCTGCAAACCTCGTTACTGCGTCCGCCCGACCCCCTAGGGTTTGAATTTTCCGTAGACAACGAAATAGCCCCTGGGGTCATTGTTCCCGTAACGGTAGCCGAACAACTTGATGTGGCCTTTTACAGCGCCGAATTACGACGGCGATAAAACCAGATCACTCATTTTCAGCAAAAAAACAGCCCTCCTTTTCCAGAGGGCTGTTTTTTTGCATCTTGTTTAATGTTAGAGCCGGGCTGGCTGGCTTACGGTTAATTGGGGCAGCGCATATGACTGCGACCAATGATAGGCCTGGTGTCTGGCCAGGGCCGCCTGGGCCGCAAACACAGTGCCCATCGTTACGCCAACAGGTTGGTACAAGGTCTTGCCGATCCACAACCGGGCAGAAGGCCGCTGGGCGCTGTTCTTGCTCAAGAACTGATTGGCTAATTTCAACGAACTCATATCCCTTAATAATCCCGCCTGTGAAGCCGCAATCAATCCCAAAACAGCAAAACTGGTCTCCTCGATACTCGGCCGCTCACCACTGCCCCAACCACCACTCCGGTCTTGCCTGGCCAAAACGTACTCTACACAACGCCGGGCTAAATCATCATCCCAACCGGCCAAAGCGGAAATAGCGCGGGAGGTTACATATAATGGAGAGATGTGCCACTTGTCATTAAACTGCTGATAGTGATCTAACTGCTGCCTCAGCCATTCGGTAACACGAATGGCTAACTGTTTATGTTCGTAACTGGACAAACTGGTGCGCAGGGCCATTAAGGCGTGAACATTGGCCGAAACAGAAGGCGTGCGTTCATCTAAATAGGTAAAGAAGTGATTTGAATCCCAAAACTTGAGCAGGGGTTTCATGGATGGGTTTAACCCCGCCCACCGCAGTACGGTGTAACCGGTAGCCGTATTATCACTATCATTCACCGGAAAAACCTGGCTCCAGGATAGGCCCATCGGGGGCGCATCGTACATGCGGGCCAACTCTTTTATGAAGGGGGCTATCTCCCGATCCGTTGGCGAAAACCCGGCCCGGCGAAAACTATCCAATACCCAGGTCAGTTCAAAGATCTCCACAGGCCAGCAGAACCCAACACCCCCATGACCCAGGTTGAGGACATGGTTGAGAAAAGCAGCGGCGCGGGTAGAGTCACGGCCGTGCAGCCGCAAAGCGCGCAAATAGGCCGCCGTCGTCGCCGTTGCCGTCGCAATAGAACCATACTTGTCCAAAATACGGTCATCTATCTTCACCAGGCGATCATCTGGCAGAATCTCCATACTAAACCACCAGGTGCGCGGTTGGGTGTAATCAATCTCCAACTTACCAATCAGCGACATCTTCCTGGCGGTAATTTGTTTAAGCTCATCTGACCAGAGAGTAGACGGCAGATTCAGACCAAAAGGCGCCAATCTGGATAACAATGCCGGCAGCAGCAGTTCAAAACCAATGGGCGCTTCAGGCTCAACCGCCAACCGGCTCATATACCGGTGGATAGCCTCCACCCCACGCACAATAATCGCGGTATCAGCCGGCTCCTGCCAGGTAGAAAAAGCCAAAATTGCCGCCAACGTAGAAATCAGCCGCTCATGGGCAAAACAAACAGAGGATTCTCCCCACCCACCATCTTCCAACTGATGCAGGCGCAAGTATTGTAACGCTTGCGGCCACGCCGGACGGCTCAAGTCGGCCGCGTCAGGCACCATGGCTACCCAGGCCGTGCTGTACGCTTCTGGGGCAATCAGCCCCAGTTGTCCAAATTCATTGTATAGATTATTTTTTAACTTCATCCTTTGCTCCATATCCTTAAAACCTAACCCCTCAATTCCCTAACCATAGCTTTCCCATGGCAGGCCAAATGAAACATCTTCATTTATGCCAGATAGCGCTGTTCTGTGGGTTGATTACACTACAAATAGAGAGCTAAGATTGCCGTAACTTTACTTCTTCAAAGTGGGGATGACCCACCCCAACACACAGGTTAACGAACTTCTCCTTCGTTGTGAATAGGAGTTTAGTCGTGACCGTTCAGACCCGACAGGTTTTTACCAGTTCAACTTGAAACCTCGCAGGTCAAAAAACCTGTCAGTTCTCTTAAGGAACTGAACGCTTACGCCTCCCAAAACCTGTTTATTGAGGGGTAGGGGTTCCACCGTATTCTTTTTTTGAACTACCATTGAAAAACTCTGGCTTAAGATTACCCGCTGTGTCTTAATTTTCCCGTTACACCTGGTGTAACAATCGGAGGAGAGCCTTTAGGCGAACCGCGCATCGGCTAAAGCCTCTCCTTCTTTCTCAACTTATTTTATGGGGGGGTGATGGTAGTCCAGTGAGATTATCTCCAACCGCCCGGCGGATAAACCGGAGTAAGGAGAATCTCACGAATGGATAGAATTGAATTAGCTAACCCGATGGCCATAGCCGGCGACCTCTGTTCATACTTTTTTTACCCACTGGCGCAGATAGCAACTGCTTGAGGCTACGATGCGGACGACACCAATTGTAAACCGTCATGCCCCACCACCCCATCGCTGCTTTGGTGCTTTCTTTACCGGCAAAGGCCAGGGATCTACGAACCTGCGCTGCGCTCATCAACCGGGCGGTGCCGTTGCGGCGTTCGATGGCCGAGGTGTTGGGCACATGGTAGCCCAAGCGCGCCAAAGCCTGCTCGATCCGCTTCTTACTGCCATACACATAGCGGATTTCCACCTCTTTGAGACGGGAGCCGCTCTGATGTTTGACGATCTGCACCAGGGCCGCCGTGCGCGGAATGCGGAAACGGGCTTGGGGATGCGGGCCGCGTGTGCCTTGTCGTGGGGGATAGTAGGCAGTACCGAATATCTCCGGGAACAAGGTGCGATAGGCAGCCAGCCCATCGGTGAACAAGGCCACCTCATGCCGATTGCGCACACGCGCCGCCCCATCGGTGAGCAAACGACGAATCAAGGACTCGTCCCGTGCTCCCTGCACATGCGCCAAGATGAACTTGCTGGCCGGGTCCATCAATTCCGCTTCCCAGGCTGGTCGCCCCTTGCTCCCGGCAAAGCCATACCGTTCATCGGCTTGCAGTTCACTCACGGCCACATCCTCTACTTCTTGTTCATGGTATTGTCGGCCATGTGTGCCCACCTTCTGGTTCAAACGTCGTACCGTGCTGGGGTCTACCTTGACCAATCGGCTGGTGCTCTTGATACCACAGCCGTCAGCCAGGTGTTCGGCCACAGAAACAGCTTTTTCCTCTGGTATTTTGCTGTTCCACAAGGCTGTGTTTTTCCGTTCGCTGAATTCTGCCTGACAGAACCGGCAACGCAAGTAACGAATGTTGTCCCCACCATAGACTTTTCGGATGGTCAAATGGCTGCCTCCTTTTTGGCCATACAAGTCGCAGTCCGGGTTGACACATGCTAAGCTTTCCAAGGGAGGTCTGGTTTGATTTGTTTTTTTCATGCGGTAATTCTACCGCTTACGCCAGACCTCCGTCTTACAGGTTGGTGATAATCTCACCTAACCACCGGGGTGATTTGGGCAGGGAAAATAAAAAGGGCTGGTAAAAACCAGCCCATTGTTTTTGTGGAGAGTCAGGAACGCCGAAACCTGACTCTCGTTAAAAGGAGGAGAAGAAGAAGAGATTTTTTACCCTTCACCGTAGATTTTATACGCCTTTTATACGCCCGGCTGTACGCCGCCCCTACGCCAAACCCACGCAAAACCTACGCTGGTGACTTTTTTCACAATAAACAGGGTAAGACCTGTCAGGTTTGCTAAACCTGACGGGCCTACCAGCTTGGACAGGGAACACCCTGCCAGATACAATTTCTGTCATGCGCCATATTCGCTACTATCATGCCCTGCTGCTTATGCTGTTTTGTCTGATGGTAGCGGCCACGTTACGCATCCCCAATCTGACCAACATACCGGGCGGCCTGCACTATGATGAAGCGGCCAATGCCACGCTGGTAGCGCAGATTGCTTTTGATGGCTACCGGCCCGTGTTCATCAGCAGCTATACCGGTAAAGAGGTGCTGTTTTTTTATCTGGCGGGGGCCGTCACCCGCCTGGGGGGGAGTTCGGTGTTTACGCTGCGGTTAACGGCCGTTTACGTCAGCCTGCTCACCGTTGCCGCCACCTACTGGCTGGGATTGGAACTGCGCCGCGACCGCCGCATTGCGCTGTTGGCCGCTGCTTTACTGGCGGTCAGTTTTTGGGCGCTGCTATTTAGCCGGTTGGGTTTCCGCGTGAATACCCAACCGCTGCTGCAAGCCCTGACCATCGCCGCCTTGTGGCGGGCATATCGCCTGAATAATTGGCGCTGGTTTGTGGCCGGCGGCGTTTTCCTGGGGCTTTCCGCGTATACCTATCTGGCAGTACGGCTGTTTCCTTTATTATTAATGGTAGGGCTGCTGCCACTGCTGTTTAACCGCAGTAACTGGCGGCGGCGCTGGGGACAAACGGCCGTCACCCTTCTCATCGCCTTTGTCATCACCCTGCCCCTGCTTAACTATTTTCGCCTGCACCCGGACGCCTTTTGGGTGCGCATTGCCCAGGTTGCCCCCGGCGAGGATACGCTGACCATTCCCCAAAGTTACCTGAAATCACTGGGCATGTTTTTTTTACAGGGCGACCCGTATATGCGGTTTAATGTACCAGGACGGCCGTTATTCGACTGGTTCTGGGGCGGGCTGTTGCTGGTAGGTTGGGGCACACTGCTTTTTCGCTGGCGGCAGAAAACGGCCGATTGGCAGCGCGGCGCAGCGCTGCTGCTGCTGGCCGCGCCGCTCATCATGGTGCTGCCCACCGCCCTGGCCGTGAACGAGATTGTGCCCAGCAACATCCGTGCCTTTGGCCTGATCCCCTTCATTTTTTACCTGCCGGCCATTGGCCTGATGACGCTGCTGGATGATCTCCACGCCCGGTTTGGCCGGCCGCAGCCAACCACCGCCGCTCTGGTCATCGCCACCCTGGTCCTCATGGGAGGCAGCCTCTACGCCGACCGGCTCTATTTTCGGCAGTGGGGCACGCGGGCCGATGTTTTTTATGAAACCGACGGCGACCTGGTAGCCACCGCCCGCTTTCTAAATGAACTGGACACCACCGGCAAAAGCCTCTATGTCGCCGCCGAACATTACCAGCACCCCACCCTGGCGTACCTGAGTGATCAATATGGGCAGGTGAAGTGGCTGCCGCAGAGCCAGGCGGTGGTGTTCCCGATGGGGCAAACGGCCGTCTATATCTTCCCCCATAACAGCCCCCTACCTGCCTGGGCCGCGCCGTACTTCGCCCAGGCAACGCCGCTGCCCGCTACCAATGCCCCTGACGGCAGCCCGGCCTTTGCCGCCTATGAACTGGCCGCCACGCCGCTGCTGACCATCAGCCATCCGCTGGTGGATAACTTCGGCAGCATCACCTTGCTTGGTTACGATCTGGGCGTTGGTCGGCCCGATAGCGTTTTGCCGCTGACCCTTTACTGGCAGGTAAAAGAGGCGCAGCCGGGCAACTTTACCCCATTTGTGCAATTGGAAGATGCGCGGGGACATCGCTGGAGCCAGGTGGAGACGTTTGCCTATCCGGCGGGACAATGGACGCCGGGTGAGATCATTGTGCAGCGGGTGGAGGTGCCCGTTCCGGCAGGCGCGCCGCCGGATGATTACCGGCTGCGTGTGGGGCTGTTCTCCGGCGCAACCGGGGAGGTGCTGCCGCGGCTGGACGCCGACGGCCGTTACGCCGGCAGCGCCACCTTTATTGAAGATGTGCCCATTCAGGCTGCCGGTCTGCCGCAGCGGATACCACAGCCACCCAACCGCTGGGAAAGTCAGGTACGGCCGTACCTGCGGCTGCTTG